>JAKLLB010000221.1:265-644 GCA_023150345.1 Aquabacterium sp.
GCCGGCGACACGCGCTTCACGCTGCTGGCGGGCGTGGGCAGCATGTGGCTGGTCAACCTGCCGCTGGGCTGGCTGTTGGGCCTGCACCTGGGCATGGGCGCCCCCGGGGCCTGGATCGCGCTGACCGCCGAGATCCTGGGCATCGACAAGTCGACGCTCTGGCGCAAGGTCAAGCGCTACCAGATCGAGATCGACGAGTAGGCCCGCCGGCCGAGGCCCTACTCGCGCAGGCGGTCGATCGCCAGCGCGACCGCACCGCGCGGCGCCACGGCACCCGACTGCCCCTCCAGGTCGCCCGGCTGCGGGTCGACGCCGCCGCTGCGCGAGACACGCGCGACGACGACGACACGCTCGAACGCCGACAGGCGCAACTGCGGCG
>JAKLLB010000222.1 GCA_023150345.1 Aquabacterium sp.
GGTCTGGGATAATCTCCCGCCCTGCGGTGTTTTTTCCTGCCCAGGCCCGGCCATTCACGGTCAACCGCGGAAATTTCGGAAAAACACCCTCTCCGCGCCGTTCGGCCCTTGCCTTCCGTCAAACTTTCAAGGAGGTCTGCCATGCTGTTCCTGAACGATCAAACCCTGCTCCGCCAGGCTTGCTATATCGATGGCGCCTGGGTCGGCGCCGATAGCGGCGCCAGCGCGGCAATCGGCAATCCGGCAACCGGCGAGCTTGTCGCCACCGTGCCGCAGTGCGCGGCCGCCGAGACCGCACGGGCAATTGCCGCGGCCGACAGGGCCTTGTCGTCCTGGCGCGAGACGACGGCCAGCGAACGCAGCCGCATCCTGCGTCGCTGGTTCGATCTGCTGCTGGCCAACCAGGAAGATCTGGCCCGCCTGATGACGGCCGAGCAGGGCAAGCCCCTGGCCGAAGCCCGGGGCGAAATCGCCTACGCGGCGGCCTATGTCGAGTGGTTCGCCGAGGAGGCCAAGCGGGCTTACGGCGAGGTGATCCCGTCCCCCTTCAAGGATCGCCAGATTCTTGTCACCAAGGAGCCGGTCGGGGTCTGCGCGGCGATTACACCGTGGAATTTCCCGGCCGCGATGATTACGC
>JAKLLB010000223.1 GCA_023150345.1 Aquabacterium sp.
AGGACCTTGACCTCGCCCGCCTTGAACGCGGCCAGCGCCTTGCTGCGCGCGGTTTGCGGCCGGTCGCCGTGGATGCAGTCGGCGGCGATGCCGGCGGCGGCCAGCGCGGCGGCGAGTTCGTCGCAGCCCTTCTTGGTCTTGGCGAAGACCAGCAGTTGCTGCCAGCCGCGCCGCTGGTAGAGCTCCAGCAGCAGTTCGCGCTTGCGCGCCTTGTTCACCGGGATCAGGACTTGTTCGATGCTGCGCGCCGCCGCGTTGCGCGGGCCGGCCTCGACGCTGCGCGGGTCGCGCAGCCGGCTGCACGGCGTCGGGAAAGGTCGCCGAAAAGAGCAGTGTCTGGCGCTGGCGCGGAAAGGCCGAAAACAGGATCGACAAGTCTTCGGCAAAACCGAGGTCGAGCATGCGGTCGGCTTCGTCGAGCACCAGCAGGCGCAATTCGCGAAACCGCACCGCGCCCTTGGTGAACAGGTCGACCAGCCGCCCCGGCGTCGCCACCAGCACATCGACGCCCTGCGCCAGCCGGCTTTGCTGCGGGTTGAGGCTGACCCCGCCGTAAGCGGCGTAGCTACTCAGGTTCAGGCCGGTGCCATAGGTCTGCAGGCTGGCCAGCACCTGTTCGGCGAGTTCGCG
>JAKLLB010000224.1 GCA_023150345.1 Aquabacterium sp.
CATGCCCGGCATGAAGATGGACGGCATGCCCGCTTCGATGACCGAAGGCGAAGTGCGCAAGATCGACAAGGAAGCCAGGAAGATCACCCTCAAGCACGGCGACATCAAGAACCTGGACATGCCCGGCATGACCATGGTCTTCCAGGTCAAGGATGCGGCGCTGCTGGACAAGGTCAAGGCCGGCGACAAGGTGAAGTTCACCGCCGAGAAGGCCGATGGCGCGATCGTCGTCACGGCAATCGAAGCCGCCAACTGACCGCAAGGAAGGCTGGTCTTGCTTTGTCACAAGAGCGGCCTTGCGTTTGCGCGCAGGCAGCGGCTGCCGCCGCAACTGTGCATGACCCCTTGTACGCGCGAAGGTGTCGCCTCGGGCGACTTTCCGTTCCGCGCTCGACGGGACCGCGACCGTGGGTGCTTCGGCACCCAGTCTCGAATGCGTGATGACGAGGCAGTCATCGCGGCGTCGGTCTGCGGTTGGTCGTGACTTCCTAGAGTGTTCGTCGTGCGCGCTGTTGCGCATGCCACCGAACGCTGAGGAGCTTTCATGAACACACATGTGAATCGAGCGGCACGCGCTCTGATGAGCCCGA
>JAKLLB010000225.1:0-347 GCA_023150345.1 Aquabacterium sp.
GGTTCGAACACGCCCGGCAAGCCGGCGGGCTCGTGCTGCGGCGGCTGCCACTGAGGATTTTGGGCAAGTATGCGGAGGCTCTACGGGCCTCCGCTCTTGGAGTCCGCGGACCCTCCAGTGCGCGATGCAGTCGTGAACATGCGCGCTGCATGACGCACAGACGGGACGGGCGTTTGGCATCGACGGCACGCGTCGAGCGTCGAGTGTCGCCGGTCGCGAGTGCCAAATCGTTGTGCCGATCGAGGCTCACCGTTGCACGGTGCATTTTGAGTCAGTCTAGAATTGCAGAATGCGTCGTTGGGTGTTCGCATTCCTGTTGTTCGTCGTGCCGTTCCAGTTGGTCTGGG
>JAKLLB010000225.1:357-588 GCA_023150345.1 Aquabacterium sp.
CGCGCACGAAACCGGTGTCTCGACCAAGAAGCACTTCGGCCACCATGAACACAAGCATCAGGCCAATGGCGAGATCGCCTCGGCCGCCCAAGATGCTGACGACACTGCGGGCGCATATCACACGGACTGCGAAGCCTGCCATCTGGGCTGTTCTGCCTTCATGCCTGCGGCAACCTCCGCTGTCGACGCTCTGCCGCATGGCGACGCCATGAGGCAGCCAGAACCTCGTTA
>JAKLLB010000226.1 GCA_023150345.1 Aquabacterium sp.
TTACTGGTCCTGTCTTGTCTTTGCGGCGGCCATGTTCGGTGCGGCTGCCTTCTCTCACGCGCCGTGGCAACCAGGCGCCACCAACGACCGCACCGAAGACGTTCTTCACTCAGTCTTCGCCACGGGCATGGGGTTCGCGTTTTGCGTCGGTGTAGGTGCGCGGTTCCTGCAGCGCGGCCCACAAGCCACTCTGGACCGATCGCTTGACACCGTCGCCCTGCTCGTCGCCACAATCCTGCCGCTGCTCCTTGCGTCAGGCTCAGCCGTCGGCGGCTTGGTGCAGCGAGTCATGTTTGCTGTGGCGTACTTGTGGTTCGGCCGCGAGGCGCTCGTTGCTCTCGGAAAGCAACGTGAGCCGAATGCCGCCTTCGAAGCAGGTGCCCGGGGGAGGTAAGCGCCTGGGCCTGCAGACCCGGATGAAAGACGCCCGCGGGGGACCCATTCGTTAGCCATGCATGCCGGCCGAGGCCGGCGGGGCATCCGGAGTTGAGCGGTCACGCCCCGCGGGGTCCAAACCTGTTGCTCATCAACGATGGTCGCCACGCGGTGGAGGGAAGGTGATCAGGGCGGGCCGGCGGCACAGGCG
>JAKLLB010000227.1 GCA_023150345.1 Aquabacterium sp.
GACCGAAAACTGACCAGGGTGTTCAACCTACCCTGCTGCTTTTTTGTGCAGCAAGGAACGAGGAGTGATCACCATGGGCATGATGGGCAAGATTCGCTCGATGCACTTCCGGCAAGGGAAGTCGATCAGCGAGATCGCGCGGCTGACGAGCCTGTCGCGCAACACGATCAAGAAGTGGCTGAAGGCGCCGCAAGGTGCCGAGCCGAAGTATCGGCGTCGGGAGATGCCGACGAAGCTGGCGCCGTTCGTCGAGGCGCTGCATCAGGCGCTGAAGGCCGACGGGCACCGTCCGCGGCGCGAGCGGCGCACGGCGCGGGCGCTGCATGTGGAGTTGCAGGCCCTGGGCTACGAGGGCGGCTACACGCGGCTGACCGACTACATCCGAGCTTGGCGCGATGAGCAAGGCAAGGTCGGCGCCACGAGCGCCTTCGTGCCGCTGAGCTTCGAACTTGGAGACGCGTTCCAGTTCGACTGGAGCGAAGAAGGCCTGGTCATCGGCGGCATCTACCGGCGCTTGCAGCTTGCGCACCTGAAGCTGTGCGCGTCGCGCGCGTTCGGGCTGGTGGCCTACCCGACGCAGGG
>JAKLLB010000228.1 GCA_023150345.1 Aquabacterium sp.
GCCGAAGACGGCACCTACGCCGCCTCGGACGCCTCCGCCCTGCTCCAGGTCACCCGCCACATGGTCTACCTGGAAAACGGCGACTGCGCCGAAATCCGCCGCGACGGCTACCGCATCGTCCGCCTCGACGGCAGCCCCGCCGAACGCCCCGTCACCGAATCCAGCCTCTCCGCCGATGCCGTCGAACTGGGCACCTACGCCCACTACATGCAGAAGGAAATCTTCGAGCAGCCCGACGCGCTCGCCAACACCCTGGAAATGGTCGGCGCCGCCAGAAGCCTGCAACCCGGCCTCTTCGGTGCCGCCGCCGAAGACCTCATGCACGGCGCGAAGCAAGTACTCATTCTCGCCTGCGGCACCAGCTGGCATGCCGGTCTGGTCGCCCGCTACTGGCTGGAAGGAATTGCCGGCATCCCCTGCACGGTGGAGATCGCCAGCGAATACCGCTACCGCGACTCGGTCCCCGATCCGGAAACCCTGGTGGTGACCATCTCGCAGTCCGGGGAAACCGCCGATACGCTCGCTGCCCTCTCTCACGCCAAGGCGCAGGGGATGCAGCGTACGCTGGCCATCTGCAACGT
>JAKLLB010000229.1 GCA_023150345.1 Aquabacterium sp.
GAGATCTCGGTCAAGCAGGGGGAGACGGTGCGCTTCGTCGTGAAGAACTCCGGCGCCGTGAAGCACGAACTGGTGCTGGGTACGGCCGAGGAGCTGAAAGAGCACTACGCGATGATGCTGAAGATGCCGGGCATGGAGCATGCCGACGACAACATGGTCAGCGTGGCGCCCGGCACGACCGGCGAAGTCGTCTGGCGCTTCACCCGGGCCGGCAAGGTGGACTTCGCCTGCCTGCAACCCGGCCACTACGACGCCGGCATGAAAGGCCTCGTCACCGTCGCGCAGGGGACTCGCGCTTCCAAGAATGACGGCCATGGCGGCCACTAGCACTGAGTGACGATCGTCACGGCATCTCCGTGGCGCTTGGCACTGGCCTGTGCCCGGTGCCTCCCACAGAACCCTCCTCACAACCTCATGGAGCATCCGAAATGAAGACCTTCAAGCCCTGCCTCCTCGCCCTGGCCTTTGCGGCCACGGCGCCCTTTGCGATCAGCGCTCACGCCCAGGCGATGGATCACAGCAAGATGGGCGGCATGAACATGCCCGGCATGAAGATGGACGGCATGCCCGCTTC
>JAKLLB010000022.1:0-8627 GCA_023150345.1 Aquabacterium sp.
CGCGGTGGTGGGCCAGCCGCTCGGCGATGGCGGCGAGGTCGCTCGCCGGCTCGCCGCATAACTGCAGGAAGCCCGCCAGCCCCACACGGCGAGACGGGTAGTCGATGTAGGCCAGGCCGATGGGTACGCCGGCGCCCAGGGCCACCTGGTAGAAGCCGCTGCGCCAGCCCTCGGTGCGGGCACGCGTGCCTTCGGGCGAGAGCGCCAGCCAGAAGAACTCGTCGCGCTCGGCCGCTTCACGCAGGCGCTGCACCATGGGCGCCACCACGCCTTGCGGCGCGCGGCGCAGCACCGGAATGCCGCCCAGCCAGCGCAGCCAGCGGCCGAAGCCCGGCACCTGGAACAAGGTGTCCTTGGCCCAGAACCGCACCTGCAGGCCGGTGGCCCACTTGGCCAGCAGCGCCACGGGGAAGTCCCAGTTCGAGGTGTGCGGATACACCACCAGCACGCCGCGGCGCGCGGGCAAGCCATCGAACTGCAGCCGCCAGCCGGCCAGCCGCAGTGCGCTGCGCGCAAGCCGGCTGCCGCGCAGCTGCACGGGCCGCGCGTCCAGCGGCAGCGGTTGGCGATGGCTCAACGGCGGATGGCGCGATGGCCGATGTCGCGGCGGTACTGGGCACCGTCGAAGTGGATGCCGCGCAGCACTTCGTAGGCCCGTTGCTGCGCCAGGCGCACGTTGTCGCCCAGCGCGGTGACGCACAGCACCCGCCCGCCGCTGGTGCGCAGCGTGCTGCCGTCGCGCTGGGTGCCGGCGTGGAACACCATGGCGTCGTCGGCTTCCTCGGGCAGGCCGGTGATGGCGTCGCCCTTGCGCGGCTGCAGCGGGTAGCCCGCCGAGGCCATGACCACGCCCAGTGCGACGCGGCGGTCCCATTGCAGTTCGACCTGGTCGAGCGTGCCGTCGGTGGCGTGCATCAGCACGTCGAACAGGTCGCTCTTCAGGCGCATCAGGATGGGCTGGGTCTCGGGGTCGCCCATGCGGGTGTTGAATTCCAGCGTGCGCGGGTGACCGTCGGCGTCGATCATGAGGCCGGCATAGAGAAAGCCGGTGAACGGCACGCCATCGCGCGCCATGCCGTCGACCGTGGGCTGGATGACCTCGTGCATGACCCGCGCATGCACGTTGGGCGTGACCACCGGTGCGGGCGAATACGCGCCCATGCCGCCGGTGTTGGGGCCCTCGTCGCCGTCGAGCAGGCGCTTGTGGTCCTGGCTGGAGGCCAGCGGCAGCACGTGCGTGCCGTCCACCAGCACGATGAAGCTGGCTTCCTCGCCCTGCAGGCATTCCTCGATCACCACGCGGGCGCCGCCCTCGTTGTGCTGCACGCCCAGGGTGTTGTCGACCAGCATGAAGTCGACGGCCTCATGCGCCTGCGCCAGCGTGGTGGCCACCACCACGCCCTTGCCGGCGGCCAGGCCATCGGCCTTGACGACGATGGGCGCGCCCACGCGGTCGAGGTAGGCATGCGCCTCGCGGGCGTCGGTGAAGGTGGCGTAGTGCGCGGTGGGGATGCCGTGGCGCTGCATGAACTCCTTGGCATAGGCCTTGGAGCTCTCCAGCCGGGCAGCGGCACGGCTGGGGCCGAAGATGCGCAGCCCGCGGCTGCGGAACACGTCGACCACACCTGCCGACAGCGGTGCCTCGGGGCCCACCACGGTAAGCCCGATCTTCTCGCTCTCGGCGAAATCGGCCAGCGCCTCGGGCTCGGTCAGGGGCAGGTTCTCGAGGTGGCCATGGCTGGCGGTGCCGCCGTTGCCCGGCGCCACGTACACCCGGTGCACCTTGGGGCTGCGGGCGAGCTTCCAGGCCAGCGCGTGCTCGCGCCCGCCGTTGCCGATCACCAGGACTTTCATGCGTCGAGTTCAGCGTTGTGGAAGACGTCCTGGGTGTCGTCCAGGTCTTCCAGCACATCGAGCAGCTTCTGCATGCGGGTGGCATCCTCGCCCTGCAGGGCCACGGTGTTCTCGGCCCGCATGGTGACCTCGGCCACCTCGGGCTGCAGGCCAGCGCCTTCGAGGGCGGTCTTGACGGGCTCGAAATCGGCCGGCGCGCACAACACCTCGATGGAGCCGTCCTCGCCGGTGACCACGTCTTCGGCGCCGGCTTCGAGGGCCACTTCCATCACCCGGTCTTCGCTGGTCCCGGGCGCGAAGATGAACTGGCCGCAGTGCTTGAACTGAAAGGCCACCGAGCCTTCGGTGCCCAGGTTGCCGCCGTGCTTGCTGAAGGCGTGGCGCACTTCGGCCACGGTGCGCACGCGGTTGTCGGTCATGCAGTCGACGATGATGGCGGCGCCGCCGATGCCATAGCCCTCGTAGCGGATTTCCTCGTAGCTCACGCCCTCGAGGTTGCCGGTGGCCTTGTCGATGTTGCGCTTGACCGTGTCGGCGGGCATGTTGGCCGCCTTGGCCTTGTCCACCGCCAGGCGCAGCCGCGGGTTGGCGTTGGGATCACCCCCGCCCTGGCGCGCCGCAACCATGATTTCGCGGATGACACGGGTCCAGACCCTGCCGCGCTTTTCATCCTGCCGGCCCTTGCGGTGCTGGATGTTGGCCCATTTGGAATGTCCGGCCATGTGGTCTTCTCCTGGGACTGGGTGCGCTAGAGGAAAACCCGGCATTCTAGCGGGGGGCTGCCCACCGGCCCATCCCACGGATCGACGGCACCGCGCTCACCGCGCCCAGTGCCGGCGCAGCCGGTCACTGGCGAAGTCGGCCAGCAGCACCAGCACCAGCATGGCCGCCAGCACGGTGGCGGTCTTGCCCATCTGGAACAGGCCCAGGTGGAACATGAGCTGCTGGCCCAGGCCACCGGCGCCCACCACACCCAGCACGGTGGCGGCGCGGATGTTGTTCTCCCAGCGGTACAGGGTGTAGCTCACCAGCTGCGGCAGCAACTGCGGCAGCGTGGCGTAGGCGAACACCTGCAACGGCCGCGCGCCGCTGGCACGCAGCGCGGCTGCGGGGGCCGGTGGCAGGTTCTGGATGCCTTCGGCCAGCAGGCGGCCCATCACGCCCGTGGTGTGCAGCGCCAGCGCCAGCGTGCCGGCCAGGGGCCCCAGGCCGGCGGCCACCACCAGCAGCGCCGCCCACACCAGCTCGGGGATGGAGCGCAGCAGGTTGAGCCCACCGCGCGCCAGCGCCGCCCCCCGCCCGCGCGCGGCCACCACCGCGAGCAGCAGGCCGGCGGCCGCCGCCAGCGCGGTGCCCACCACCGACATGGCCAGCGTTTCCAGCGCGGCGCGGGCGGTGCGCTGCAGCATCGGGGTGGACAGGTCCGGCGGGAAGAACTCGGCCACGAAGGCACCCATGGCCCGCAGCGCTTCACCCGAGGCCAGCGCGCGCCACTGCAGGTCGAGCGAGGCGAAGCTGGCCAGCGCCAGCGCCAACAGGCCGGCGACGAACCAGCACGCCTTGCAGCGCGCATCGAACAGGCGCGGCGGCAGGCGGTATGGCGGGTTGGCAGCGGGCGGCTTCATCGGTGCGTTCCGTACACAGCAGGCCGTCAGTCCAGCCAGCGCCGCAGCAGCGCGCTGGCCCGGTCGGCCAGCGCCACCAGGGCCACGAACACCAGCAGCAGCGTGGCCACTTCGCCGCCGGCGAACATCTTCATCGAGCTGTCGATCTGCTGGCCCAGCCCGCCGGCGCCCACGAAGCCCAGCACCACCGAGGAGCGGATGGCGCACTCCCAGCGGTAGACGGTGTAGGACACCAGCTCGGGCGCCGCCGCGGGCAGCAACCCGTAGGCAAACGCCTGCAGCCGGCCGCTGCCATGCTGCAGCAGGCTGCGGGTGGGCGCGGGTTCGGTGCTTTCCAGGATCTCGGCGTAGACCTTGCCCAGCATGCCGCCGAAGGTGAGCGCGATGGCCAGCACGCCGGCCGTGGGCCCCAGGCCCACCACCCGCACGAACACCAGCGCCCACACCAGCTCGGGCACGCTGCGCAGTACCGCCAGCGCGCCACGCAACACCATGCGCGCCAGCGCCGGCAGCCGCGCCATCGAGCCGGACACCGACGACACCGACAGCGCCCGCGTGAGCAGCAGGCTGGCCGGCACGGCCAGCACCAGCGCCAGCACCAGCCCGGCGGTGGCCATGGCCACCGTGCGCCAGGTTTCGCGCACCACCATGGCAAGGAAGTCGCCCCCCGTGGCCGGCGGCCAGAACTCGGCGGCAAAGCGCGCGCCGGCCGCCAGGCTGTCGCCCTGCAGCAGGCGCCAGGGCTGGAACTCGGCCCACTGCAGCATCGGCCAGGCCAGCACCATGGCCAGCGCCAGCGCGCCGATGCGGCCATGCCAGGCCGGGTCTCGCTGCTCAGGCCCGGCGGGTGCGGTTGCGACGGGGGCTGACGTCATGAGGAACGGGGCACTCGATGCGCACGCCGCCGGGGGCGACCGGCATCAGCGGCAGCGCGCGCCGGGCCGCGCGGCGGCGGATTGATCGTCGGGGCGCAGGTCGGCCGGCTCGGCGGCATGCTGCAGCTCATCTTCATGCTGCGCGTACAGCCGCGCCAGCCGCTGCGGCGTGACCTCGGCGGCCGGCAAGTCGAAGGCCAGCGCCCCATCGCGCAGACCGATCACGCGCGGGAACTGCTCCAGCGCCAGGTCGACCTGGTGCAAGCTGGCCACCAGCGTGGCGCCCCGCTCGCGTGCCTGGGCGGTCAAGGCCGACAGGCTGGATCGCGCCCGCGTGGGGTCGAGTGCCGACAGGGGCTCGTCGGCCAGCCACAGCGACGCCGGCGACACGAGCGCGCGCGCCAGGCTCACGCGCTGGCGCTCGCCGCCGGACAGGCGATCGACGCGCTCGAAGAGCTTGTCACCCAGATCGAAAGACTCCAGCGCAGCCCAGGCACCGGGAATGTCCGACGGATACACCAGCGAGGCCAGGCTGGCCAGCAGGCCCTGGGCCGGCAGCCGGCCCGCCAGCACGGCCGTGACCACGCGCTGGCGCGGCGGCAGCGGCGGCACCTGCGGCGCCAGGAACAGCCGGGCCCGCAGGCGTCGCAGCTCGGCAGCAGGCAACCGCCAGGGGTCGCGACCCTCGAGCGCCAACGTGCCCTCGTGCGGGCGCATGGCGCAGGCCAAGGCCTGCAGCAGCGTGGTCTTGCCAGCGCCTGAAGGCCCGATCACCGCCACCTGTTCGCCGGCGTCCACGTTCAGCGCCTCCAGGCGCAGCGCCGCGCGGGCGTGGGCACCAGCGCCGGCGTGGCGCAGGTGCAGTTGGCGGGCGTCGATCTTCATCGTGGCGCGCGGCGGCTAATCCAGCAGCGTTGCGCTGCGCGCCGCGGCTTCGATGCCCTGGTAGTCGGATACCTGCGCCGGCACGAAACGGGTGGCGCGCTGCAACCCGAGGATCTGAGCGCCTTCGGGCGTGCCGCGATCAAGCGCCAGCAGCGCCTGCTTGAGCTGCTCGCGGCGCGCCGCCGGCATCTGGGCATGCACCGACCAGTTGTAGTCGTGGTAGGGCTCGGTGGTGTGGAACACCCGTACGCGTGCGGTATCGACGCGGCCTTCAGCGACGAACTTCTCCCACACCGAAATGTTCAGCGCGCCCGCATGCACCTTGCCGGCCGCCACCGCAGCGATGGTGGCATCGTGAGCACCCGAATAGGCCACCCGGCGCAGGTCGCGTTCCGGCGTGAGACCGGCCTGCAGCAGGAACGCGCGGGGCATCAGGTGACCCGAGGTGGAGCTGGCCGAGCCGAAGCTGACATCCTTGCCGCGCAGATCGGCCAGGGTGCGGATGGCCGGGTCGGTGGTGATGAACACCGAGCGAAAGCGCGTGTCTTCCTCGCGCTGCACCAGCGGCAGCACCTGGCCCTTGGACCGCTGATGGGCCTGCACGAAGGTGAAGCCACCAAACCAGGCCAGGTCGACCTTGCGGTTGACCAGCGCTTCCACCGCGGCGGCGTAATCGGTCACCGGCGTGTACTCGACCTTCACGCCCAGCCGTGCCGACAGGTAGCGCATCAGCGGCTCGGCCTTGCGCGCCAGCTCGGTGGGCGACTCGTCCGGAATGGCGGTGACGCGCAAGACCTCCTGCGCCTGCACCGCCGAACCGGCGGCAAGCCACGCGACGGCCAACAGGGATTGAATGTGGAGGCGGCGGGTCAGTGCCATGTGCGGTTGTCAGTGCATGCAGGAAGGACGGGATTAAACCGCAGTCATCGCCGCGCTGCAGGCGCGCTGCTACATTGCCCTGATGCGAACCCCGCGACTCATCGGCTGGCCGACTGCCACTGCGTCGACGGGCGCTGCGCAAGCCGCCGCCGAGGCTGAACGCGCAGCGTTGGTCGCGGGGCTGCTGGCGCAGCCGGCGCAGGTGTCCCCCAAGTACTTCTACAACGCGCTGGGAGCGCATCTGTTCGGCGCCATCACCGAACTCGACGAGTATTACCCCACGCGCACCGAGGCGGCCATCTTCTCCCGGCACGGGGCGGCCATCGCCGCCGCGGTGCATGCCGTGCTGCCATCCGGGCATGCGCTGGTCGACCTGGGCGCGGGCGATGGCGCCAAGGCCGAAGCGCTGTTTTCCTTGCTGGCGCCGGGGCGCTACGTGGCGGTGGACATCGGCCTGGCTTACCTGGGCACCGCGCTGGCCCGCATGCAGCAACGCCATCCGCAGCTGGAGCTGGTGGGCGTGGGGCTCGATTTCTCTACTGAACTTGCCTTGCCGCCCGGCCTGGTGCAGGGCCCGTCGCTGGTGTTCTACCCCGGGTCGAGCATCGGCAACTTCGGCCCCGGCGAATCGCTGCGGTTGCTGCGGCAGGCCCGAGCGGTGGCTGCCGGCGGGGCGCTGCTGATCGGGGTGGACCTGGCCAAGCCGCGCGCGGTGCTGGAAGCCGCCTACGACGACGCGCTGGGCGTGACCGCAGCGTTCAACCTCAACCTGCTGCGACATGTGAACCGGGTGCTGGGCAGTGACTTCGAGCCCCGCGACTGGCAGCATGTGGCGTTGTTCGACGAGCCCCATGCGCGCATCGAGATGCACCTGCAGGCGCGCCGCGACCTGTGCGTGCGCTGGCCCGGCGCCGAGCGGCGCTTCGCGGCCGGCGAGCGCCTGCTCACCGAATACTCGTACAAGTGGACGGTCGAGGGCTTCGCGGCCGTGCTGCGCGATGCCGGCTACGCCCGGGTGCAGCACTGGAGCGACGAGCGCGACTGGTTCGCGGTGATGCTGGCCTGGGGCTGAAGGAGTGAAGCGCCCTGCCCTGGTCATCGTCACCCCTGCGCTGGCTGCCGCGAACAACGGCAACTGGCAGACGGCGCGGCGCTGGGCGGCCATGCTGGCGCCGGCGTTTCGGGTGCGGCTCACCGACCACTGGGACGGTGGCGACGAGGCGGCGCTGATTGCGCTGCATGCGCGCCGTTCGGCGGCATCGGTGGCGGCCTGGCGCGCGGTGTACCCGCTGCGGCCACTGGTGGTGGTGCTCACGGGCACCGATCTCTACAGAGATGTCGATACCGACGCCGATGCGCAGCGATCGCTGCAAAGCGCCGACCGGCTGGTGGTGCTCAACGAACTGGGCGCGCAGCGCCTGCCCGCACCACTTCGTGCGCGAGTGGTGGTGTCGCTGCAGTCGGCCCCGGCGCGCCGGCCGCTGCCAAAGGCTCGGCGCCACCTGCGCGCGGTGATGGTGGGCCATCTGCGCGCCGAGAAGGCGCCCGACACCTTCTTGCAGGCGGCGCAGGCGCTGCGCCACCGCCCGGACATCAGGCTCGACCTGATCGGCGACGCGCTCGAGCCGGCATGGGCCGATGCGGCGCGCCAGGCCCAAGCCCAATGCCCAGCGTTGCGCTGGCTCGGGCCGCTGCCCCACGCCGCGGCCCGCCGGCGCATACAGGCGGCGCACCTGCTGGTGCAGCCCAGCCGCATGGAAGGTGGTGCGCACACGGTGATCGAGGCGCTGGTCAGCGGCACCGCGGTGCTGGCCTCCCGCGTGGATGGCAACGTGGGCCTGCTGGGTGCCGATTACACCGGCCTGTTCGAACCCGGCGACGCGGCGGGCCTTGCCAGGCTGCTCGAGCAAGCCCGCGACGACCCCGCTATGCTCCCGCGCTTGCAGCAGCAGTGCGCGACCCGCGCGCCGCTGTTTGCGCCGGAACGCGAGGCCAGGCGCCTGCGCGAATTGATGACCGAGCTGATCCACGCCGCCGTGCCATGAACGCCCCTCCTCCCCCCAACGAGCCACGGCTCACGTCGCTATCTCACGGTGGCGGCTGCGGCTGCAAGATCGCGCCCGGTGTGTTGGCGCAGATCCTGAAAGGCACGACGGCGCTGCCGGTGCCGCCCGAACTGCTGGTGGGCATCGAGACCGCCGACGATGCCGCGGTCTACAAGCTCAACGACGAGCAGGCGCTGATCGCGACCACCGACTTCTTCATGCCCATCGTCGACGACCCGTTCGACTTCGGGCGCATTGCCGCCACCAACGCCATCAGCGATGTCTATGCCATGGGCGGGCGCCCCATCATGGCGCTGGCCCTGGTGGGCATGCCCATCAGCGTGCTGAGCACCGAGACCATCGGCCGCATTCTCGAAGGCGGCGCCAGCGTTTGCCGTGCGGCGGGGATTCCCATCGCCGGGGGCCACACCATCGACTCGGTGGAACCGATCTACGGCCTGGTG
>JAKLLB010000022.1:8637-48543 GCA_023150345.1 Aquabacterium sp.
CGCGTGATGTCGGCCGCCTTGAAAAACGGCGAGCTCGATGCCGCCAGCTACGCCCGCATGATCGACAGCACCACGCGGCTGAACACGCCGGGGCCGGACCTGGCGGCACTGGATGGCGTGCATGCACTGACCGACATCACCGGGTTCGGGCTGGCCGGGCATGCGCTGGAACTGGCGCGCGGCGCCGGCCTGACGGCCTGCATCGAGTGGGCGCGCGTGCCGCTGCTGGCCGGCGTGACCGAACTGGCCGCACGCGGCATGATCACCGGCGCTTCAGGGCGCAACTGGGCCGGTTTCGGCGAGCAGGTGCGCCTGCCCGCGGAATTCGACGACACGCGCCGTGCACTGCTCACCGACCCGCAAACCAGCGGTGGGTTGTTGGTATCGTGCGACGCCGCCAGCGTGGGCGACGTGCTCGCGGTGTTCCGCCGCCACGGCTTCGAGGCTGCCGCCGAGATTGGCGAAATCACGCCGGCACAACCCGGCGCGGCGCTCGTGATCCGATAGCATCGGCGGTGCGGCCCGTGCACGCCGCATCGCCTGTGTCCAGCCCCGGTTCAAGACGGCAGCCGTCGAGCCTGGTCCTGGCACGACCCACCACCACGAGCGAGACACGCCCATGGCCGACCCCCTGCTGATCGCCCAACACGGCGACATCCGCTGCGAATTGCTGCCCGCGCTGGCCAACCGGCACGGGCTGATCACCGGCGCCACCGGCACCGGCAAGACGATCTCGCTGCAGAACCTGGCCGAGCACTTCAGCCGCATCGGCGTGCCGGTGTTCATGGCCGATGTCAAGGGCGACCTCACCGGCATCAGCCAGGCCGGGAGCCTGGGCACCAAGATGGCAGCCATCCTGAAGGAACGCGGCCTGCCCGAGCCCGAGCACGCGGCCTGCCCCACCACGCTGTGGGATGTCTTCGGGGAATCCGGCCACCCGGTGCGCGCCACCATCTCCGACATGGGCCCGCTGCTGCTGGCGCGCATGCTGGCGCTCAACGAAACGCAGGCGGGCGTGCTCAACCTGGTGTTCAAGATCGCCGACGACCAGGGCCTGGCGCTGCTCGACCTGAAGGACCTGCGCGCGATGCTGCAGCACGTGGGCGACAACGCCAGCGAGTTCACCACCGAATACGGCAATGTCAGCGCCGCCTCGGTGGGGGCCATCCAGCGCGGGCTGTTGCAGATCGAGCAACAGGGCGCCGACCGGTTCTTCGGCGAGCCCATGCTCGACATCGCCGACTTCATGCAGACCATCGACGGCCGCGGCGTGGTCAACATCCTGGCGGCCGACCGCCTGATGAATGCACCGCGGCTGTATGCCACCTTCCTGCTGTGGATGCTGTCGGAGCTGTTCGAGACCCTGCCCGAGGTGGGAGACCTCGACAAGCCCAAGCTCGTGTTCTTCTTCGACGAGGCCCACCTGCTGTTCAACGACGCGCCGGCGGCCTTGCTCGAACGCATCGAGTTGGTGGTACGGCTGGTGCGCAGCAAGGGCGTGGGCGTGTACTTCGTCACCCAGAACCCGCTGGACGTGCCCGACAGCGTGCTCGCCCAACTGGGCAACCGCGTGCAGCATGCGCTGCGCGCGTTCACCCCGCGCGACCAGAAGGCCGTGCGCAGCGCCGCCGAGACCATGCGCCAGAACCCCACCATCGGCGACATGGCCAAGGCCATCACCGAGCTGGCCGTGGGCGAGGCGCTGATCAGCTTCCTGGACGCCAAGGGGCGCCCCAGCATCACCGAGCGTGTCTACGTGATGCCACCGGGCAGCCAGATCGGCCCCATCACGCCGGAACAGCGGCGCGCACTGATCGAGGGCTCGCTGGTGGCCGGCGTCTACGAAAAGACGGTCGACCGCGAGTCGGCCTATGAAATCATCAAGGGCCGCGCGACCTCGGCGTTGGCACAGGCCGACGCCCGCCCGGGCAACGGCGGGCGCTCCGCGTCGTCATCCGGCGCCAGCGCGCCCGCCGAGACCCAGACCCAGCCCGACGCCGGTGACGGCGGCGGCATGTTGGGCGGACTCAAGGACGTGCTGTTCGGAAGCACAGGCCCGCGAGGGGGCCGCCGCGAGGGTCTGGCGGAATCGGCTGCACGCTCGGCTGTGCGCTCGATCGGCTCGGCAGTCGGACGCGAGATCATCCGCGGCGTGCTCGGCTCCATCCTGGGCGGCGGTGGCACCCGTCGCCGCCGCTGAGGCCCCACGGGACAGGGCCCGACGGGCCTCGGCGTCTTACTTCACGGTATAGCCACGCCCTTCGAGGCAGGCGACCCGCGCGCGCCGGTAATCGGCGCGCCGCGGGCTGTCAGGCGAGGCCTGTCCGGTGGCCGCCGCGGTGGGGTCGTAACGGGTCTGGCCCACGGCCCAGCGGTGGCACTCGTATTCGTCGCGCGACTGCTGCTGGGCGCTCTGGCCCTGGCGCGGATAGATGTACAGCCGCTCGTCGGCCTCGATCGGCGCGATTGGGGTGGGCATGGAGCTGACACCGCCCACGCCATCGCTCGGGGCGCCGGCGGGCTCGGTCACCACCTCGTATCCGCCTTCGCCACGCTCGCGGTAGTACACGCCGTTGGCGTAGTAGTAGGTGAGCGCGCCGATGGTGACCACCGTGCGGAACACCGGCAGCACCGGCACCCAAACCCCCACTGGCGGGCGCACGACCACATACCCATGCGGCGCATGGTGATACCAGACGCCTTCGTGGAAGTGATAGCGCGCACCGCCCCACACCACCAGGTGGGCGTGCGGCGGCACCACCTTCACGTTCCAGCCCACCACCGGATAGTGCCTGCGATGCCCGTGCGCAGCATCGTGCCACTGCTTGGGCGATGCATGGCGCTCGGCCCGCACCGGCGCAGGCTTGTGACCGGGGCCATCGGGCGTGGCCTGCACCGGCCAGGAAGCGGCAGTCAGCATCACGGCCAGCGAGGCGGCGCGCCACGCCAGGTTCAGCGACATCGGGGCTTGCATGTGCGGCTCCTTCAGCCCACGCGGTAACCGCGGGCCTGCATGCACGCGCCCATGGCGCGGCGGAAGTTGTCCAGCGGCACGCGGGCCGCGCTGTTGGCTTGGGCCGCCGCCTGGGCCTGCCGGGCCTGTGCAGCCTCGACGGCCTGGGCACGGGATTCCTGCGCAATGGCGCCAAGGAACGTGCCGATGACGGCGCCGATGATGGCGTTCTCGCCTGCGCGGCGCGGCGACGAGACTGCAGCGCCGAAGACCGCCCCGGTGGCCGCGCCGGCCACCACATCCGCGCCATCGCGCACCGGGGGCATCACCGTGGGCGTGCGCACCTGCCGCACGGGAGTCATGCCGGGGTCGGTGCCGGTCTGCTGGGCGGCCCAGCGGTAGCACTCATAGCGGTCGCGGTCCTGGGTTTCAGGCGATTGGCCCTGCTCGGGATAGAAGTACAGCGGCTCGGCCTGCAGCGCAGGCGCCGACCGGCCCTCGGGCGCATAGACGGGGTGCGCCCGGTGGCGTGGCGCCACCACGCAGCCGCCGAGCGCCACCGCCACAAAGGCCAGCGCCAGGGCGGCGGCCAGCGGCCGGGAACGGGATCGGAGCATGTTCATGGCTTGCATGCTGATGCAACGCGGCGCCCCCCCGGTTGCGTTGACGTAAAGCAGTGCAAAGTTGCCGCCCCACGCCGCGACGACGGCCGCATTTCGCGCCAGCGCGGTTGCACCCGGCGACGCCACGGCGCGTTTCGTCGCGCCTGTGCTGCGTCCGGCGGCGACGGTGCCCAGACTGCCGGCACTCCAACGCTGAACCCACAGAGATGCCCATGACCCGTCACCACCGCCCTCACCTGGCCGCCCTGGCGCTGTGCGCCGCCATGGCCGCCACCGTGGCCCTGCCCGCCACGACCCTGGCCGCCGACGCCCAGGCCCTCACCACCGCACTGGCCACCTTCGGCCGTGCCAACGGCGGTGACAGCGCGGCCATCGAGCCTGCGGCCGAGCAACTGGTGCGCCTGGCCGATGCCGAGCCCGCCAACCCGGTGCTGCGTGCCTATGCCGGTGCCGCCACATCCATGAAGGCCAGCACCACGATCCTGCCCTGGAAGAAGATGGGTTACGCCGACGACGGCCTGGCGATGCTGGACAAGGCGCTGGCGCTGCTGACGCCCACCCACGACGCGCCGCTGTACCGCGGCGTGCCCGCCAGCCTGGAAGTGCGGTTCACCGCAGCGCGCACCTTCCTCGCCCTGCCCTCGATGTTCAACCGCCAGCCACGCGGCGCCAAGCTCCTCGACGACGTGCTCCACAGCCCGTTGCTCGAGGGCTCGCCCATGGGTTTCAAGGCCGCGGTGTGGATGCGCGCCGGCCTCGAAGCTGCTCGCGCGGGGCAGAAGGAGCAGGCCCGCCAGTGGCTGCAGCGTGTGGCCGACAGCGGCACGCCGGAGGCCGCAGCCGCACAGGCCCGCCTCAAGGAGCTGTGATGCGCGGCGCACTCGCATCGCCCTCGGCCGCTGCGGCAGCCGCTGCCCGTGCCGGACACGTCACGCCGGCCATGCCCGCGCTCGCGCTGCGTGGCATTCGCAAGACCTACCGCCTGGGCACGCACGTGGTGCCGGCGCTGCAAGGCGTCGATCTGCAGTTGCAGCCCGGTGAGATGCTCGCGCTCACCGGCCCCTCGGGCAGCGGCAAGACCACGCTGCTGAACCTGGCCGGCCTGATCGATGCGCCCGACGAAGGGCTCATCGAGCTGCGCGGCCAGCGCGCGGAGGCGCTGTCGGGAACCGAGGCCACGCGTCTGCGGCGCGACGCCATCGGCTTCGTGTTCCAGAACTTCAACCTGGTGCCGGTGATGACGGTGGCCGAGAACGTGGACTATCCGCTGTTCCTGGCCAACGTGCCCGCTGCGGAGCGCCGCGAGCGTGTGCGCGCCATGCTTCAGGCGGTGGGGCTGCACGAGCACGCCGCCCATCGGCCGGACGCGCTGTCGGGCGGGCAGCGCCAGCGCGTGGCCATCGCCCGTGCGCTGGTCAAGCGCCCGGCGCTGGTGATCGCCGACGAACCCACGGCCAGCCTGGACACGCTCACCGCCACGCAGGTGGTGGACCTGATGCGCGAGCAGGGCCATGCCCACGGCGCAGCCTTCCTCATCGCCACCCATGACGCGCGCATGCTCGACCGCTGCGACCGCGCCATCCACCTCCAGGACGGACGCATCCAGTCATGAACCCGAACCATCTGATGCGCTGGCTGAGCTTCGCCGCGCGCAACACGCTGCGCAACCGGCGCCGCTCGGCGGTGACCGCCACCATTGCGGCGCTGGGCACAGCGGCCATCTTGCTGGCCGGCGGCTTCGCGCTGTTCACCTACGAGTCGCTGGCGCAGGCCGCGGCGCGCACCACAGGTCACCTCATCGTGGCCCGCGCCGAGCAGTTCAGCCGCGACGAGGACACGCCGCTGCAGCACGGGCTGGACGACGCCGCCGGGCTGCGCGAGCGCCTGCTGGCCGACCCCGCCGTGCGGCAGGTGCTGCCGCGGGTCGAGTTCAGCGGCCTGATCAGCAACGGCGAGAAGTCCACCGTGATGATGGCCGCAGGCATCGACCCCGACGCCGAGTTCGCGGTCAAGGGCCCGTTCCTCACCGTGCAGCACGGCCAGGTGCTCACCAGTGGCCAGACCTTGCAGGTGATGCTGGGCGAAGGCCTGGCGCGCAGCCTGAAGGTGGCTCCGGGCGGCGGCCTGACGCTGATGGCCAGCACCACCGAGGGCGTGCTCAACGCGCTGGACGTGACGGTGGCCGGCGTGTTCTCCACCGGCATTCCCGACGTCGACAAGCGACTGGTGTACACCGACCTGGCCACGGCGCAGAAGCTGCTGGTGACGCAGCGCGTGTCGAGCCTGGGCGTGTTCCTCGACCGCATGGAATCGACCGCACCGGTGCAGGCGCGCCTGCAGGCGGCCATGCCCGCGCTGCAGGTGCAGACCTGGCTCGACCAGGCGATGTTCTATCGCAGCGTGAAGGACCTCTATAACCGCATCTTTGGTGCGCTAGGTCTCATCATCGGCGTGATCGTGGTGTTCGTGGTCACCAATGCGATGGCCATGGCCATCATCGAGCGCACCCGCGAGGTGGGCACGCTGCGCGCCCTGGGCACGTTGCCCGGCCAACTGGTGCGCAGCTTCGCACTCGAGGGGCTGCTGCTGGGCGGTGCAGGGGCCGGCGTGGGCGCGCTGCTGGCGCTGGGCGTGACGGGTGCACTGCTGGTGTTCCCGGTGCAGATGCCGCCGCCCCCCGGGCGCAGCGTGGGCTACCCGCTGCAGATCACCGCCGATGCCGGCCTGATCGCGGGCACCGTGCTGGCCATGCTGCTGCTGTCCACGCTGGCCTCGGCCGTCGTCGCCCGCCGCACCGTGAACAAGCCGGTCGTCGACGCGCTGGCGCACACCTGACCCCATCGAATCGAAAGCTCCCATGATGATTGCCCAACCCTGGCGCGCCCTGCCCTTGCTGGCCGCCGTCGCCGCCCTGTCCGGGCTGCTGGCACCGGCGGCCGCTGCCGCGGCCGAGACCGACATTGCCGCCATCCTGCGCGCCGCGGACCGCTTCCGCAGCGGCGGCGGCGAGAACCTGCAGGTCGAGACCGAGGTGCGTGTCTACGCCCGCGATGGTTCGCTCGACAAGGAGCGCCGCTACACCGTGTTCACACAGGCCGGCCACAAGTCGCTGGTGCTGATGCGCTCGCCAGCCGAAGCCGGCCAGAAGGTGCTGATGCTGGGCGATGACTACTGGCTGCTGATGCCAGGCAGCCAGCGGGCCGTGCGCATCACGCCCACCCAGAAGCTGCTGGGCGACGCCTCCACCGGCGACATCGCCACGCTGAGCTGGGCCGAGGACTACACCGGCACGCTGGCCGGCGAGGACACCTGCGGCCAGCGCAAGTGCCTGCGCCTGAGCCTTCAAGCCGCGCGCAAGGGCTTGAGCTACCAACGCATCGAGCTGTGGGTGGGCGCGCAACGCCATGAGCCGCTGCGCGCCGAGCTGTACGTTCAGTCGGACAAGCTGGCCAAGCTGGCGTCGTTCGGGTTCGACTCGGCCACAGCGCCGCGGGTGGTCGACGAGATGGTGCTGAGCGACCGCCTGGGCAACCACAAGGAGACGCGGGTGCGCTATGTCGCGCGCCAGCAGCGCCAGGTGCCGCAGGAGTGGCTCAATCCGATGTTCCTGGCCCGCAACCCGGCGCTCGACTGATGAAACCGACCCCGCGATTCCAGTCAACCTGCCGATATGCCGCGGCGGCGGTGCTGATGGGGCTGGCCACCATGGCGGCGCCCGCACGGGCCGGCGATGCCGGGGCCTCCGGCGGCGAACTGCGGCTGCAGGCGCAAGGGCGGCGCGTCAACGACCAGGGTCCGCTCGCCCAGGCACGATCGCTGCAGCCAGGCGTGGCCCCCACGCCCAACGGCCTGCAGGACGCCGAGTTGGAGTGGCGTCACCTGTGGCGGGGGCGCCCGGGTGGGCATGGCATGGCGCTGGCCACCAACGTGCTGGGCTGGCTGCACCACGAGGACAACGCCCACGACGCGGGCCTGCGCGTCAACGAATTGCACCTGGCACTCGACGCCGGGGCCTGGCAGCTCAGTGCGGGCAAGAAGGTGCTGGGCTGGGACGTGGGCTACGGATTCCGGCCCAACGATGTGGTGCAGCAGGAGGCCCGTCGCACGCTGCTGGCCTCCACCCCCGAGGGCCGACCGCTGCTGCAGGCCGAGTACTTTGGCGCCGAGCATGCGCACACCCTGGTGTGGGTGCAGCCGCAACACGCACGCCGATCCGCCGACGCCAGCCGCGGTGTCGACGAGAGCGCCCTGGCCTGGCGCGGCTACTGGCGCCAGGGCGCGCTCGACCTGTATGGCTACGGCCGATGGGGCCGGCACACCCGCGCAAGCGCCGGCGTGGCGATGGCCTGGGTGGCCACCGATGCCTGGGAGATCCACGCATCGGCGCGGGCGCTGCGCCACCACGACGGCTGGAGCCAGCAAGCCTCGGACCTTGCAGCCCATCCGTGGCAGCGGACGACGCTGGGCGCAGCGATGCAGTCGCTGGTGGGCGCACAGTGGACGGGCACCGAGCAGCACAGCGTGCTGATCGAGTACTGGCACGATGGCACCACGCTGTCGGACGACCACTGGCAGGACTGGAACCGGCGCAACGCCGCACTCGCCCATCCCGCCGCCACCGGCCTGCCCGCACCGGCGCGCGCCGGCCTGCTGGCCGGGCAGGCCACACCCATGACGGCCAGCAGCTTGCGCCGCAACAACCTGTTCGTGCGCCTGGCCTGGCAGCCCGAGGCGTGGCAGGCCAGCCTGGACGTGTTGTGGCACCCGGCCGACGGCGGCCGCCTGGTCACCGCTGCGCTGCAGTGGCAGGGCGATGCCTGGCGGCTGAACGCCGCCTGGCGCCTGGCCGGTGGTCCGTCGCAGTCGCTGCTGGCGCAAACGCCTGTGCGGCGCACGCTGCTGGTGGCGGCCACGCGCAGTTTCTGAGCGCGCAACCACGGGCAGCGCGCGCCACCAGTAGCCTTGAGGTCGTTCAAGCCCACAATGGCCCCATGCCGATGAACCCCGATTGCCCCACGGTCAGTTGGCGCCGCTTCTTGCTGCGTGGCTTGTTCACGCAGGGGTTCTGCGTCGCGATCGCGCTGATGCTGTGGTCGGTGGCTCACGACAGCCTGGGTTGGTCGCTGGCCTACTCGCTGGCCATCGGCAATTGCAGCTGGCTGGCCATCGACGGCGGCATGCACGCCATTGCGCTGTTGCTCGGGCGCGGCGAGCAGCGCCGTGACACCGGTCTGGCATGGCCCGGCGTGCCCGGCATGCTGGTAGCGGTGATCGCCGGCAGCGCCATCGGCTACTCGCTGGGTTCGACACTGGTCGATGCGTTCTCGGGCCACCGCTCGCCCAGCCTGTGGTCCGGCAGGGTGCCAGGCATCATCTCCGTTCTGGCCGCGGTCAGCATGACCTACTTCTTCTTCACCCGCGAGCGCCTGGCGGCGGAAAAGGCCACGGCAGAGGCCGCGCAGCGCAGTGCCGTCGAGCACCAGCTGCGGCTGCTCGAGTCGCAGCTCGAGCCGCACATGCTGTTCAATACGCTGGCCAACCTGAGGGTGCTGATCACGCTCGATCCGCCGCGGGCGCAGGCCATGCTCGACCGCCTGATCGCCTTTCTGCGCGCCACGTTGGGCGCGTCGCGCAGCGGCGCGCACACGCTGCGCGCCGAGTTCGACCGCCTGGCCGACTACCTGGCGCTGATGCAGGTGCGCATGGGCAACCGGCTGCAGGTGCAGCTCGATCTGCCGCCCGAGCTGGCCGAGCAAACGATACCCGCCCTGCTGCTGCAGCCCCTGGTGGAGAACGCCGTGGTGCACGGGCTGGAGCCGCGCGTGGAAGGTGGGCGGCTGCAGGTGCAGGCCCGGCGCGAGCCGGGGCGGTTGGTTCTGACCGTGCGCGACACCGGTGTGGGCATCGATGCAGCGCGTGTGTCTGCCTCGGTGGCCACACCGCCGGGGCATGAGGGCGCATTGGCCTCCGGCTTCGGCACGCAGCAGGTGCGTGAGCGACTGGCCATGCTGCATGGCGCGCGCGCGAACCTGCGGCTCGAGCCCGCACCCGACGAAGCAGGCGGCACGCTGGCCACCGTCGTGTTGCCGATGGAAGCCTGACGGATCGCCCATCCCCGAATCACCCTGAACCCCCCATGCCCACCGCCCTGATCGCCGAAGACGAACCCCTGCTCGCAGCCGCACTGCGCGCCGACCTGGCGCGGCTGTGGCCCGAACTCGACGTGCTGGCCGTGGTGGGCGATGGCCACAGCGCCGTGGCACAGGCGCTGCAGCGGCGTCCCCAGGTTTGCTTCTTCGACATCCGCATGCCCGGTTGCAGCGGCCTGGAAGCTGCGCAAGCCCTGGCCGAGGATTGGCCCGACGGCCCGCCCTTCCCGTTGCTGGTGTTCATCACCGCCTACGACCAGTACGCCCTGCAGGCCTTCGAGGCGCAGGCGGTCGACTATCTCGTGAAGCCCGTGAATGGCGAGCGGCTGCAGGCCTGCGTGCAACGCCTGGCACGCCGACTGGTGCTGCAGCAGGCGGCCCCTGAAGCCACGACCGCGGGGCTCGACCTGGCTCTCGCACAGATCCGCAGTCTGCTGGGCTCCGGTGGGCCCGCGGCGCCGGCGCCGCCGCGGCTGGAAGTGATCCAGGCCGGGGTGGGCAACGTGGTGCACATGGTGCCCATCGACGAGGTGCTGTACTTCGAAGCCGCCGACAAGTACCTGCGCGTCGTCACCGCCGAACGCGAGCACCTGATCCGTCTGTCGCTGCGCGAGTTGTTGCCCCAACTCGACCCGGCGCGCTACTGGCAGGTGCACCGCAGCCTGGTGGTGCGCGCGAGCGCCATCGCCACTGCCCAGCGCGACGAGTCGGGCAAGGTCATCCTCAGCCTGCGCGGCCGACCCGAGCGCCTGACCGCCAGCCGGCTCTACGCGCACCTGTTCAAGGGCATGTAGCGACCGCTCGAGGTCGCTGGCGGGTGCGAGCCCAGGCCACGACGGCCAGCAGGGCAAGGCCGGCGGTGCCGGGCTCGGGCACCGTCTGGTATGCCGCCGTTGTCAGGCGGAAGGCCAGCTGATCGCCATCGCGGGGGGCCGCTGCCCAGTCGTCGGTGTCCTCGCCCCGGTACCACGACATGCCGGTGCCGGCGGCTTGCCAGAACCAGTCCGATGCACCGAGGTTCTCGATCGCCAGGTACAGGTCACCTGTGGGCAGTCCCACCGGCGCGGCCGACAAGTCGAGGTCGTATCGATAGACGCTGTTGCCGGCTGCATCGACGAGCGCGGTGGGGGTGCGAATCACCGACGACGAGCCGAACTCGTGCAGGACGGTCCCGGTGCCGCCGATATCGCTGTAGACCCGCACCCGGAAGGCGTCGGAGCCGGGGTCCTCGATGCCGCCGTTGGCGGTGTCATAGCCACCCCACCATGACACGCCGTCCAGCGCAGCCGCGGCGGTCAGGCTGAACTCGTCGGCCCACTGCTGGGGCTGGTTGACATTGGAGTAGTAGCCCGCGGCGGCGTTCGAGGGCAGTTGCTCGACCAGCACAGCCGCAGCGGCCGTGCCGGCAGTCACCAGCAGACACCCGACCCCGAGGCCCCATTGGGCAAGGGTCCGAGTGGCACGTTCGATCGAGCAGTTCATGGGACTCTTCATGCACGTGGGCCTGCAGCAAGTGGTGTCGTCGATGGCATGGCATGGGCCGAGGTTGGTTCGCCGCTATCCCATGCCCGCGGGGTCGGGGTCTGAAACGACCCCGATGACCGCGACGAGCTCGAACTCGATGGAGTCCAGCAGGAAGTCGCTGCCGTGGAGCTTGCCTGGCGTCGCATAGGGCGCAGTTGCGAACGCCCCGGCATCGTCGGCATATGCACCGGCGATCCACTGACCGTGGGAGTCGTACGCTCCGGCACTGATGACCACCGCGCTGAAGCCCGCCGGATGGTCCAGCGTCGCGGTGTGCAGCCCCTGGAGACTGCTCGCCACGAACGTCAGTTCGGCCACGGTGTTGCCCGAGGCATCCAGTGCCTGCAAACGACCGGCCTCGTTGTAGCCTGAGGCGTTGGCATCGTCGGCGAGGTACAGGCGGGTCAGATCGACCGTCACGCTCGTGCACAGGCCATCCAGGTCGAATCGCAGCGCCTCGGCACCCTGGATCTCCTGGTTGGGTGCACTGGTGTTGAGGTTCTTGGCGCTGACGCCGAGGTCTCCACCATACAGGTCGCCACCGGCCAGCATCGGGCTGGCCACCGCGTTCAGGGTGGCACTGCTCCACGCCTGGCCGGCATCGGCTTGATTGGCCTTGTGGCTGATGGCGACTCGGGCATCGGTCCAGTACGGCGCCCATGCGTTGGGATTGGCCGTGGTGGGTACTCCCGTCGCGTCGCCCAGATGAACGACGACGGGTGGCTCTGCGCTGTACACGATGATCGTCAACTCGCATTCGACCTGAACGGTGCCGTCCCACACCGTGCACGCCAGCGACTCGCTGCCCACGAAGCCTGCCGCGGGCGTGTAGACGAATGAACCGTCGGTGAGCATCGCCATCGCGCCATGGGATGGCGGCGTGAAGTTCAACACCATCAGCTTGTCGCCGTCCGCATCGCTGTCGTTGGCCAGCAGCCCCGCGCCCTTGTCCACGCTGAGCACTGTCCCGGCGAGCACGGTGTAGGTGTCGTCCACGACGACCGGCGAGGCGTTCTGCACGAGGATCGTGAGCTGGCTCTCAACTCGGACCGTGCGATCCCACACCGTACACGTCAGCGATTCGCTGCCCACGTAGCCCGCTTCGGGCGTGTACACGAACGAGCCGTCGGTGAGCATCGACATCGTGCCGTGCTCCGGCGCCGAGAAGTCCAGCACCACCAGCTTGTCGCCGTCCGCGTCGCTGTCGTTGGCCAGCAGCCCCGCCGCCTTGCCCACGTTCAGCACCGTGCCGGCATGCACCGTGTAGGTGTCGTCCACGACGACCGGGGGGTCGTTCTGCACGAGGATCGTCAGCTGGCTCTCGACCCGTACCGTACCGTCCCACACCGTACAAGTGAGCGATTCGCTGCCCACGTAGCCCGCTTCGGGCGTGTAGACGAACGAGCCGTCGGTGAGCATCGACATCGTCCCGTGCTCCGGCGCCGAGAAGTTCAGCACCGTCAGCGTGTCGCCGTCGGGGTCGGTGTCGTTGGCCAGCAAACCTGCAGCCGTGCTCACGTTCAGCACCGTACCGGCATGCACGGTGTAGATGTCGTCGACGACAACCGGCGGGCGGTTGGATTCGGTTGCAAGCATGATCGATACCTCTTCGCGGCGCGGGCCACCCGGTGGGCTCCCCGATTGGGTCCGATGTCACCGCAGGCACAGGCCACCGACCGGGCGCAGGCGTCGCACCGAACCGTGCGCATGGACCCGGCCGGCTCCATGCCTTCGCAGTGACGCGCCAAACCATTCTCAAACCCGGCGGGCGCCCAGGCACCAACGCGAGCCGATGTTTCTCCGATGTTTTTCCGAGGTTCGGCTAGGCCGAACTCAGTGCGCACGCCCGCACAAGTCCACTGACCGCCAGGTTACTGCGCACGCATCAGCTGCACGCAGACAGCAGCGGGCCGGGGACTGCGCCCGCGTCGTGCGCAGGGCAGTCCGTGGTCCGGACCAAGATCGGCAAACGGCCCATCCTTGGGTGGGTTGAGCCGGCGTCGCGCCGTCGCATGCGCTTGCTCACGCTCGCCCTTTCCCGTTGCAGCGGGAGTCAGGCGCCAGCACCGCCTACTTGAAGCGGTAGGTACCGACCTGGTGGTTGCAATTTTGGAAGGTGCCGGGCTTTGCGGCCGGGAAGGGCCCCAGCGTCGTGACGGTCGCATCGATCACGATGCCTTCGAACTTGCCTGTGCCGGCCACAGTCGTGCGTGCCACTCGCCCCTCGCTCAGCACGAAATGGTTCAGCATCTTGTCGCCGTCCTTGTCGACTGCCTCACAGACGGTTGCATTGCCGGCCTTGCCGTCGAAGTTGGTCCCCATCCCGATGCACCGGAACGCGAGCTTGTCAAACGGGCTGTTCGGCAGATTGCTGCGGGTCACGCCAGTGTGCTCGTAGGTCAACGCGTTCAGCGTCTTGGAAAAGCCCATCGTATTTGCGCTGCCCGACCAGCAGGCCACGTAGTCGAGCCGACCCTCCTTGGGCAGGGCCTGCGCGGCTGCGGGGGCCACGCCGACAATCAGGGCACCGACGATGCCCGCCAGGATGAAGCGATCGATCGAGATCATGAGGCGTCTCCTACGTTGCGCGCCGTCGAGCGCGGCCGAACTCAGGTGCCCATTGCGTGGCATCGCCGGCATTGCTTGGTCTCACGGCGCGAGGGCCATGCTAGGACGATCAATTCACTGCAAATTGACCTGAACCAAACAGTGGCGCGCGCGCCGGTGCGACAGCATGCGCGACAGCGTGAGAGCCGGAAACGAGCCTCGATCGGGGATCGTCGAAGGTCTGCACCGGCACCCACCGACGCCTAAAATCGCCGCCTTCCCCGCGCAAGCCTGCCCGCCATGTCCGCCCCTGCGAAATCCGACGCCCCCAAGCCAGCCAACTTTCTGCGCACGCTCATCGAGCGCGAACTGCACGAGGGGCAGTACACGCAGCGGCTGTGGGGCGGCGCGCCTGGCGACGGCGCGCACCACGCCGCCGGTGGCCCCGACCCGGCGCGGGTGCGCCTGCGCTTTCCGCCCGAACCGAACGGTTACCTGCACATCGGCCACGCCAAAAGCATCTGCCTGAACTTCGGCCTGGCGCGCGATTTCGGCGGGGTGTGCCACCTGCGCTTCGACGACACCAACCCCGAGAAGGAGGAGCAGGAGTACGTGGATGCCATCGTCGAGATGGTGCATTGGCTGGGCTGGAGCTGGGATGCGAACAACACCAGCCACCTGTACTACGCCAGCAGCTACTTCGACTTCATGTACCGCGCCGCCGAGTACCTGGTGGAGACCGGCCACGCCTATGTCGACGAGCAGACGGCCGAGCAGATGCGCGCCAGCCGCGGCGACTTCACCACGCCCGGCACCGACAGCCCCTGGCGCAACCGCCCAGCCGCCGAGAGCCTCGCGCGTCTGCGCGAGATGCGCGATGGCCGCCATGCCGACGGCGCCATGGTGCTGCGCGCCAGGATCGACATGGCCAGCCCCAACATCAACCTGCGCGACCCGGCGATCTACCGCATCAAGCACGCCAGCCACCACGCCACCGGCGACACCTGGTGCCTCTACCCCATGTACACCTTCGCGCACCCGATCGAGGACGCGCTGGAGAGCATCACCCACAGCATCTGCACGCTCGAGTTCGAAGACCAGCGCCCGTTCTACGACTGGACGCTCGAGCGCATCGTGCCCATCCTTCGTGCGCCGCAGTTTGCCGCCGCGCGCGCCCTGGTCGAGCAGATCGAGGCCGAGGGCATCGAAGCGGGCAAGGAGTTCGCGCTGGCCTGCCACAACCATGCCGACAAGCTGTTCGCCAGCGCACCCGAAGGCGAGATGCGCGCCATGGTGCGCCGCTGGGAGCACGACCGCGACGCCGTGCTGCGCGACCTGCCCGCTTTCTTCGCGCTGCTGAAGGGCCAAATGGCGCAGTTCACGCCGCTGCTCGCGCACGCGCTGGCCGCGCGCCGGGCGAACCCGTTCGATCTGCCGCACCAGCATGAGTTCGGACGCCTGAACCTCACCTACGTCATCACCAGCAAGCGCAAGCTGAAGGCGCTGGTGGACGAGGGCATCGTCAGCGGCTGGGACGACCCGCGCATGCCCACCCTGGCTGGGCTGCGCCGGCGCGGCTACACGCCGGCTTCGGTGCGCAAGATGGCCGAGGACACCGGCGCCTCCAAGACCAACATCTGGGTGGACTACCAGGTGCTCGACATCGCGCTGCGCGACGACCTCGAAGGCCAGGCGCCGCGCGCGATGGCGGTGATCGACCCGTTGTCACTGAAGCTCACCAACTGGATCGAGCTGTTCGGTGCCGACCACCGCGAGCCCTGCAGTGCGCCGGCGCACCCGCAGCGCCCGGAGCTGGGCGCGCGCGCATTCAGCCTGGGCCCACAGGTGTGGATCGAGCGCGACGACTTCGCAGAGGTGCCACCCAAGGGCTTCTTCCGGCTGTTCCCTGGCAACAGGGTGCGCCTGAAGTACGGCATGGTGGTCGAATGCACCGGCTGCGAGAAGGATGCCGACGGCCGCGTCACATCGGTGCTTGCAACTGTGGTGCCCGACACCAAGAGCGGCACGCCCGGCGCCGACGCGGTGAAGGTCAAGGGCACGATCACCTGGGTGGGCTGCCACGAGGCCGTGCCGGTGGAGCTGCGCCTGGTCGAGCGGCTGTTCACCGAGGCGCAACCCGACGCCGGTGGCCGCGACCCACGCGAGGTGCTCAACCCGCACAGCCTGCGCGTGGTGTCCGGGTATGGGGAGCCCGCGCTGGCTCTGGCCCGCAGCGAAGATCGCTACCAGTTCGAGCGCCACGGCTACTTCGTCGCCGACCGCATCGACCACACGGCGCGGCGGCCGGTGTTCAACCGCGTCACGGGTCTGAAGGACAGCTGGGGCCGCTGACCGGCGGCGCCCGGCGACGCCGCCGGCCAACAGAGCTCAGCTCTTGGTGAGCTTGCCGCCGATGAATTCAGACAGCCAGCCGAAACCGGCGCCCAGCACGATCGACGCGATCGTGGGGACGATCGCCGCGGTGGGCGTCATGTCCTTGCCCAGCAGGATCAAACCGGCCACGCAGGCAAAGCCATACACGCTGGACGGGATCGTCGACAGCATGGGCAGGTGCGCGGCAAGCACGATCAGCGCAGCGCCTATGCCCACCGCCACCGGTGCGGCCAGCGCGCCCAACGCGCCGAGCTGCCCGGCCAGCATCACCGAGCCCATGCCGACCAGCGCGCCGAATACCATGCACACCAGCGTCTTGGTCAGGCCCGCGGACTTGCCACCGTTGTGATAGTGGCTGGCCCAGGCCACGAAGGCCTGCCAGATCTGCACATGCAGGGCCGCCAGCGGGCCCAGGAACAACCAGGTGGCGACGATGGCCAGCAGGCCGATCGACACGCTCAGGGCTAGCAACAATGGCATGGATGTCTCCTCGATGTGTTGGACGCGGCAGGGGTGCCGGCGGCGATGTTCGGCAGCGTGGCGGACCGCTGCAACTCATCGCTAGTGCGCATGCACGGTGCACGGCGCGCCGTGTTCGAACGAGGGCTTGCCACCCCCCTGTGCGAACCTGGACCGCGGCGTGCCGCGCTGTCGCACATGGCGCAGGCGATGTGACACCTTGCGCGCCATCCTGGATGGCGGTGTGCTGTCACGTGTCCAGAGGAGCCCCGCACCTCGATGCCAAGTTCCAGCGCATTTTGGTCGTCGGGGTTCGCCAGGCTCCAGTTCGTCTTCGACGGTCAGGACCGCGCGAAGGACATCGTCACCGTCCCGGCGACGCGCCGTCTCGTCGTGATGGTGCAATGCACCGCTTGCCCCGCGAGCGGTGCGCTCAGTCGATGAGGGTCAGCAGCTGGCGCAGCGCTGCCAGCCGGAACGGCTTCGCCAGTGTGCCGGCGGTCGTCAACCCGAGCTCTCGGGCGATGCCCAGTGCCGAATCGAGTGCCCCCGGGTCCGAGCCGCTGCAGATGATGACGCGTGCGCGGCTTCCGGTCTGCGCCACCTGATGCAGGACTTCGGCGCCGGATGTCCCCGGCAGCGTCAAGTCGATCGCAACGTGGGTGGGCTCCCAACTGCGCAGGCAGTCCAGGAAGGAAGGAGCGTCCAGAAACTGCCGGGCTTGAAAGCCCATCGTCTGCGCGCCAGCGACCAGGATCTGCCCAACGGTGGCATCGTCGTCCAGAACCAGCAATCTGCCTGTCGCCATGGCTTGATGCCTCCCACGATCCCGCAATTGGTGCCGATAATGGCATGGACTGGCGCCAGCCGCCTGGCGTGCCGTGTCGGATCCCGACAACTCCCCCTGAACAAGGCGTTGCACGAATGAGCATCCGCGCGCGGCTGCTGCTGATCGCCCTGCTGGCCGCCCTGGTGCCCGCATTGCTCGTGCTGGTGCGCTCGGTCGAGGACCGCGAGGCAATCATTGCGGCAGACACCCAGCGCCTGTCGACACTCGCGCAAGACAAGTCCGACGAGCTGTACGAGCGCATACGCGGCACCACCCAGCTTCAATTCGGTCTCGCCCGCGCGCGCGACCTTGACACCGATGACAGGGTCGGCTGCTCGGCCTTCCTGTCCGAAGTGCGCGAGTCGCATCCCCAGTACACCGGCATTCTGACGATCCGGCCCGACGGTCGGCTGTTCTGCGATTCGCTGCGCTCGGGCCGCGAACTCGACTTGAACGATCGGGACTACTTCCGGCGTGCCGTCGCCGAGAAAGGCGCAGTGGTGCTCGAGCCTGCCTTCGGGCGGCTCACAGGACGCGCGGTGATGCAGGTAGCGCATCCGGTGCGAGCCGCCAGCGGCGAGCTGCGGTTCGTACTGCTGGCATCGCTGGATCTGGAGAAGATCGCGACGTTCGCCGGGCCTGTCGTTCCTGGCGCGCGGCTGCTCATCGTCGACGACAAAGGACTGGTGCTGGCAGCCACGCCTCAAGGCAGCGCTGGCTTCAAGCCCGGGCAGTCGATCGCCGGTACGCCGCTGTGGCAGTTTGCCGAACCCCGCGACGGGGCCGCCGAGGCCGAGGTGGCCATGCAGGGCGGCGAGTTGATGCGGTGGGCCCGTGCCGACAGCAACTCCATCAGCGGCACCCGGGTCCACATGCTGGCAGGCGCGCCGCGCGACGCCATCATCGCCAAGGCACAGCGACGGCATGCCAATGACATCGTCGCGCTGAGCAGCGTGGCCCTCGCGCTCTTCCTCGCCGTCTGGTTGTTGGCCGAGTTGGCCATACGCCGACCGATCTCGCGCATCACGGCGATGGCCCGGCAGTTGGCCAAGGGCGATCTGGCCGCCCGCATCGAGCCGCCGCTGCCTCGAGGTGAGCTGGGCGCGCTGATGGCGTCCATGAACCAGACCGCGCAGTCTCTCCAGAACCAGCATGCAGAACTATCGCGACTGAATTCGCGACTGCTCCAATCGCAAACCATGGAGGCCATAGGCCAACTGACAGGCGGGGTCGCACACGACTTCAACAACCTGCTCACTGTCGTGTTGGGCAATGCCGATCTGCTGTCCGAGTTGTGCAAGGACGACCCGGCCCGGCACCAGCTCGCCGACATGATCGGGGCGGCTGCGCAGCGTGGCGCGGCACTGACGCAGCAACTGCTCGCTTTTGCGCGCAAGCAACCCCTGGACCCCAAGGTGGTGGACGTCAATCAACTCGTTGCTGCGCTAGACCCGATGCTGCGTCGCACCATAGGCGAACACATCGAGATCGAGATGGTGCGGGGGGCGGGCCTGTGGCCGGCCATGGTCGATGCCGTACAGCTCGAGAACGCACTGCTCAACTTGTGCCTGAACGCCCGCGACGCGATGCCGACCGGCGGCAAGCTCACGCTCGAAACCGCCAATGCCGCGCTGGATCAACGCTATGCGGACCAGCACCCGGACGTTTCACCCGGGCAATACGTGATGCTCGCGGTCTCCGACTCAGGCAGTGGCATATCGCCCGAGCATCTGGCTCGAGTATTCGAGCCCTTCTTCACCACCAAGGAAAAAGGGCGCGGCACTGGTCTCGGGCTCGCCATGGTCTACGGCTTCGTCAAGCAATCCGCCGGGCATGTCGGCATCTATTCCGAGATCGGGCATGGCACAACGGTGAAGCTGTACTTGCCCAGGGCCATCGGTGCTCCGGCAATCAACAGCGAACCGCAGCCGTGCGAACCGGCACCCCGCGGGGGCACGGAAACGGTGCTCGTGGTGGAAGACGATGATCCGGTGCGCCAGCTCGCTTGCCACGAGCTGCGTGCGCTGGGGTACCGGGTATTGGACGCCTCCTCAGGCCCGATGGCCCTGCGCCACCTCGAGGGTGCTGAACCGGTCGATCTGCTGTTCACCGATATCGTGATGCCCGGCGGGATGTCAGGGCGCCAGCTGGCCGATGCAGCACAGGCGCTGCGTCCGGGCATGAGAGTGCTCTACACGTCGGGCTACACCGAGAACGCCATCGTGCATCATGGCCGACTCGATGCTGGCGTCATGCTGCTGCCAAAACCATACCGGCGCGCCGAACTCGCCCGCGCCGTTCGCGTAGCGCTGGGCGGTTGAGCCTATGAGCGGGTGCCGCGGTCTCGACTTGCGAACGCTTACCGCTTGAAACCCCGCAGGCGAGCGCGCTCTGGCACAACCGGCCCTGTTGCCGTTGCTTCCGGAGCCGCCGCCATGCCCTCGCTGTCGATCGTCACGCCTGCCCACCGCTCGAGCCGGCTCGTCTCGGCGCTGTTGCTTCTGGCGGCGTGCACACTGGGCATGGCCCCGGCGGCGCGGGCCGGCACGGCCTTGTGCCCAGCCGTTGCTCCGGCGCAAGGTTCCGCGGTACGCAGCGGCGCGCCGCTGCTGCCGGCTGACAACTGGTGGAATCTCGACATCCGCTCGGCGCCGGTCGACGCCCGCTCCGACGCTTTCATCGCGTTCATCAACAACGGCGGCACGCGGCGCCTGCACCCCGACTTCGGCGGCGAAGAGTCGCCCGGCAGTGTGGGCATCTACGGCTTCCCCTACGCGGTGGTCGATGCCGGCCAGGTGAAGTTGCCGGTCGCCTTCGACTATGCCGACGAAAGCGATGGCATCGACCACACCACGGGTGCCTCGCTGCCGTTCTACCCGATCCCGACGCAGGCCATCACGCAGCCCCACTGGGTGGAGGGCGGAGCGCCGGCCAATGTCGACCAGCGCGCCAGCAGCGACCGGCACCTGCTGATGATCGACTGCAGCGCCAACCACCTGTACGAGCTCTACAACGTCTGGTACGACGCCACCCGCGGCCGCTGGCTGGCCGGATCGGGGGCCTTCTTCGACCTGAACACCAACCAGCGCCGCCCAGAGGGCTGGACATCGGCGGACGCCGCCGGCCTGGCCATCTTCCCCGGCCTGGTCCGCTACGACGAGGTCTACGACCCCGCTGTCACCGAGATCGGCCACGCCTTCCGCGTCACCGTTCGCGCCACCAACGGCTACGTCTGGCCGGCCTCCCACCGCGCCGGCAGCAACAGCAGCGCCCTGCCCATGGGGGCCCGGCTGCGTTTGAAGGCCAGCGTGAACGGCAGCGACCCGGTGCTGCGCACGAACGACCCGCAGATGCGCAAGATCTTCCGCGCGATGCAGACCTGGGGCCTGATCGTGGCCGACAACGGTTCGGACATGTACGTTTCCGGCACCTTCGATACGCGCTGGAACAACGACATCCTGAACCCGGCCTTCCGGTTGCTGTCGGCCAGCGACTTCGAGGTCATCGAACTGGGCTGGAACCCGGTGGGCACCGCCCCGGCACTGGCCACTCTGGCGGTGAACCCCAGCAGCGTCACGGGTGGCACTGGCGGAACCGGCACGGTCACGCTCACCGCCGCCGCGCCGGCGGGCGGCGCTGTCGTGGGACTGGCCAGCGCAAACCCGGTCGTGGGCGTGCCGCTGTCGGTGGCCGTGGCACAAGGCGCCAGCAGTGCCAGCTTCGGCTACAGCACGCAAGCGGTGACCATCGATACCGCGGTGGTGCTGACTGCCACCTACGCCGGCATCGCCCGCACCGCCACGGTCACCGTGCAACCGGCACCGGCGCCGGCACCTTCGGCGTTGCAACTGCAACCCCAGCGCGTGCGGGGCAGCCAACCGGCTCTTGCCACCGTCACCCTGAGCGCCCCCGCTCCCGCCGCGGGGTTGGTGCTGAACCTGGCATCGTCCAATACAGCACTGGCGCAGGTACCGGCCAGCATCACGGTGGCCGCAGGCGCCAGCAGCGCCGCCTTCCAGGTGAGCACCGCACCGACGCGGCGCACGCGCAATGTGACCATCAGCGCCTCGTCCAGCGGGAAGACGGTACGCGCCACGCTCACGGTGACGCGTTGACCCGATCAAGCGATCGACTCAGGAATCGCGACACGTTCGCGGTGCGCCTGGCTCGATCCAGCCGAGTGGCCGGAACAAGGCCAGTTGGCACGCGCCGCGCGGCGGGATCTGATCGACAAGACTCAAACTTGACTTACCACGTAAGCCAACTTAGGATGACGCACCATTCCTGGTTAGTGGAACCCTGATGCCGACGATCCTCGTCTCGACCAAAGGCCAGGTCGTGCTGCCTGCCGAATTGCGGCGGCGGCTCGGCATGGGGGCAGGCGCCAGGATTGAGGTGCTCGAGGAGTCCGACGGCTTGAAGCTGCGCGTTGTCCGACCGGTTGCCACGGTCGACCTGACCAGCATGGCTGGCATGGTCAAGGCACCGGCCCGCGGGACGCCCCGTCGCCTGGAAGACTTCGACCCTGCATCGCTGTTGACGCGCTCGCCACGTGGGCGCCCATGAGATCCCTCGACACGAACGTGCTGGCACGGTTCTTTGTCGACGATCCCGACGACCCGCAGGCGGCAAAGCAAAGACCTGCTGCCGCGGCGGCGCTCGCCCAGCGATCGTTTGTCTCGGTGACCGTTCTGCTTGAACTGGAATGGGTCTTGCGCGGCTTCTACGAATTGCCGGCGCGGGACACATCTCGCGTATTGCGCGCATTGGCGAGCATCGAGCACATTGCGATGGAAGACCGCGACGGCGTCATGACGGCGCTCGACGGGCTTGACAAGGGTCTGGACTTCGCGGACGCCCTTCACCTGGCGCGCAGTTCGCGCGCCACGTCCTTCGCAACCTTCGATCAACGCCTGGCGAAGCGCGCCAAGTCGCTCTCGCTGGCACCACCCGTCGAGCTTCTGAGGTGAGCACGCCTTTGCGCATGCCACCGCAGCCACTCTCACCACACCGACATCGCGCGCAGGCCCAGGTGTCGCACCTGCGGAAAGCCGGCGGCTCGGTCGGTCCAGTAGTCGCCCTGGAGGACAGATGGAAACACTGCCAGGCGAGCCACTTCGGCCCGGGTGTGCCACGCCGCCTCGACAATGTGCTCGCCCGTGGCGCCGGGTTGATCCACCGACAGGGTGCCGCCGCACCAACGGGCGGTGAACCAGAACTTGCAGTACCGCATGTGCGGGTTGTGGAACTCCTCCACGTAGACCAGGCGGTCTGGTTCCACCGCCAGGCCGGTTTCCTCGTGCACCTCGCGCGCGGCCGCCGCAGCCAGAGATTCGGTGCCGATGACACCCCCGCCCGGCGCCACCCAGAAGTCATAACGGCCCGGTCGAAAGTGGCGCACCAGCAGCAGGCGCCCGTCATGCTCGACGAATGCGCCTGCGCTGATGCGGTGCGCCATCTCGGGCGGTACCGGCGCTGGCGGACCGTCACCCGGAACTGACGAGCCAATCGGGGTCACCTTCACTCCTTCCAGCGAGATCATGCCGCCGGCGGCGAGCACCTTTCACGCCAGGCATCGCGGGCTTGCGCCCACCAGTAGGTGGCCTGGGCGGCAGCCAGCCCGGCGGCACCCCAAGTGCGCGGCAAGCCGTAGCGGACCAGCCCTTCGGGCAGTGGGCGGTCCTCGGCAATGGCCGCCGCCAGCGCTTCGCCCGCCACAGTGGTGGGCGCCACGCCGTGGCCGCCGAAGCTTTGCGCGTGCCAGGCGCCCGTTGCCGGGCCCGACGTGAGCCGTCCGACCTGAGGCATCTTGTGTCGTGCGTAGCTCATCAACCCGCCCCAGGCGTGGGTGATGCGGACGTCGGCCAGGCCCGGGTAGACCCGCAGCATGTCGCGGCGCAGGAATTCGGCGATCGCGGCCGGTGTGCGCTGCGCCACCGCGATGCGCCCGCCCCACAGGATGCGGGTGTCCGGCAGCACGCGGTAGTAGTCGAATGCGAAACGCGTGTCGTAGATGGCGGCAGCGCCGGGAATGAACTCGCGCACCCGCTCGCCCAGCGGCTCGGTGGCCATCACGTAGGTGGCGATCGGCAGCATCGCCCTCTCGAGCGCCGGTACCAGGGTGCGCAGGTAGCCGCCGCCGGCCACCACCAGGTGCTCGCAGCGCAGTTCGCCTTCGGCCGTGCGCACGCTCCAGCCGCAGCCGTCGCGAGCCACAGACACGACCGGCGAGTCCTCGTGGACACGCGCCCCTGCCTGCGCGATCGCCCCTGCCAGACCCGCGGCGTACTTCAGCGGATGGAAGTGAAAGGCATCGGGCTCCAGCAGCGCCGCGCTGTAGCGCCGCGTGCGCACATGGGCCGCGAGGCCGGCTCGATCGACCGATTGCCAATGAACGCCGAAGTACTCGGCCATCAACCGCTGCTGTCGCTGCAGGATGCGATCGTCACCGAACCAGTTGGCCAGCAGCGCGCCCCCTTCGACGGCATCGCATTCGATGCCATGTCGGCGGATGCGCTCGCGGATCAGCGCCACCGCCGCGCGGGTAAGCGCGTAGGTGCTGCGTGCCAGCGCGGGGCCGAGCTGCACCAGCAGGTCGGCGCAGTCCAGGCTGTACCCGCCGAACACGAAACCGCCGTTGCGACCCGAGGCGCCATGGCCGATGCGCCCCGCCTCGACGAGGGCCACGTCGCGCATGCCGCGCTCGACCAGGCCCATGGCCGTGGCCAGGCCCGCGTAGCCGCCGCCGACGATGCCCACGCGAGCCTCGTGCCGGCCCACCATCCGAACGGCCGCCGCGCGCGGCGGCAAGGTGGCGAGGTAATAGCTGTCGTCAGCGGCCAGCGTCATGAATGGCGGTCAGGCAGCGTCAGTAGCCCGCCGCTGCCGCCAGCGCCAGGAAGTCGGCCAGGGCTCCCACGTCCAGCAGGTTCCAGTCGCGCCCGTTGTGCACGACCATGCGCGTTCCATCGGTGCCCAGGTAATTGCCAGTGGACGGGTAGTAGCGGTAGCGGTACTGAAGATACGTGCCGGCCTGTCCGCCCTTGGGAAAGTACTGCGCATACACCGCCTCGGCCCAGTTCATCACGCGGTCGGCATCGGTGGATGCTGCGGCGTACTCGTCGGCGCCGATGTCCACCGGCGCCTGACGGGCCTGGCCGTCCATGTCGTCGCCCACCTGTGCCAGGGTGACACCCTGGTCGATCGCCGGGCTGCCCGCCGGCAGATGCCCGTCGGCCGTCACGGTGACCGCGCCGCTGCCGCTGTGCGCGTCGCTGCCCAGCGAACTGCGCCACTGCGCCAGCGTGCCGCCATCGGCCAGGGTGCTGCCCGGCCGGTTGTCGAAGAAGCGGCACGCGCCGGTCGTGTCGTGGTACCAGTTGTAGTCAGTGCCCGGGCTGCCCTGCAGGGCGTAGACGCCCGCAGCCGTGATCTCGTTGGCCCAGCGGATGCCGCCGCAATAGCCGCCACTCTGGATGACGAGGTTGTTGCGGATCACCGGGTTGATCGAGGCCGGCCGCTTGGCGATCGGATCGAAGTCCTGCAGGGTGACACCGAAGTACAGCGCCGCATGGCCGGACGCAGCCGCGTTGACGATGGTGTTGTTCGCGACCACCGCGTCTTGCGCCGCATACAGGCCGATGCCCGCGTAGCCGGTGTCGCGCACGACGTTGTTGCGCACGGTGCCGCGCACCGACTCGTAGTAGTTCGGGTTCAGCGCCAGGTCGAAGAACTCCGGGCTGGTGTCGTAGCCGACCATGATGCCGCCCTCGCCCACGCGTTCGATGCGGTTGCGCTGCACCACCACGTCGGCCGCACCGCCCTTGAAGTACAGCCCATTGGTGGCGATGTCGTGGATGTGGCAGTCCTCGACGAGCATGCGGCTGCCGTTGACGTTGTCGATGCCCTCGGCGTTCTTCTCCTCCAGTGGCGTGCCCGGCGGGTAGATGCGGCCGGTGTTGTAGATCTCGCAGCGGCGGATCGTGATGTCGTCGCTCTTGGGCGTGATCTTGATGGCGTCTCGCCCGGTATCGTGGATGCGGCAATCCTCGACGATGACGTTGGAGGCACCGCGCCCCTGGCGGTAGTTGCCCGAGTCCCAGTCGGTCTGGAAGAAGATGCCGTACAGGTTGCCGCCGGTCACTTCCAGGCGCGACAAGCGACTGCCCGAGGCGTCGGGGTCGACCTGGATGCACACGCCATCGGCCAGGTCGATGGGGCAGCGGATCACCGCCCACTCGCCTTCGTACGAGCGCAGCGTGATCGGCACCCGCAGGCGGACCTCGGTCTCGTCGAACACATTGGCTCCGACGGGGCCTCGCAGCGTGACGGTGTCGCCCGCCCGCACCAGCTCGCGCGCCGGATCGAGCAGGTGACCGAGTGTGCGCAAGGGCTTGCCCAGGCTGCCATCGCCGGTCGTGTCGCTGCCCTGCGGCGAGACGAACCACTCCGCCGCAGCCGCGGGCAGCGCGAACGTGCCGATCGTCAGGCCGGCGCAGGCGCCGACGAGGACATGGCGAGTGAGACGCATGACTTGGTCGCTCCAGGGGTCGGGCCGCCCGCGCCCAGCAACAGCCGCTCGAACGTCGGGCCATCGTTCACGGCACGAACGCGATCGTACGCCGCCTGCGCCTGCGCGAAACGCCGGCGCAGCAGGTTCAGCCACTGCTTGACGCGGCCGCAGCGATGGCGCGGGGCTACCTGGGCCGCCACATCGCGCCAGTACTTCAGCAGCAGCGGCAATACGTCATGCCAGTCGATCGCATCGCCGTCCGGGCGGGCGATGGCCAAGGCCAGGCCGGGGTCCGCCACCACGCCACGCCCGAGCATGAGGTGCTCGCAGCCAGAGACGGCGCGACAGCGACGCGCATCGTCGAGGCTCCAGATCTCGCCGTTTGCCACCACCGGGATCGGAACCGATTCGCGGATGGCGGCGATGCGGTCCCAATGCGCCGGCGGCCGATAGCCCTGCTGCTGCGTACGCGCATGCACCACCAGCTCGGCAGCGCCCGCCTCGGCAATGGCAGCGGCGCACTCGAGCATGCGGGAGTCGTCCCGGTAGCCCAGCCTCATCTTGGCCGAGACCGGCAGCGCCACCGGCACCGCCCGGCGCACCGCGGCCACGATGGCATGCACCTGCCCGGGGTCGTCGAGCAGCACCGCACCGCCGCGGTGCCGGTTCACCACGCGCGCGGGGCAGCCAAAGTTCAGGTCGATGCCCGGGGGGTTCAAACCCGCCAGCACGGCCGCGTTGTCGGCCATGCAGGCCGCATCCGACCCCAGCAATTGCGGCCGCACCGGCACCCCTGCAGGCGTGCGTCCGCCGCGTCGCAACTCGGGCACCACCCGAGTGAACACCCGTTCGGGCAACACCTGGTCGGTGACCCGGATGAACTCCGACACGCAGCGATCGATGCCACCCAGCCGCGTCAGCGCATCGCGCAAACGGTGGTCGAGCAGGCCTTCCATGGGTGCGAGCAGGATCATCGGCCGGCAGTCTAGAGCAACACTGGATCCAAACAGGCTCATAACCCAACGGCGCGCGCATCCACAACCGGATGGATAAATCGACTGTTTCATCCTCGGGACAGTCCCGCCGCGCAACCCAGGCCAAGGCCGCTACAGTGGGCTGGAGCCATGGCCGATTCCGACCGCGATCCTCCGACGCACGTCCCGGACGGTCTGGACGGCACGCGCGCTGACCCCGACGGCTATGCCGTGGCCCAGACGCGGGCCCAGGCACACCCCGAGGACCTGCCACGGGTGCTGGCGGCATATGAGAAGTGCCGCGACACGGGCGAGCCCAGCGAGGCGCTGACCCGCTATCCGCGGCCCGGCGGGGGCTGGCGACACACACTCAGCCGTCGCATCCGCCGCGACGGGCCCGACGGAATGCCCGAGACCTACCTCGGGGTGATGATCGACATCAGTGACATCGTCGAGCGGCAACGCGAAGCCGCCGAAGCCGCGCACCGCATCGGGCTGGCCCAGTCGGCCCTGGGCCTGGGCATCTGGAGCGGTCAGGCCGGCGAGGAGTTCGCCTGGTGGGACGAGCACATGTTCCGGCTGCGCGGTGTGGCCAGCCCCGCGCGTCAGGTCTCGCGGACGGAAGCGCTCGGCTACCTGCACCCCGACGACCGCGTACGCCTGGCCCAAGCGCATCTCGAACTGGACACTCAGGGCAAGCCCTGGCAGTTCGAGTTCCGGGTCGTGTGGCCAGATGGAACCGTTCGCTGGCTGGCATCGCGTTCGCAGATGATGGCCGACCCGGTAACCGGCGCGCCCCACCACTTTGGCGTGGCCTGGGACGTGACCGACGCGCACCTGGCCCAGCAGGCCTTGCGCGACGGCGAGCGCGCGCGTGCCGAAAGCGCGGCCAAGTCGCAGTTCATGTCGCGCATGAGCCACGAGCTGCGCACGCCGCTCAACGCCATACTGGGCTTCACGCAATTGCTCAAGCGCGCCGACGGGCGCGAGCCTGCGCAGGAGGCACTCTGGCTCGACCATGTCGAGGAGGCGGGGCGCCAGCTGCTGGTGCTGTTCAACGACATGCTCGAACTGGCGACGGCCGATTCCGCGGCGCCGCAGCCGCCGGATGCGCCGACACACACCGCCGATGCGGCAGCGCCCGCACGGGTGCTCTACATCGAGGACAACCCGGTGAACGCCTTGCTGGTGGAGGAACTGCTGCGCACCCACCCGCAGCTGCGCACCGCCGTGCAACTGCGGGTGGTGGCCACGGGTACCGAGGGCATCGACGTCGCCGCCCGATGGCAGCCTGCGCTGGTGCTGGTGGACATGCAGCTGCCCGACATGGACGGCCTGGAGCTGCACCGTCGCCTGCGCAGACTGCCGGGCTTCGATCGCACACCGTGCGTGGCCCTGTCGGCCAACGCCATGTCCGACGACGTCGACATGGCACGAGCAGCCGGCTTTGCCGACTACTGGACCAAGCCGATCCAGTTCGACGACTTCACCTGCGGCCTGCAGCGCCTGCTGGCGCAGCCCTGAGCCTCTGGCCACGCCAGCGCGCGGCCGCCGGGTCTCAACCGCGCACGGCGTCGGGCAGTTCGATCTTCACCTCGAGCACTTCCAGGTTGTCCTGGCGCTCGAGCTGAACCTTGATGTCTTCGGGCCGGATCGACACGTACTTCGAGATCACGGCCACCAGCTCCTGCTGCAACTGCGGCAGGTAGTCGGCGCGCGAACCGCCACGGCCCGATCGCTCATGCGCGAGGATGATCTGCAGCCGCTCCTTGGCGACCGAGGCGGTCTTCTTCTTCTCACCCAGCAGGAAGGACAGGAACGACATCGCTGCTTACCTCCCGCCGAACAACCGCTTGAAGAAGCCCGGCTTCTCGGCGTCGGTGAACCGCATGGCAATGGTCTCGCCGAGGAAGCGACCGACCACGTCCTTGTAGGCCTCGGATACGTCCGTTCCCTTCAGATGCACCGCCGGCACGCCCTGGTTGGAGGCATCGAGCACCGATTCGCTTTCCGGGATGACGCCGATCAGGGGAATGCGCAGGATCTCCTGGATGTCCTGCAACGACAGCATCTGCCCACCCACCACGCGGCTGGGGTTGTAGCGGGTGATGAGCAGGTGCTCCTTGACGCCTTCCTTGCCTTCGATGGCGCGGCGTGTCTTGCTGGCCAGGATGCCCAGGATGCGATCGGAGTCGCGCACCGACGACACCTCGGGGTTGGTGACCACCAGCGCCTCGTCGGCGTAGTGCATGGCCATCAGGGCGCCGGTCTCGATGCCGGCAGGCGAGTCGCAGACGATGTACTCGAAGCCCATGCCCGCCAGGTCCTGCAGCACGCGCTCCACGCCGTCCTGGGTCAGGGCATCCTTGTCGCGCGTCTGGCTCGCCGCCAGCACGAACAGGTTCTCGCACTGCTTGTCCTTGATCAGCGCCTGGTTGAGGTTGGCCTCGCCGTGGATCACGTTGATCAGGTCGTAGACCACCCGGCGCTCGCAGCCCATGATGAGGTCGAGGTTGCGCAGGCCGACGTCGAAGTCGATGACGGCGGTCTTGTGCCCGCGCAGGGCCAGGCCGGCGGCAAAGCTCGCGCTGGTGGTCGTCTTGCCGACGCCGCCCTTGCCGGAGGTGACGACGATGATCTTGGCCATCGGTGGGGTCCTTTCGAGGGAGTACGGTGTGGGGCAAGCCGTGGTGACTCAGCCGCCCAGGGGTTCGACGAGAATTTTTTCGCCCTCGAGCCGCACCATCGCCGCGCGGCCGCGCACCGCATCGGGCAGTGCGGTCTCGGTGGTGCGGTAGATCCCGGCGATGGAGACGAGCTGCGGCTCCAGGCAGGTGCTGAAGATGCGGGCGCTTGTGTCGCCGCGCGCACCGGCCATGGCACGGCCGCGCAACGGCGCATAGACGTGGATATGGCCGTCGGCAATCACCTCGGCGCCGAAACTCACCACCGACAGCACCACCAGGTCACCGCGCGCATAAACCCGTTGCCCCGATCGCAGCGGCTTGTCCACCATCGTGGTAGCGGAGCCAGCGGTGGCCACCTCGCGGACGACTTCCACTTCGCGCACCGGCGCCGGATCGGGTGGCGTGGGCGCAGGTGTCGCCGTCGCAACGGCAGGCCCTGGTGCTGCATCGAGCGCCTCCACCAGTCCGGCGGCGCGTGCAGCGGCGGCCTGCGCCGCGCCGGCCCCCTGGTAGGCGATCGGGCGCAGCCGCCGCTCGCGCAGCAGCGCGAGCAGCGGTTCCAGCCCTGGCGCTTCGTCGGCCGTGCGCAGCAGCGAGAAGTCCAGCACCAGCGGATCGTCGTCGAACAAGCCCGGCGCCTGGGCCAGGCGCGCATCCAGGTCGCGCGCGATGGCTGGGGCCTCCAGCACATGCAGACGCAACGCCGTCAGCGTCCAGGCGGTGCTCTTGAGGTCGAATGCGGGGGTTGGGGGCGGTGCAGAAGGCATGCGCGGGTGTGGCCGGCGGCGCCGACGCGGTTGCGGGCGCAAAAGGCGCGCAGTTTATCCTCGCCGCGCGACGCGACTGTGGCCGCTTCGCGCCGGCTGTGTCCAGATGCAGCGACAACGCCGACCACCGCCCGCTCGCAGTGCGATGATTGCAGCCTTCTGCGTTCGATGACCGGTCCCATGCCGGCAATGCGATGTCACGTTTGATCACTCTGCTCACTGCCGCTTTGGCCGCCAGCGCACCCGCTGTGGCCAGCGATGTCCAGCCCGCCAGTGCAGCCGCCAGCACTCCCGCCAGCGCTGCCGCCCCGGTACCCGCCAACGACATCGTGGCCCGCGCCGCGCGCGAGCCCGGTGCGGTGTTGACGCCATCGGGCATGGTGTACCAGGTGCTGCGCGAGGGACACGGCGTCATGCCGGTGGCCACCGACTTCGTGCGCGTCCACTACGTCGGCACCTTCCCCGATGGCCGCGAGTTCGACAGTTCGGTTCGGCGAGGTGTGCCCGCCGAGTTCGGTCTGCGGCGTGTGATCAAGTGCTGGACCGAAGGCGTGCAGCGCATCAAGGTTGGAGGGAAGGCGCGCCTGACCTGCCCGCCAGCGGTGGCCTACGGCGATCGCGGTGCCGGCAACGTGATCCCGCCCAATGCCACCCTGATCTTCGAAGTGGAACTGCTGGGCATACGTGGGCTGTGATCGACCGATTGCGCGGTCGCGTCGGCAACCCAGCCCGGCAGGCGGCTGGAATCGACAATCCACGATAGCCCCCGCGGGAACAGCGGATCCAATCCGGCTCCCGGAATTGACTCGGGTCAAACGTTCAGCTCTAAGACCTGAGCGCATCACGCCATCGGCTTAGGTTTGGGATCCCGAAGCCGATCTCTGGCGGGAAGGCGACAACGGTGTCGCTACCGGAACCCACCATGTTTGCCCGCTTCAAGCACCTGAAAATCCGCCACAAGTTCACCGTGGTCGCCGCGCTGTCGGTGCCCATGTTCGCGTTGCCCACAACCTTGCTGTTGCGCAACAACCTCGCAGAGATCGACACCGCAGCGACGGCATCCGCCGGCATGCCGGCGGCGGCAGACGCGCTGAGACTGATTCAGTACACGCAGCAGCATCGCGGGCTCTCGGCACAGGCACTGGCGGGTGGCGCCGCCCAGGAGTCGCAGCGCCAGGCCAAGAGCGCCGAGGTCGGGCAGGCACTGGCGCGAGTGGCCACGCATGCCGACAAGCACCCGGAAGTGGCCCGCCAACTTGCCACGGTCCAGCAGCAATGGCCATCATTGGCTGGCGCAGTGGCCGGGAAGTCGATCCAGGGCAGCGAGAGCTATGCGCGGCACACCGAAGCCGTCGCCACCGAGATCATGGTGCTGCGCGGCCTGGCCGAGGCTGCCGGGCTGACCCGCGACAGCGATGCCGCCGCCCACCATGTGCTCAACGCCGTGCTGAGCCAGCTGCCGCGCCTGAGCGAGACGCTCGGCCAGTTGCGTGCGCGTGGAACCGCCCTTCTCCAGGCGCGCCAGGCCAGTCCCGAGGACCGCGCGCGCCTGGAGAGCCTGGTCGCCGAGACCCGGCTGCACGGTGCCGACGCTCAGTACGGTCTTTCACAACTCGCAAAGGCCGACCCAGCGCTGGCGGCCCGCCTGAAACCGACGGTAGATGCCGCCGACCAGGGCCGTGAGCAGGCACTGAAGCTGGTGGAAGACCGCATCTTGCGCGCGCAGGCCCTCGAGGCGGCGCCCGCAGACTATCTGGCCGGCATGACACGGGCAATCGACGCGCAGTTCGCCCTCGTCGACGTTGCCTTCCAGGCCATGAACGAGCGCCTGGACGCGCGCGTTGGCGTCAATCGGCGCGAACTGGCTGCGACGATGGCGACCCTGCTGCTGTTCGGCGCCATGGCCGGAGCGCTGGCCTGGCGCGTCACGCGTCACACCACGCGCACCGTCGAGCGTGCACTGGCGGTCGCGCAGGCCGTGGCCGGCGGCGACCTGACGACCCGCATCGAAGCCGAATCGCGCGACGAGATCGGCGAACTGGTGACTGCGCTCGCCCGGATGAACGACAGCCTCGTGCAGGTGGTGGCCCAGGTACGGCAGTCCAGCGAGAGCATCGCCACGGGGTCGAGCCAGATCGCCACCGGCAACGCCGACCTCAGCCAGCGCACCGAGCAACAGGCGTCGAGCCTGCAGCAAACCGCGGCCTCGATGGAGGAACTGGGCTCGACCGTCAAGCACAACGCCGCTACCGCCCAGCAGGCAACCGCAGTTGCCGCCGAGGCCAGCCAGGCGGCGCAACAAGGAGGCAAAGTGGTGCGCGAGGTGGTGGGCACGATGGACGAGATCAACGCGTCCAGCCAGCGCATCTCGGACATCATCGGCGTGATCGACTCCATCGCCTTCCAGACCAACATCCTGGCGCTCAATGCCGCCGTCGAAGCGGCTCGCGCGGGCGAGGCCGGTCGGGGTTTCGCCGTCGTTGCATCCGAAGTACGCAGCCTCGCCCAGCGTTCGGCCACCGCCGCGCACGAGATCAAGTCTTTGATCACCGCCAGCGCCGAGAAGGTTCATCAAGGCTCGCAGCTCGTGGCCGACGCAGGCCGGGCGATGGACGACATCGTGCACCGAGTGCAGCGAGTCAATGGGCTGATAGCCGAAATCAGCGACGCTTCGCAGCAGCAAGCAACCGGGATCGGCCAGGTGGGCGAGGCGGTGACGCAACTCGACACGGTGACGCAGCAGAACGCGGCGCTGGTGGAAGAAAGCGCCGCGGCCGCCGACAGCCTGGCCCAGCAGGCCGGCCGCCTGGTGGACGCGGTGGGCGTGTTCCGGCTGGCCGCCTGAACAGACTTCTGGCCGTTGCGCCAGTGGCGCGCCGAACAGGCTCTCAGCGCGACAAGGCCAGCTTCACGCCAAAGCCCACGAGCAGCGTGCCGGCCAAGCGGTTGAGCCAGCGCGTGAGGCGCGGGTTGCCGCGCAAGGCCTGCGCAAAGCGGCGGGTCAGCAACACCACGGACATCGAGTAAAGCAACGTCAGACCCGCGATCGTCACCGCCATGAACGCGAACGTGGCGAGCCCCTGGTGGCGCGCGGGGTCGACGAAGAGCGGGAAGAAGGCCATGTAGAACACGATGGCCTTCGGGTTGAGCAGCGTGATGGTGAACGCCTGGCGAAAGTAGTGGCCGGGGTGGATCTGGATGACGGGCGCATCACCCGGGCGGGCGAACACCATCTTCAGTCCCAGCCAGGCCAGGTAGGCCGCGCCCAGCCACTGCACGGCACCGAACACCACCGGCCAGGCGGCCAGCAGCGCAGCCACACCGGCGACCGCCAGCCACATCAGCACCTGGTCGCCCGCGATCACGCCCAACGAGGCCGCCAGGCCGCCCTTGAAGCCGCCCTTGCCCGTGGATGTGATCAACGCCAGGTTGCCAGGCCCCGGTATGGCCAGGAACACCACCACCGCCACCACGAAGGCGCCGTAATCCGCCACGCCGTACATGCCCGCCCCTGCTCGAAAAGTTCAGGCAGCCATCATGCCAGGGATGCCGTGAGCTGGGGCTGCGCGGCCACAAGCGCGCCGCCGAAACCGATCTCAGGCGCGGCCCAGCCAGCCCAGCAGGTCCTCGGCCGGCATGGGACGGGCATAGAGGTAGCCCTGCCCAACTTGGCAGCCCAGCGCACGCAGCGCCGCGTGCTGGGTTTCGGTTTCGACACCTTCGGCCACGATCTCCATGCCCAGGGCGCGCCCGAGGTCGACCACCATGCGGGCGATGGTGCCCTGCCCTGGCACGTTTGGCTGCGGATCGGGTACGGGCGCGGCAGCGCCGTCGAGCTCATGGATGAAGCTGCGGTCGATCTTCAGCCGGTGCGCGCCAAGCTGGCGCAGCACGCCCAGCGACGAGTAGCCGGTGCCGAAGTCGTCGACGGCGAGCGACACACCCAGCCGGCGCAAGTCGGCCAACACGCCCAGCACGAACTCGAGGTCCTCGACCGCCACCGACTCGGTGATCTCGAGCTCGAGCGCGCCAGGATCGAGCCGGGCATCGTGAAGCGCACGCGCCACCGAGGGCAGGAAGTCAGGATCGGTGAACTGGGCCTTGGACACGTTGACCGACATGCGCAGCTCGCGGTGGCCGGCATGATGCAGGCGCACCAGTTCGAAGCACGCGTTGCGCAGCACGAACTCGCCGATGGAGACGATCAACCCCGAGCGCTCGGCCAGTGGAATGAACCGGTCGGGCGGCACGAATCGGCCGTCGTCCAGGCGCCAGCGGATCAAGGCCTCGAGTCCGACCGCTGTTCGTGACTCCATCGCCACCAACGGCTGGTAGGCCACGTACAGCCGACGCTCGTCGAATGCCCCTCGCAGGCTGCGCAGCAGGCGCATGCGCTCGCGCGCATCCACCCCCATGCGCTCGGAAAAATAGCTCGAACTGCCCCGTCGATGCTGCTTGGCCTGCTTGAGCGCAAGATGAGCGTCCTTGATGAGCTCGAACCCCGGCGGTGAGTCGGCGGCCAGCCGCACCAACCCCGACGTGGCCGAGATGCGCATGCGCTCGCCCTGCACCTCGACCACGGGCGCGAAGGCCCGCTCGAGCATCTGCGGATTGACCACCGACTCCGGCCCCAGCACGCCGAAGGTGTCGCCGCCCAGGCGCGCCATCACCACCTGCTCGCCCAGCGCGTCGGTCAGCCGCTGGGCGGCCGCCTGCAGCACCTGGTCGCCCACCTGATGGCCCAGGGTGTCGTTGATGGCGGCGAAGTCGTCGATGTCCACCAGGGCCAACACAGCGCCTTCGGGCTGGCGCAGCCGCTCGCCGATCAGCTCGATGAACCGATTGCGGTTGGGCATGCGCAGCAGTTGGTCGTGGTTGGCGTAGTCGACCAACTGGCTGTAGAGCAGCACGTTCTCGAATGCCACCGACATGCTGGCCGCGAAGACTTCGAGCAAGCGCTCGTCGAGCGCCTCGAGCTCGCGGCCGGCTTCCACATAGGCGGCAATGCCGCGACCCGACGGCGCACTGAAGTACAGGCACACCCCTGGCGCCAGCACCGAGCGCTGCTGCTGCAGGCACCGTGTGAGTGCCTCGCGCACCGGCGTACCGGGCAGTTCACGCAACGGCCGATGGATGAGCTCGCTGTAGCGGCCGGCGGCGGCGATGATGACCGGGTCGTCCTCGCCAATGTCGGGCGCCTGGGCACATACCAGCCCTTCGGGCGTGACGCCGAGCAACGCGCTGAGCTGCGTGACCAACCCTTCCGAGAAGCGCTGAAGGCCGCGCTGGCGTCCCAGGTGGGTGCTGGCGGAAACGACGATCTCCAGGCCGTTGCGCGTTTGCTCGAGCGTGAGGATCTGTCGATAGGAACGGATGGCTGCGGTCAGGCTGGTGTACAGCCGCACCCGCGTGAGCTCGGACTTGGTCTTGTAGTCGTTGATGTCGTAGTTGCGGATCGTCTCGATCTCGGGCGCATAGCCGGGCTGGCCGGTGCGCAGCACCACCCGCAACGCATGGCGGCCGAGTTCGTCGCGCAGCGTGCGCACCAGACGCAGGCCGGCATCGGGCGACTCCATCACCACATCGAGCAGGGCCACCGCAATGTCGGGCTGCGCGCGCGCCACCTCGACGGCCTGCGCGGCGCTGCGCGCATGGAGAAACGCGAGCGGACGGCCTTCGATGGCAATGCCGCGCAGCGCCAGCTCTGTGGCGCGATGCACGTCTTCGTCGTCGTCGACGATGAGTACCTTCCAGACGGCCGGGACGTCGGCATGCGCCGGGCCGCCGGCATCCTCCTCCAGCAACTCGACGAAGGCTTCAGTGTCCGGGCCGGATCGGTCGGCGGAGTGGGAACTCACGGCGGGTGGTCGTCTCGTGGTTTGGGCGATCGTAGCGCTTGCGGGTCTCGCGCGCGGATCATGGATTGCCCGCAGCGCCCGACACGGGCGCCCGGCACGGCAACTCGATCACGAATTCGCTGCCTTCGCCACTCTGGCTGCGAACCTCGATGCGCCCACCCAGAACGCCGGTCACCAGGGTATACGCGAGATGAAGGCCCAGGCCGGAGCCGCCCTGCCCCAGGCGCGTGGTGAAGAACGGATCGAATATGCGGCCCAGGCTGGACTCGGGTATGCCCACGCCGTCGTCGGCAACCGCCAGGCGCACCCAACCGGGTGCGACCGCAGCCTGGGCATGCAGGCGGATGGTTCCCGGCGGTCGACCCTCGAACCCATGCTCTACCGCATTGGTGATCAGGTTCACCAGCACCTGGCCCAGCGGGCCCGGGTAGCCGTCCATCGGCAGGCCCAGCGGCACCGAGTCGACCATGCGCACCCCACTGCGGCGCAACGTGGGGCTCAGCGCCAGAAGCACCTCCTGGGCCACCTCGGCCACTTCGAAGGGACGACGCTGGTAGCTGGACTGGTCGACCGCGAGCTGCTTGAAGCTTCCCACCAGTTCGGCGGCGCGCTGCAGGTTGCGCTCCAGCACCTGCTCACCTTCGCTCGCGCGTGCCAGAAACCCCTCCAACGTGCTGCGCCGCAGGCCGCCAGCGACCGCCTGCTCGAACTCGCGCCGGTCGTCGGCCATCGTGCTGGCCACCATCACGGCATTGCCGATGGGCGTGTTCAGCTCATGCGCCACACCGGCCACCAGCGACCCCAGCGAGGCCAGCTTCTCGGCCTGCACCAATTCGTTCTGGGCCCGCTGCAGGTCTTCCAGGGCGGCGCGCAGTTCACGGGTGCGCTCGGTCACCCGCGCCTCCAGGCTCTCGTTGAGTTCGCGCAACTGGGCCTGCGTGCGCACCCGCTCCGACATGTCGCGCGTGAGCCAGAGGCCGACGCGCCGGCCCTGGATCACCATCTCGCTGGCCGACACTTCGCACTGCACCACCTCGCCGCTGGGCAGGTAGTAGGTCACGGGCACATCGTGAAGACGGCCATCGCGGTGCAGCAGCGCCCGTATGTGCTCGCGCGCCCGCGCATCGCGCCACAGGCCCAGCTCCCAGGTGGTGCGGCCGACGACCTGGTCGCGGGTGTAGCCGATGCGCTCGACCCAGCGGCGGTTCACCTCCAGGATGCGACCGTCGCCGGCGTCGATGATGCACAACGGTTCGGGCAGCAGGTCGAAGGTGTGCGACAGCATCTCCCGGCTCTCGCGCAATGCCTGCTCGGCGCGCACGCGCTCGGTGATGTCTTCCTGCACGGTCACCATCAGGTCGTCGTCGCCGGCGCGAAATCGCCGCGCCGACAGACGCGTCAGCATGCGGCTGCCATCCCCGCGCACCAGATCGGCCTCGAAGCCTTCGACCATGTCGCCCTCGCCTCGCAGGCCGGCGAACAGGGCATCGCGCTGGCGCGTGTCGGCCCACAGCCCCAGCTCGACCCCATTGCGACCGATCACGTCCTCGGGCTTGCGCGCGAACTGACGGAACCAGGCCGCATTGGCGGAGACGGCGCAAAACCCGCGCCGGGCATCCGAGACGATCATCGCCACCGGCGACGCGTCGAAGACGGCCTGCAACCGCTCTTGCGCGGCCTCGATCGCCTCGCGAGCGCGCAACTGGTCGCTCACGTCCACGAACGCCGTGATCAGCATGCGGTGCGGCTTGCGGCCGATCACCTGACCCGATATTTGGTACCAGTGCGTGCTGCCATCGGCATGCCGCAGCCGGACCTGCATCGACCGCACATGCCCCTGCACCCGGACCTGTTCCCCGTAGTGCTCACGATCGGCGGGATCGACCCACAGCCCGAACTCAGGGCCGCAGCGGCCATCGACCTGCTCGGGCGCATAGCCGAATGCGCGGAACCACGCCTCGTTCCAGTGGCTGATGCGGTAGCGGTCCGTACTGCGCGTGTAGGCCAGCGGCACAGGTGCCGAGCGGAACAGCGCCAGCATCAGGGCATCGTCGTGCGCATCGTCGCGCCCAACCACTGCCGGCGCGGCAGCCAAGACTGCAGAGCGGCCCACGGACAGGCTCGGCTGCGTGCGCGCCGATGCCGCTCGCGCCACGTGTCGACGGCGCAGCCGTCCGTTCAGTCGGTTCTGCCATGCCATGCGGACCCAGCCTCCTGCATCGCGCCGCAGCGCGGCCAGCGGTATGCCGAGGGCGCAGGATAGCGCCAACCCGCAGCGCCTGCGGGCGCACGCCATCGCGGTGGCATCATCTGCGGTGAGTCTGCCCGGCGAGTCATGCCCACTGCGCCGTGTTGCCGGATCATCCTCCCATGGCCGCCACCGCCGATACGCAACTGAGCTGGACCCGCGACGACTGGACCGCCGCCACGCCTGACCTGCCGGCGCTGGACGACACCATGATGCGGCTCGTCCTGGCACACATCTCGACGCGCGTGGCGGTGGTGAACCGCGACTGGACATATCGCTATGCCAACCTCGAGACGCTGCGGTTCATGGGCCTGCCGCCCGAGCAGGTGATCGGCCTGCCGATGTCGCAGGTGCTCGACCCCGGCGTCTACGCCGTGCTGAAGCCGCTGTTTCAGCGCGTGTTTGGCGGCGAGAGCCTGCACCGCCGTGGCTGGGCCGAGTACCGCCACCAGGGCAGGCGCTTTCGTGACCAGTGGTTTCTGCCCTACAGGGGTGCCGACGGCGAGGTGGACGCGGTCATCGTCATCGGCCTGGACCAGACCGAGCAGCGCCTGGGCGAGGAAGCGCTTGCGGCGCACCAGGCCCAGCTTCGCGCCAGCGAGGCGTTGAAGGCGGCCATCTTCGACCATGCTCTGGCCGCGCTGGTATCCACCAACGAAGCAGGGCTGATCGTCGAGTTCAACCCCGCCGCCGAAGCCATGTTCGGTCGTTCTCGCGCAGCGGTGCTGGGCCTGCCGATGGCCCAGGTGATCGTGCCGCCACGGCTGCGCCCCAGCAGTGGGCAGGGCTTGCAGCTCTGGCGCGACGAGGCCGAAGCCGGGCCGGCGCGGCGCATGGAGGTCACGGCCCAGCATGCCGACGGCCGCGAGTTCCCGGCAGAAGTGGTGCTGTGGCGCACCCAAGTGGACACCGCCGTGGTGTTCACAGCCTCGATCACCGACCTGTCGGAGCGCCATGCCGCGGCGCAGCAGATCGAGCGACAGCGTGATGCCCTGCGCCAGAGCGAAAAGCTCAGTGCAATGGGCAACCTGTTGGCCGGTGTATCGCACGAACTGAACAACCCGCTGGCCATCGTGATGGGTCGCGCGGCGTTGCTCGAAGAGAAGTGCAGCGCCGACCCCGCATTGCAGCGCGACGCGCAGTTGATCCGCGAAGCCGCCGAGCGCTGCGGCCGCATCGTGCAGACCTTCCTGAACATGGCCCGAAGTCGCCCGGCCCAACGAAGCCCTGTGAACCTGAACGTGCTGGCCCGTGCCACCGCCGAGCTGATGGCCTACAACTACCGCAGCCATGGGATCGAACTGCACTTGACGCTGGCCGAGTCGCTGCCGGCCGTGAGTGCCGACTCCGACCAGATCAGCCAGATCGTGTTGAACCTGCTG
>JAKLLB010000230.1 GCA_023150345.1 Aquabacterium sp.
GACTGGCCCGCGAGGCTGATGATGACCAGCGCAGCCTCGCGGGCCAGGCGGCACGCCGTTGGCTCTCCGCTTGAGCGAGGGGTTAGGCATCATTTCGCAGTGCTATGACCGCGACATGATTTTCTGGGAACTGATCTCTCTCGAGAAGCACCGTCTGGCATTGCTCATCATGCAGTGTCTCGAGTATGGTCGATGCAGCAACCGATGCGTAGTAGAACGCATGTCCATCGCGCTCGATCGAGACCTCCATTTCTACTCCCAGGGCGGTGAAAAGTAGGACACCGCCTGGTCGTAGCAGGCGGCAGAGTTTCCGAAGCGTGGGGATTTGCTGTTGCTTGGGGAGGTGTACGGTGGAGTCCCAGGCGACGACTATGTCGTATTGGTTGGGGTCCTCCCATGCCGCGATGTCGGCGCACACGAGTCTTGCGTCCGGTGCGTTCTTCGCTGCCTCGCGGATCATCTCGCCAGAGGCGTCTAGCGCTGTCGTGTTGAAGCCTGCGGCCAGTAGTTGAACCGCGAGGCGACCACCGCCGCATCCAACATCAAGCGCGTCTCTGGAGTTGCCCTTCAC
>JAKLLB010000231.1 GCA_023150345.1 Aquabacterium sp.
CTGCTGCATGCCGCCGGACAACTGGCGCGGGTAGTGGCGCTCGAACCCACGCAGGCCCACCCGGTCGATGTAGCCCTGCGCCACCTCGAGCTGCTGCGCAAGCGCCAGGCCGCGTTCGCGCAAGCCGAAGCACACGTTGTCGAGCACTGTCAGCCAGGGAAACAGCGTGTAGCTCTGGAACACCATGCCACGGTCGGCACCCGGGCCTTCGATGCGCCTGCCATCGAGCAGCACCTCGCCTGAGCTGGGCACGTCCAGCCCCGCCACGATGCGCAGCAGCGTGCTCTTGCCGCAGCCGCTGGGGCCGAGGATGGTGATGAAGTCGTTCTCGGCCACGTCGATATCGGTGGCCCGAAGCGCCAGCGTGCTGCCGTGGGGCGTGTCGAAGCGGCGTTCGACGCCGCGAACGGTCAGGATGCCCATCGATGGCCCGGGTGACTCATCGGCCAAGCTGTGCCCATGGGTACAGCCGCCGGTTCAGGGCCTTGAACAACAGGTCGCTGGCCAGGCCGATCAGGCCGATGACGATGATGCCGAAGATGATCTGGTCGGTGGCCAGCAGGGCCTGGC
>JAKLLB010000232.1 GCA_023150345.1 Aquabacterium sp.
GGAGTCATCGAGGTGGTGAGCGTCCAGCAGGCGGAGCAGCCGCGTCCGCGAGATGGCCAGCCGCCGGGCGGCTTCACTCTTGTTGCCGCGGCACCGTTCAACCATGGCGCGGGCCGCGTTGCGATTCAGTTCGATCAGCGTGGTCGGGAACGGCAGCTCCGACGACCCGTGCGCGGCCGCGGTGGAGGCCCGGATGGAGAGATCATCCGGTCCCATCGTGTCGCCTTGATGGAGCAGGAGCGATCGTTCGATCACGTTGCGGAGTTCGCGAACGTTGCCGTCCCAGCCGTGCGACCGGAGCCGCTCTTCCGCCGCGGGGGTGAGCCGCGGCGCCGTCATCTGGTACTCGCCGGCAAAGCGGGTCAGGAAGTGATTGGCGAGCAGGACGACGTCGTCCTCGCGGGTCCGGAGCGGCGGCAGTTCGATCGGGAGCACGTTGAGCCGGTAGTACAGATCCTCGCGGAACTCGCCCCGGCGCACCGCCTCCTGGAGGTTCACGTGGGTGGCAGCGATCACCCGCACGTCGATCGCCATCGTGCCGGTGCCACCCACCCGGCGGATCGATCGCT
>JAKLLB010000233.1 GCA_023150345.1 Aquabacterium sp.
TCGTTGAGCAGGGTTTGCAGGGACTGGCCCGAATGGTTGATCGTGCGCGCGTAGTCGATCCGCTCGGCCTCGGTGATGTCGGCCATCATCAGGATCTGCGCCATGCCCAGCACGCCGTTCAGCGGCGTGCGCAGTTCGTGGCTCATCACGGCCAGGAACTGGCTCTTGGCGCGATTGGCGGCATCGGCGGTGTCGCGGGCCTGGCGCAATTCCTCGGCGGCCGTGATCTGTTGTTCCCAGTAATCGGCAACCATGCGCACGGCGAACAGCGAGGCCGCCAGGAAGAGCAGGGCGAAGGCGATGTAGCGGTCGCGCTGCTCGTACCAGGGGGCCAGGTATTCGTCCTCGGCGAGGCCGGCGACGACGATCCAGTCGACGCCCGGCAGGCGTTTGTAGGTGTAGGTGCGGGTGACGTCGTCGGAACTCCGGGCGGCCAGGTAGCTGCCGCTGCTGCTGCCGTCGGCCAGCGCCGCGCGGAATTCGGGCGAGACCTTGGCGTTGCCGACTTCGCCCGCCGGGCCGGCGATTTGCGGGTAGCGGGTGATCAGGCGGGCCTGGCCGTC
>JAKLLB010000234.1 GCA_023150345.1 Aquabacterium sp.
ATCGTCACGCTCGAGTTTCCGCAACGCGATGCGGCTTCGGGCGCCTCCGGCGCCGGAAGTCCGGACTTGCAGACCCAAGACAACAAGACCAAGGAAGGCGCGGCATCGGCTCTTACGCTGAAGCCGCAGGCGGTGGCGCATGGCGCATGACATCCTGATCGTCGACGACGAAGCCGACATCCGATCGCTCATCTCGGGCATCCTGGAGGACGAGGGCTACGGCACGCGGGAGGCCGGCAACAGCGACGCGGCCCTGGCCGAGATCAAGGCGCGCATGCCTTCCTTGATGATCCTCGACATCTGGATCCAGGGCAGCAAGCTCGACGGCCTCGAGATACTCGAGGTGGTCAAGAGCGACTACCCGAGCCTGCCCGTGGTCATGATCTCGGGCCATGGCACAATCGAGACGGCGGTCAGCGCGATCAAGAAGGGCGCCTACGACTTCATCGAGAAGCCGTTCAAGTCCGACCGGCTGCTGCTGATCGTCGAGCGCGCGATCGAGGCGGCGCGGCTCAGGCGCGAGAACCAGGAGCTGCGCCTTCGCGTCGGCCACGACAC
>JAKLLB010000235.1 GCA_023150345.1 Aquabacterium sp.
CGCCTACTTCGAGCGCATGCGCACCGAGCAGCCGCAACTGCTCGATCGCAACGTCAACACCTGGCTGCAATCGGATGGCGACCGCCGGATGATCCGCACGCTGGATGGGCAGGTGAGAGCGGTGCTGTCGGACCGCTATCGCCGGCTGGACAACTTCGATCTTGCGGAGAACGTCCTGCCGATCCTGCAGCGGCTGGAAGGTGCCCGCTTCGAATCGGTCGAGCTGACCGACACGAAGATGTACCTGAAGGTCATCACGCCCCGCGTCGAGTTCGAGGTCGGCTGCGGCACGCTCTCGGTGCAGCCGCTGATCTATCGGCTGGTGTGCAAGAACGGTCTGATCGCATCGGACCACGCGCTGCGCAAGACGCATGTCGGGCGCTCGCTGACCACGGAAGCGGAGTCGGTCAATGTGTTCAGGGACGACACCCTGGCCGCAGACGACCGGGCCTTCTTCCTCAAGGTGCGGGATGTGGTCGAGGCTGCGGTTTCCGAAGCCACGTTCCGCCAGGTCGCGCAGAAGCTGCAGAAGACGCGCGACATCCGTCTGA
>JAKLLB010000236.1 GCA_023150345.1 Aquabacterium sp.
GCGGCCGCCACGGCGACCGCGCCGGCTTTTGCGCGCGATGCTCTGCCGCAGGCCACGCAGCAGGCGCTGGCGCTGAAGGACGGTTCCACGCTGTACGTCTTCAAGGACGGGAAGATGGCGAAGGAGGATCGCTACGGCCGTGCGGCCTACCTCAAGCAAGGCGAGGTTCTCGAGTTGGCCGACGGACGCAAGGTCCCGGCGGTCGGTAACGAGATCGCGCGGCTGGACGGGCTCCTCAACGACGGGCATCGGAACTGAATCCCGTCGAAACGGGCCACCCACAAAGCTCCATCGAGAAGCACCCATGAACAAACTTGGCAAGGCCGGCATCGCGTCGGCGCTCGTGCTCGCCGCGTCCGCAGCGATGGCCGGCCCGGGCCACGGCAGCAATCCTGTTGGGGAACCCGGCAAGGCCTCACAGGTCGCGCGCACGGTCGACGTCGACATGACCGACAGCATGCGCTTCACACCCGGCGAGATCTCGGTCAAGCAGGGGGAGACGGTGCGCTTCGTCGTGAAGAACTCCGGCGCCGTGAAGCACGAACTGGTG
>JAKLLB010000237.1 GCA_023150345.1 Aquabacterium sp.
GCACGATCATCGAAGAGGAACTCGAAGCGGCCTTCGCCGGCAAGAAGACCGCCAAAGCGGCGCTCGACGACGCCGTGCGGCGCGGCAACGAACTCCTCAGGCAATTCGAGGCCGCGAACAGGTAGCCAGGACTCGCAACTGATCCAGCCGCGCCGAGCGGAATGGAAAAACGCGTCGTCTTCCGCTCGGCGTGGCTGCCCTACCTTCTGGTGGCGCCGCAGCTCGCCATCACGATCGTCTTCTTCTTCTGGCCGGCCTCGCAGGCAGTCTGGTACTCGTTCCAGTTGCAGGACGCCTTCGGCCTGCGCACGCAGTTCGTCGGGCTGCAGAACTTCCGGCACCTGTTCGACGATCCGAACTATCTCGCGTCGTTTCGCACCACCGCGGTGTTCAGCATCGCGGTGGCCGGCATCGGCATCGCGCTGTCGCTGCTGCTGGCGGTGATGGCCGACCGCGTGGTGCGCGGCGCGATGGCCTACAAGACGCTGCTGATCTGGCCGTACGCGGTGGCCGCCGCCGTGGCGGGCGTGCTCTACGCGTTCATGTTCG
>JAKLLB010000238.1 GCA_023150345.1 Aquabacterium sp.
CGACGTGATTGTCGCCCGTTACGCCAGCAGCCTGTGGAACATCTATGTCGCCCAGGCCTCCGATGGCGACAACTGGAATGAGGACTCTCCGGTTTGCCGCGAATTGCTTTCCGAGTCCATCCTGCCCTTGGTCCAGTATTTTGCCTACGTCGAAATCACCGATGGCGAGCCGCAGAATCTGTGGGAGGAATACAGCAAGCTCCAGGCCGGGCGCGACGGCTTGTTCGCGATCCAGCGCATTGCCCAGGCCGGCGACATCTACCCGGTATTCCGTGAGTTGTTCAGGAGGCGCATGACATGAGCCGGAAGAAAAGCAAGCGCATGATCGAGGGTTCGGACTGGACGCTGGAAGGGCTGGAACTGGCCGATGCCGAGATTGCCCGTGTCGCCCGCAGCTACGGCCTTGACTGCTACCGCCATCAACTCGAGATCATCACCGCCGAACAGATGATGGATGCCTACGCAGCGATCGGGATGCCGGTCTATTACCACCACTGGTCGTTCGGCAAGCATTTCCTCGAAACCGATAGTCGCT
>JAKLLB010000239.1 GCA_023150345.1 Aquabacterium sp.
TAGAAAAAGATCCAGAAGATTTCCCAGCCTCCCAGATTGTTGGTCAGGACGTTATTGACCAACTCCTTCACCGGCGTGAAATAGCCGGTGAGCGTGAAGCCGGTCCATAGCGAGAGGATGCCCCAGAGCGCGAACTTGGTTGCCTTGATCCGGAACTTGCGCGCATTCATCGGCGCCTTGTCGAGTTTCAGACGCGCATTGCGGTCGCCTTCCACCCAGTTTTCAATCCACATGAAAAGCTGGGTGTAGACCGTTTGCGGGCAGGCGTAGCCGCAGAAAAGACGGCCGGCAACGGCGGTCACCAAAAACAGGGCATAAGCCGAAATGATCAGGAGGACGGCCAGGTAAATCACGTCTTGTGGCCAGAAGACGATGCCGAAAATGTAGAACTTGCGTTCGACCAGGTGGAAGAGCAGGGCCTGGCGGTCATTCCAGGTCAGCCACAGGCCGCCATAAAAAATCGCTTGCGTGAGGATCACCAGAGCGATACGCCAGTTGTCGAAGTAGCCCCGAATTCCCTTGG
>JAKLLB010000023.1 GCA_023150345.1 Aquabacterium sp.
CGAGTTCTACCGCCTCATGGACGCAGCCAACGTCGACCTCAAGGGCTTCACCGACACGTTCTACCAGCAGCAGACCGGCGCCCGCCTGGCACCGGTGCTCGATACCCTGGCCTACATCCGGCACGACACCGACTGCTGGCTGGAGATCACCACGCTGCTCATCCCGGGGCTGAACGACACCGACGCCGAGCTGCGCGAGCTGTCGCAGTGGGTGGCGCGGGAGCTGGGCGTGGATGTACCGCTGCACTTCAGCGCCTTCCACCCCGATTACAAGCTCACCGACCGCCCGCCCACGCCGCCGGCCACACTGCAGCGCGCACGGCGCATCGCCCGCGATGCCGGCCTGCAGCATGTCTACCTCGGCAATGTGCACGACACCGAGGGCGACACCACCTGGTGCCCCGGATGCGGCCAGGCGCTGATCGAGCGCGACTGGTACGAGATCCCGCGCTACAACCTGACACCCGAAGGACGCTGCCCGCAGTGCGCGCACGCGCTGGCCGGGCATTACGATGCGCGCTGGAGTGGCGCCTTCGGCCGGCGCCGCATCCCGGTGCGCCTGGCAGCCTGAATCGCCCCTCATGCCGGGCCGGCACGCGCCGCTCGAACCTCGCTGTCGCCCCATGGAACCCGCACCCCACCCGCCCGCCCGCATCGTCGAGCGCCTGACGCAGGCGCAGGCACATCACCGCGCCCTCGACCTGGTGCGCTGGGCCCGCGCGCGCTCGCCGCTGCTCGATCACCACTGGCGCGACTGGCACCCCGACCACGACGATTGGCAGGCCCTGCCGGTGACCGACAAGGCCCAGCTGATGTCGGGCTTCGACGATTGGGTCACCGACCGCGCGGTGAAGCGCGCCGATGTGCAGGCCTTCATGGCCGACCCGCGCCGCGCCGGCTGCGACTACCTCGGCCGCTACGCGGTGTGGAGCAGCTCAGGCACCAGCGGCCAGCCGGGCATCTTCCTGCACGACGGCGCGGCGCTGGCCACCTACGGCGTGCTGACCACCTGGCGCATGCAGCCGCAACTGCTGGCACGCTGCCTGTGGCCGGGCACCCTGCCCACGCTGGCGCCGGCGCGCGCCGCCCTGGTGGCCGCGCTGGATGGACACTATGCCGGGATCTCGTACTGGCGGCGCCAGCTGCGCTTGTATCCCTGGCTGGCCGGACGCAGCCTCGAGTTGTCGGTGACCGATCCGATCGAGCTCACCTGCGAGCGCCTCACGGCCTTCGCGCCCACGTTCCTGGCCAGCTATCCGAGCATGCTGGTCGAGCTGGCCGAGCGCCAGCGGCGCGGACGCCTGCACATCCGCCCCAGCATGTTGTGGGCAGGCGGCGAGCCGTTTTCGGCCGCCCAACGCCGCTATTGCGAAGACACCTTCGGCGCGCTGGCGGCCAACGACTACGGCTGCTCGGAGGCGCTGTCCATCGCCATCGAGTGCCGTTGCGGCCGCCTGCACCTGCACGACGATTGGGTGCGGCTCGAACCGGTGGATGCCGACGACAGGCCGGTGCCTGCGGGGCGGTGGTCGCATTCGGCGCTGCTGACCAACCTGGCCAACCGGGTGGCACCCATCGTGCGCTACCGGCTCGGCGACAGCGTGCGGCTGGACACCGCGCCCTGCGCCTGCGGCAACCCGCATCCGACGCTGCAGGTGCAGGGGCGCTGCGACGACGTGCTGCAGCTCGACGGCGGCAGTGCCGGCATGGTGACGCTGTCGCCACTGGCGTTGACCAGCGCCCTCGAAGAACAGGCCGGCGTCTACCGCTTCCAGCTCGTGCAGACCGGACCGCGCGCGGTCGAGCTGCGGCTCGAGGCCAGCGAACGCGTGCACGCCGCGCGCGCACGCTCGGTGCTGCTGCGCTACCTGCGCGAGCGCGGCCTGCCGCGCGTGAGCGTGCAGGCCAGCGCCGAGCCGCCCGTCGTCGAAGCCAGCGGCAAGCTGCGCCGGGTGCGCCTGGCCGCAACGGGCGCGGCGCGCGCCGTCAGGGCATGATCTCGACGTACTCGTAGACCTCGCAGTCGGTGATCTGGCGGCGCACCGGCAGGGCCAGGCGGCTGAACCAGGCCTGCGGGTCGTGGCGGTCGATCTCGCGGCCGATGAAGCGCAGCAGCTCGCAGATGGGCTCGACCACGTTGCCGCGGTAGCGCAGGTCGTTCTTCACATAGCCCAGATACAGGTTCTTCATGCAGTTGCCGCGGCACCAGCCGTAGGCCTCGCAGCCGCCGCAGGGCATGTCGGGCGTGTGCTGCAGCGGGCTGGGCTTGAGCCAGTTGCCCTTGACGCTGCCCATCAGCATGGCCGGCACGTACATCATGTCGGGGCAGGGGTAGATCTGGCCGTTGGGCATCACGTTGATCAGGTGCGAGGACACCCGGCACTGGGTGCGCCCGGCGTACAGCTCCTGCGCGCGCCCGGGCAGCACCTTGTTGCGCACGATGCCCATCAGCGGGATCAGCGGATACAACCGGTCGGTGCGGGCGAAGAAGCGCTCGATCAGCCGCACCAGCACCGCCTGGCGCCGCTCGACCGAGTCGCCAGCGTACATCTCGTCGGCCACGAACTGCCAGTACAGGTAGTCGAAGGGCGAGCCGTCGGCCACCAGTTCGTCGAGTTCCTCGAAGGTGGTGGCCGGGTTGCCCCAGGTCACGCGGGCGGTGACGCTGCCGCCGATCTGCTCGCGCACCTGGCGCAGGTTCTTCAGCACCTGGCGGTAGATGCCGCGGCCTCGGTAGCCGTCGGTGATGGCTTCGCCGCCATCGATCGACACCAGCACATTGGACAGCTTGGCCAGCACCCACGGCGGCAGGTCGTCGAGCAAGGTGCCGTTGGTCTGCAGCTGGAAGCGCCAGTGCGGGAAGCGCTCCATCACCTCCAGCATCATCGGTCGGTTCAGGGTGGGCTCGCCGCCGTAGAAGGTGACGTAGACCTCCTTGCCCCGCAGATGCTCGGCTGCGAAGGCCACCAGGTCGTCGACCCCGTACTCGACATGGGTCTGCGAACCCAGCACATCACCCACGCCCAGCGAGCAGTAGCTGCACTTGAGGTTGCACTTCAGCGTGGTGAGCAGTTGCAGCTCGACGCGGTTGCCGACGATCGGATCCTGGCGCGTGGCGCCGGGGGCGGACGCCGCTTCGGGGCGGCGCGGATGAAACTGCAGGGGGGTCTCGTTCATGGGGCGGGCATTCTGGGCGCAGGGCCAACCCTGCGCCTGGAGCGAGGTCAAAGAACTGCCCCTCTTGCAGCACGGCGGCCATCGCAGTATGTTCAGCCCCCCGAGTCCATCGGGGCACGCCCTCGCGGCCAGGCGCAACCAGCGGCCGCCCCACCGGAGATCGCCATGGCCCACCTGAGCGGGAAGTTCGTCTGGTTCGAGCACTACAGCACCGACATCCCCGGCGCCCGACGCTTCTATGAAGGGTTGTTCGGCTGGCACACCGAGCTGATGCCGCTGGGCGCCGAACGCTACCCGATGATCATGGCCGGCAGCGACGGCGTGGGCGGCTACAGCCAGGCCGAGCCCGGAGCCGCCGCGCACTGGCGCAGCTATCTGTCGGTGGCCGATGTGGACGACGGCTACAACCGGGCACTGCAGCACGGCGCCGTTTCGGTGCAACCGCCCACCGACTTCGCGCCCGTCGGGCGCGGCGCCGTCGTGCGCGACCCCACCGGTGCGCTGCTGGCGCTGTGGACCAGTGCGCAAGGCGACGCGCCCGATACCACCACCGCACCGGCCGGGCACTTCTGCTGGAACGAGCTGACCACGCCGGATGCCTCCCGCGCGCTGGAGTTCTACCGCGAGGTCTTCGGCTACGAGTCGCAGGCGCTGGACATGGGGCCGCAGGGCACCTACCACGTGCTGTCGCGCAACGGGCAGCAGCGCGCGGGGCTGATGCAGTGCCCCGAAGCCGGCATGCCGGCGATGTGGCTGCCCTATGTCTCGGTGCCCGACGCCGACGCCACCGCCGCCAAGGCGGAGTCGCTGGGCGCGCGGCTGATGATGCCGGTGATGGACGTGCCCAACGTCGGCCGCATGGGCATGGCCACCGATCCGCTGGGGGCGGCCATCGCCTTCATCCGGCTGAACGACACGGGGAAGTGAGCCGTGCGCCCGCCGCGCACGAGGGGGTTCAACCCTTCAGCGCGCGGGCGAAATCGGCCTGCAGGTCGGCCAGCGGTTCGATGCCCACCGACAGCCGCACCAGGCCGTCGGCGATGCCCATCTCGGCGCGGCGCTGCGGCCCCATCTCCCAGAAGATGGTCTGCGCCACCGGGATCGCCAGCGTGCGGGTGTCGCTCAGGTGGCTCGACAGGATGGCCACCTGCAGCCGGTCGAGCATGGCCAGGGTGTCGAGCCCGGGTTGCAGCTCGAAGCTCAGCAGTGCGCCGTAGCGGCCCCCGAACAGCGCGCGCGCGCGCTCATGCTGGGGATGGCTGCCCAGGCCCGGGTAGTGCACCCGGGCCACCTGCGGCTGTGCCTGCAGCCACTGCGCCAACCCCAGCGCGTTGGCACAGGCCGCCTGCATGCGCAGCCCCAGGGTCTCGGCACCGGTGGCGATGCGGTGGGCGTCCTCGGCCCGCAGGGTGGCCCCGAAGTCGCGCAGGCCCTTCTTGCGGATCTGCACCAGGCCCCAGCCCACCGGGTCGCCCTGGCGATAGGCCTCGGCAACGTTCGGATAGGTCGACCAGTCGTACAGCCCGGTATCGACCACCGCGCCGCCCATCGCGTGGCCGTGGCCGGCGATGCCCTTGGTCAGGGAATGCACGATCAGCGAGGCACCCACGTCGCGCGGCCTGAACAGCTCGGGCGTGGTCATCGTGTTGTCCACCACGTACACCAGGCCGCGGTCGCGGCACAGCGCACCGATGCCGGCCAGGTCGGCCACCTGCGTGCCGGGGTTGGCCACGGTCTCGGTGAACACCAGGCGCGTGTTGGGGCGCAGCGCCGCGGCAACGTTCGCCGCATCGGCGGCGTCGACGTAGGTCACCTCCAGGCCGAGGCCGGCCAGGGTGCCCAGCAGGCTGGGCGTGTTGCCGAACAGATGCCGGCTGGCCACCATGTGGTCGCCGCCCCTGAGCAACGCCAGCATCAGGCCGCCGATGGCGGCCATGCCGGTGGCGAACACCGCGCTGGCCCGCGCGCCCTCCATCAGCGCGAGCTTGGCCTCCAGCGCCGCGCCGGTGGGGTTGCCCTGGCGCGCGTAGACATAACCCGGCTGGCGGCCCTGGAACACCGCCACCAGTTCGGCCGCCGTGCGGTACGAGAACGTGGCCGCCGGATGCATGGGCTTGTGCACCGCGCCTTGCTCGACGCCGGCGCGGCGGTCGGCATGCAGCAAGCGGGTGAGGGTGGATTCGGGGCGGGGGTCGGATTCGGGGCTCACGGCGGGCAACCTGGCAACAGTGGACAGCGGGCTCGACAGCGCTCAGGCGGCGGCGCCGGCGCGGGTCAGGGCGCACGCACCGTCTCGCGCCGGCGCTCGCGCACCCGCGCATTGTCGCGCGCCGCTCGTGGCGGCCGTGGCGACCGGGGCGACGGGCGCGGGTATGCCGTCAGCGTTCGCCGTCAAACGTGTCGCTGCTCGGGCGCAGCCCGTAGCTCGCGAACTTCTCCACCACGCGGGCGATCTCCGCTTCGTCCAGCAGCACCGGGCCGCCGAGTGTCAGGCTCATCACGTACTGCTGCGCCAGTGTTTCGACCTCGCGCGCCAGCCACATCGCGCGCGGCAGGTCGCGCTCGAAGACCAGCAACCCGTGGTTGGCCAGCAGGCAGGCCTTGCGGTCGGCCAGCGCCTGCAGCGCCGCCTGCGACAGCGCCTCGGTGCCGTAGGTGTGATACGGCGCGCAGCGGATCGTCGACCCACCGGCCGCGGCGATCATGTAGTGCAGCGGCGGAATTTCCATGCGCCGGATCGCCAGCACCGTGGCGTACGTCGGGTGGCCGTGCACCACCGCGCCGGCCTGCGGCCGCGCCTGGTAGATCGCCCGGTGCATCCGCCACTCCGACGACGGCGCCAGCGCATGCTTCCAGGTGCCGTCCTCGGCCACCGTCACCAGATCCTCGGGCCGCAGCGCGTCGTAGTCGACGCCGCTGGGCGTGATCAACATGCCGCCGGGCACGCGCACGCTCAGGTTGCCCGAGGTGCCGGTGGCCAGGCCCAGCGGGCGCAGGCGGCGGGCGTGGTCGACCAGTTCGGCACGCAGCGCGGCGTTGGCCGCAGCCGGTACCCGGCCATGCAAACCAGAGCTTTCATGAGAGGGCATGGCGCGCACTGTACGCCGCGTGCCGGGGCCGCGCAGACGCGAACTGGCCCGCATCCCGCGGGCCCGGCGTTGTCTCACTTCGACAATTCGCGCAGCGCGTCGCGGCGCTGCTTCATCAGGCGTCGCGCCACGTTCATCTGGGCACCGGACCCGGCGCTGAAGGGCGTGAGCTTGATGCCGTCGGCCACGTCGGTAACGTACACCGCATCGCCCTACTTCAGGTTCAGCCGCGCCTGCAACTCCCCGGGCAGGGTCACGCCGACCGACTCGAAGATCTGGGTGAGCTTGGGTGCAGTCATGGGGATCTCCGCATTCGTTGTAACCGACGTCAACCGATCAGCGCCATGCCGCCAATGGTGCCCACGGGCAACAGCCCAATGGGTCGCTCACTCTGCCGGCTTTCCACCCCACCCCCGCCGCTGCTCCGCCAGGAACGGCCGGTCGATCTGCTGCGCGAGGGATTCGATGTCGGTGGCGCGAACGCCGGCCGTTGCGAAATGGGCTTTCCATTGCGCCACCACAGCGACCACCTCGCGCACCTGGGCCTCGGCTTCAGCGCGCTTGAGCCCGAATTGCGCGTGCTCCGACAGCGCGTTGGCAAGGGTGGCATCGGCCATGTCGGTGCCGACACGCATTTGCTGGTAGCCCAGCGCCTGGCCCGAGGGCAGCACGTCGAATGCGGGCGCGAGCTCGTACTCGCCGCGGTTGGTCATGAGCAGCACATGGTTCTTTTCGTGGTCGTCGGTGTTGTCGATCAGGATGTTGAACACCATGCGGCGAAACAGCTCGGCCATCTGCGCCCTGCCCAGTTGCGACTCGGCCACGCCGCGCCGGCGCAGCAGCTGGGCCAGCTCCGGGTAGCCCATGCCCTCGCCCGCGGCCTTGAGCGCGACATGGGCCGACAGGGCGTGCCGGCGCCTCGTTCCACCAGGGTCTTCGATGCGGTCGAAGCGCCGCACCGCCACCGCATGCCCGCGCGCCAGGGCGATGGGCCGCGTCGCCGCCACGTGGATGCGGGCGCGTCGGGCCAGGGTCATGGCGGCGTGCTCGATGAGCGGCGTGTCGACGTGATCCCCCGGCTCCGCGAACTTGAGCACCCACTGCTGCGCGCCGATGTCGAGCAGCGCCTTGGGCCGCGCGCCGCCCATCGTCGCGCCAGGCGCGATCAGGCGGCGCTGCGGCGGCGGCACCGGCTCGCCCGCGGCCACCTTCTGCACCAGCGCGTCGATCTGGGCCACGTCCGTCAGGCCGGGCAGGGGGCCCAGGCGGCGCGGCAAGTAACGGTCCTTCGAGGTCGATACGCCGAGCGCGCCGAAGCGCTCGTCGCCCGCGAAGTACAGGAACTCCATCAACGACAACCGCGGGGGCTGGTCGAGGAAGCGGATGACCCGCTCGCCCCAGCAGTCGGGTCGGGCATCGTCCACGGCCCCGGCCGCGGTCTCCTGGCCCGAGGGCAGGAAGACGGTATCGACCAGCGGCAGGTCTTCGCTGAGGGCAAAGCCCGCAGCGAGCCAACTCGCAGCGTAGCGCAGCGACACGCCACGGCTCGCCCGCACCATGCCGAGCTCCCCGATCAACACCGGCCGCGCCGGATCGCCCGTCCACCACAGGCTCAGGGTGTCGGCTGGCCGGTAGTCGTCGTCCTGCAGCGCCATCACGACGACTGCGACGGCTTGGCGGCACCCGCGCCGCGGGGGCGATCCGCCCGCGCGGCCCCTGCGGATTGCAGGCGCTCGGCGCGCGAGATCGGCGAGCGCACGGCCCGTGCGCGGGCGACGCGCACCTCGCTCTCCAGTGCCCCGAGGTCGAGCTGCGGCGCCGCCAGCTCGGGGATGGCCTGGGCGCGGCCGATCATCCACAGCGCGGTCGCGTAGGTGCCGAACGCGACGCCCGGATCCCCATGCTCCATGCGCGCGAGGGTGGGCTCCGATATGCCGATGCGCGCCGCCCATGTCCGCCGCGACTCCTTGCGACGCTTGCGGGCAATGGACAGGTTGGCCCCCAGCTCGCGCAGCAATGCACGCACCGCCGGCGGCAGCTCGATCAAGGCCCGGGATTGCTTTGCCATGACATAAATATTAGCAAAGCAAAGCCAAATACAACATATATATTGCTGCGCGGGGCTACGCCCGCAGCACCTTGGGCACGGGCGCGGGCCGCAGCCGGTAGGCGTCGGGCATGCCCGAGCCCAGCAGCGGTCGCAGGTACAGGCGGAAGGCGTCGGTGACGTCGGTGCCGTTGTCGGCGATGAAGGCGTCGTCCATCACGCGGGTTTTGCCGGCCACGTCTTCGAGCGGCACGAGTTCGTAGTCCACCGAGTAGAAGCCTGTGCGCTTGATGGCCACCGATCCGTCGCGCTCGCCCCACATGGCGTATTGCACCGCCTTCTCGCCGACTTCGCGCGCTTCGCGCTGGTCGACGTCGCTCACGCAGCCGACGAAGCTGCGCTGCACATAGCCGAAGGTGTCGCCGCGCACGCGTTTGATGCCCAGCTTCGCCTTGATCTCCTCGCACAGCAGATCGGCCAGCGCGCCCGAGCCCGACAGCTGCACGTTGCCGTGCGCGTCGGTCTCCAGGTCCTTGGCGAGCTGGGCGGCGATGGGCTTGCCCGCCGCATCGTGAATGCCCTCGGAAACGGCGATGACACAGCGGCCGTGGCGCTGGTGCATGGCCTTCACGTCGGCCAGGAAGCGCTCGATCTCGAACACCCGCTCGGGCAGGTAGATCAGGTGCGGCCCGTCGTCGGGGAACTTCTTGCCTAAGGCAGAGGCGGCGGTGAGAAAGCCCGCGTGCCGACCCATCACCACCGCCACATAGACCCCGGGCAGCGCGGCATTGTCGAGGTTGGCCCCGGCGAAGGCCTGGGCCACGAAGCGCGCGGCCGACGGGAAGCCCGGTGTGTGGTCGTTGGCCACCAGGTCGTTGTCGATGGTCTTGGGGATGTGGATGCTGCGCAGCGGGTAGCCGGCCTTGCGCGCCTCGTCGGCCACGATGCGCACGGTGTCCGACGAATCGTTGCCGCCGATGTAGAAGAAGTGCCCGATGCCGTGCGCGCGCAGCACCTTGAAGATCTCCTGGCAGTAGGCCAGGTCGGGCTTGTCGCGCGTGGAGCCCAGCGCCGAGGCCGGGGTGCCGGCCACCAGCTCGAGGTTGTGGCTGGTCTCCTGCGTGAGGTCGACGAAGTCCTCGTTGACGATGCCGCGCACGCCGTGGCGCGCACCGTACACACGGGCAATGCCCTCGTGGCGGCGCGCCTCGAGCACCACGCCCACCAGCGACTGGTTGATCACCGCGGTGGGGCCGCCGCCCTGTGCGACGAGGATGCGGGTTCCGTCGGTCTGGCGCATGCTTGGCTCCTGCGGATGGACGCCCGGTGCGGGCCGTGCCGCAAGGGTAGCGCCGCACGGGCGCGCTGCCCAGCGTGGCGGCGTTACTTTCGGGTTACGGGCGCAGGCAGGGCGCCGGCTGATCGTTGACTTCTAAAGCATCCGCGCCTAGATTCGATGCCCGTGAACCCGCCCTCCGCCCGCCACCCCGAGCCCTCCGGGACCGACGCTCGCGCCGCTGGCGAGCGCGACGCCCTGAAGCTGTGGCTGCGCCTGCTGGCCTGCAGCACGCAGCTCGAGACCGAGGTGCGCCGGCGGCTGCGCGCGCGCTTCCAGGTCACGCTGTCGCGCTTCGACTACATGGCCCAGCTCTACCGCTACCCCGAGGGCCTGCGCATGAACGAGCTGTCGCGCCACCTGATGGTGACCGGGGGCAATGTGACCGGACTGACCGACGAGCTCGAAAAGCTGGGCTGGGTGCAGCGCCACACCGCCGCGGCCGACCGGCGCGCCTGCGTGCTCACGCTCACGGCGCAGGGGCGCAACCGCTTCGAGGGCATGGCGCGCGAGCACGAGGCCTGGGTGACCGAGCTGCTGGGGGGGCTGCGCGCCGCCGAGCTCCGCATGCTGCACGACCTGCTGGGCCGGTTGCGCGAGACGGTGGCGCTGCGCACCGGCGAGCCACCCTGACGCAGCGGGTGACCAGCCGGCGTGGCCGGCGGGGTTGGGTCAACCGAACAGGCCCGGCGCCCGCTGGGCGTCGTCGTCGTCGGCATAGAAGCATGCCGGACAGACGGCCCGGTAGCGCTCGTTGCCACCGATCTCCACCTGCGCACCCTCGGTGACGCGACGGCCCTGCGCGTCGAAACGCAGGTTCATCGTGGCCTTGCGGGCGCAGGCGCAGATCGACTTCATCTCCTCGACATCGTCGGCCAGCGTCAGCAGCATCGCCGCGCCGGGAAATGCCTCGCCGCGGAAGTCGCTGCGCAGGCCGTAGCAGATCACCGGGATGTCCTCGCAGTGGGCCATGCGGTGCAGTTGCCGCACCTGCGCGGGCGTCAGGAACTGCGCTTCGTCGATGAGCACGCACGCCACCGCGGAAGAAGCCTCGAGATGCGCGCGGCGGAACTCCGTGTCGGTGCCGAAGGTGTCGGCACTGCGCTGCAGCCCCAGGCGCGAGCCGATCACGCCCGTGCCCGTGCGGTCGTCCAGCGCGGCCGTGAACAAGCGCACGCGCATGCCACGTTCCTCGTAGTTGTGGGCCACCTGCAGCAAGGCCGTGGACTTGCCGGCGTTCATCGCCGCATAGCGGAAGTAGAGCTTGCTCATTCGCGAGGCGTCGGTCACGGTCGGAGGGGCACGATCGTCCCGCCGGCCGCCACTGTAGCGGGCCCCGCACGCGGGTTAACCCGCGCCGATCATGCGCGGTCTGCATGACCTTGCCCGCATTCAGCATTGGCACCGCCGCAGCCGCGTCCGTACAGTCCGCTCCCCATGTGTGGCACCCACGTATTGCAGCGTGCCGCGAACGTGCTAACTTGTTGCCACATGCACCCTCCGATCTGCGTTCCGCATCCATGCCGGCCCAAGCCCCTGGGCCGCGCACTGCGCGCGTTGCTGGCGGCAACGCTGGGCATGGCGGCAGCGCAGGTCGATGCGGCCTCGCCGGTGCTCGATCGCATCCAGCAACGTGGTGCCATCGTGCTGGCCCACCGCGAGTCCTCGGTGCCGTTCTCCTATCTCGACGGCAACCGCAAGCCCGTGGGCTATGCGCTCGACCTGTGCCTGCGGCTGGCCGATGTCGTCAAGCGCAAGCTGAACCTGCCGGCGCTGAAGGTCGAGTACCTGCAGGTCACGCCGGCTGACCGCATCGCCGCCATCGCCGAGGGGCGTGCCGACCTCGAATGCGGCTCCACCACCAACAACGCCGAGCGCCGCGAGAAGGTGGCCTTCACGGTGCCGCACTACATCACCGGTGCCCGCTACATGGTGCGCGCCGACAGCCCGATCACCGTGCTGTCGCAGTTCGAGGGCCGCAAGCTGGTCTCCACCAAGGGCACCACACCGCTGAAGGCCATCGACAAGGCCAACCGCGACGGACTGCTGCGCATCCAGATCCTCGAGGCTCCCGACCACGCCCGCGCCGTGGAGATGGTGGAGCAGGGCGAGGCCGACGGCTTCGCGATGGACGACGTGCTGCTGTACGGCCTGATGGCCGGCCGGCCAGACCCCGGCAAGCTCAAGGTGGTGGGCAAGTTCCTCACGATCGAGCCCCTGGCCATCATGCTGAGCAAGGACGACGCCGCGTTCAAACGCCTGGCCGACGACGAGATGAAGCGGCTGATCCACAGCGGTGACGCCCAGCGCGTCTACGAACGCTGGTTTCTTCAGCCGATCCCGCCCAAGAATACGGCGCTGAACCTGCCCATGAACTACCTGCTGCGCGACTTCTGGAAGTACCCGACCGACCAGGTCCCCAACTGACGGACGCGAGCCCCGACCACCCGTTTCCCCTGCTGCCGCTGGCCCTGGCCTCGGGCAGCCCCATCCCCCGTAGCTACCCCTGCTCTTTCGAAGGAGACACGATGAAGAACACGTTGATCGCCCTGGCCGCCGTCCTGGCCGTGGGTGCGGCCCAGGCCGACACGCTCAAGAAGATCAAGGACTCCGGTGCCGTGACGATGGGCGTGCGTGAATCCTCCGGCGCACTGTCCTACACCCTGGGCGACGGCAAGTACACCGGCTTCCACGTCGAGATCTGCCAGAAGGTGCTGGCCGATGTGCAGAAGTCGCTCGGCCTGGCCAAGCTCGACATCAAGTATCAGCCCGTCACCTCGCAGAACCGCATTCCGCTGGTGAGCAACGGCACCGTCGACATCGAGTGCGGCTCCACCACCAACAACGCCACTCGCCAGAAGGACGTGGCATTCGCGGTCACCACGTTCGTGGAAGAAGTGCGCATGGCCGTGAAGGCCAACTCGGGCATCACCTCCATCGGCCAGCTCAACGGCAAGAAGGTGGCCACCACCACCGGCACCACCTCGGTGCAGACGCTGCGCAAGCATGAGCGCGCCGGCGGCGTGAACTTCGAAGAGGTCTACGGCAAGGACCACGCCGATAGCTTCCTGCTGCTGGATTCGGGCCGCGCCGACGCCTTCGTGATGGACGGCTCCATCCTTGCGGGCAACATCGCCAAGGCCAAGAACCCGGCCGACTTCAAGATCGTGGGCGAGGTGCTCTCGGTCGAGCCCATCGCCATCATGATGCGCAAGGACGACCCGGGCTTCAAGAAGGCCGTGGACGACAGCATCAAGGCGATGATGAAGTCCGGCGACATCGCCAAGATGTACGACAAGTGGTTCATGCAGCCCATCGCGCCGGCCAACACCAAGGTGGGGCTGGCCGCCAGCGACAGCACCAAGGGCGCCTGGGCGAACCCGAACGACAAGCCGATGGAAGACTACGCGAAGAAGTGACGCGCAGCGCCGATCCGCTGACTCCCAACGTGATCTGACGACGGGCGCGCCCCGGGTCGCCGCCATGGCGCGGCAGCACCGGGCTCCGCGCTCGTCGGGTTTGTCGTCTTCCGGAGAGTGCCGTGAGCGCATGGGACTGGCAGGTGTTCTGCAAGGACACCGCAACGGGCGAGGTGATGGCCCGCTGCGTGGGCGCGGGCCCGCGCGACATCACGTATTTCGAGTGGATGATGTCCGCCTGGGGCTGGACCCTGAGCGTGGCACTGCTGGCACTGGTGGTGGCGCTGCTGGTCGGCTCGTTGATGGGCATCCTGCGCACCACGCCCAACAAGCTGCTCGTGGCCGTGGGCGCCACCTGGACCGAGATCTTCCGCAACATCCCGCTGCTGGTCCAGATCTTCCTCTGGTACCACGTCGTCCCGGCGCTGGTGCCGCCGCTCAAGGACGTCCCCAGCTTCTTCCTCGTGGTGCTGGGGCTGGGCTTCTTCACCTCGGCGCGCATTTCCGAACAGGTCAAGGCCGGCATCCTGGCGCTGCCGCGCGGGCAGCGCTATGCCGGCCTGGCGGTCGGGTTCACCCTGCCGCAGACCTACCGCTACGTGCTGCTGCCGATGGCCTTTCGCATCGTCATCCCGCCGCTGACCAGCGAGTCGATGAACATCATCAAGAATTCGTCGGTCGCCTTCGCGGTCAGCATCGCCGAGCTCACCATGTTCGCGATGCAGGCGCAGGAAGAAACCTCGCGCGGCATCGAGATCTACCTGGCGGTCACCGGCCTGTACTTCGTCTCGGCCTTCGCGGTCAACCGCGTCGCCTCGCTCATCGAGACCCGCGCACGGCTGCCGGGCATGATCGGGGGCAAAGCATGAGGCCCCGGCTCACGCCAGCGGCTCGCCAGCGCACAGCGCACGCTGGCCGCACGACCCACCGGCGGGAGGCGGCATGAACCTCGACTTCGCCTTCCTGAACTGGGGTGTCGTCTCCAGCTACGTCGCCAAGGGCTTCTTCTTCTCGATTCAGCTCACGCTGATCGCCATGATCGGCGGCATCGCGCTGGGCACCCTGCTGGCTCTCATGCGCCTGTCGGGCAAGCCCTGGCTGGTATGGCCGGCCACCGTGTATGTGAACACGCTGCGCTCGATCCCGCTGGTGATGGTGATCCTGTGGTTCTTCCTGCTGATCCCGATGATCATCGGCCGCCCCATGGGCGCCGAGCTCTCGGCCATCATCACCTTCACGGTATTCGAGGCCGCCTACTACTCCGAGATCATGCGCGCGGGCATCCAGAGCGTGCCGCGCGGCCAGGTGTACGCCGGCTATGCAGTGGGCATGAGCTATCGCCAGACCATGCAGCTCGTGGTGCTGCCGCAGGCCTTCCGCAACATGCTGCCGGTGCTGCTCACGCAGACCATCATCTTGTTCCAGGACACGTCGCTGGTCTATGCCATCGGCGCCTACGACCTGCTCAAGGGCTTCGAGATCGCGGGCAAGAACTTCAACCGGCCGGTCGAGACCTACCTCGTGGCCGCCGTCGTCTATTTCGTCATCTGCTTCAGCCTGTCCATGCTGGTTCGCCGGCTGCAGCAGAAGATTCAGATCATTCGATAACCAGGGGTCCGCGATGATCCAGATCAGCAACGTCAGCAAGTGGTACGGCAGCTTTCAGGTGCTGACCGACTGCACCACCCACATCAGCAAGGGCGAGGTCGTCGTGGTGTGCGGACCCTCGGGTTCGGGCAAGAGCACGCTGATCAAGACCGTGAACGCGCTCGAGCCCATCCAGCAGGGCGACATCATCGTCGACGGCACCTCGATCACCGACCCCAAGACCAACCTGCCCAAGCTGCGCAGCCGCGTGGGCATGGTGTTCCAGCACTTCGAGCTGTTTCCGCACCTGTCGGTGACCGAGAACCTCACCATTGCCCAGGTCAAGGTGCTGGGCCGCAGCGCCGACGAGGCCAAGGCGCGCGGGCTCAAGATGCTCGATCGCGTGGGGCTGATGGCCCACAAGGACAAGTTCCCCGGCCAGCTCTCGGGTGGCCAGCAGCAGCGCGTGGCCATCGCCCGCGCGCTCAGCATGGACCCGATCGTGATGCTGTTCGATGAACCCACCAGCGCACTCGACCCCGAGATGGTGGGCGAGGTGCTCGACGTGATGGTGCAGCTGGCTCAGGAGGGCATGACGATGATGTGCGTCACCCACGAGATGGGCTTCGCGCGCAAGGTCAGCCACCGCGTCATCTTCATGGACGCCGGCCGCATCATCGAGGACTGCACCCGCGACGAGTTCTTCGGCAACCCCGACGCCCGCAGCCCGCGGGCCAAGGACTTCCTGTCGAAGATCCTGCAGCACTGAACCGGCGCGGCGGTGGCTCACCCGAAACGCCGGTGCGAGCGGTCCACTGCCGTCAATGGCCCGACGGCTGCGGCGCGCGCGGCAGCCACAGCCGGAAGGTCGTGCCCACGCCCGGTGTGCTTTCGGCGTGGATGCGTCCGCCCATGGATTCGACGAGCTGGCGCGTCAGGGCCAGGCCCAGGCCGGTGCCGGGCACGGCGCTGTGCTGCGCCCCCAGCCGCTCGAACGGGCGGAACAACCGCGCCACCTGGTCCGCCGTGAGGCCGGCGCCGCTGTCGCTGATCGACAGTTCGACCCCGTCGCCTTCGGGGCGCAGATGCAGCTCGATGCGACCGTGCGCCCGGTTGTACTTCACCGCGTTGGACAGCAGGTTGCTCACGACTTGCTTGAGTCGCCGGCCATCGGCCAGCACCCAGGTGGACACCTCGGTGCCGGTCTCGACGTAGGCCAGGCCTGCGCGCTCGGCAGCCACCGCCAGCATCGCCCAGCTCTCGGCCACCACCGCCGGCAGCGACACCGGTCGCAACTGCATGTCGAGCCGGCCGGACTGCGCAGCCGACAGATCGAGCACCTCGTCCACCAACTCCAGCAGGTGGCGCCCGCTGGCCAGGATCTGCTCGGTCCAGGTCCGCTGGCGCGCGCCCAGCGTCGGATCGACCTCGAGCAGCTGCGCGAACCCCAGCACCGCGTTCAGAGGCGTGCGCAGCTCATGGCTCACCCGCGACAGCAGCTCGGTCTTGGCACGATCGGCGCCTTCGGCACGGTCGCGCTCGATGCGCAGGGCCTCGGCCTCCTTGCGGCCGGTGATGTCCATCATCACGCCGATGCGCACCATCTCGCCCTCGACCGACGGCGCCGGTTGCGAACTCACCTGCACCCATTTCTGCTGGCCGCCGTCGAGGCAGACCCGTAACTCCACCGCCAGTGGCTGCTGGGCGTGCACGCTGCGCGCGATGGCCTGGCCCACCCGGGCGGCATCGTCCGGATGGATCAAGCGATCGAACGTCATCGGATCGGCGACCATTTGCTCGGGCGTGCAACCGAGCAGCTCGCGCACGCCGCCACTGCAATAGTCGATGCGCCGCTGCCCATCGGCGCCGAAATGCAACCGGAACACGGCGCCGGGCACATGGTCGGTGACCAGCCGCAGCGTCTGCTCGCTGCGCGCCAGCTCGGCCTGCTGGCGCACGCGGTCCGTGATCTCCTCGAGCGTGCCTTCCAGGTAAAGCACCTGGCCCTGCGCGTCGTGCACCACATGGACGTTCTCGGTCACCCACACCCGTTCCCGCTCGCGCCCGCGAAAGACCTCGGACACGAAGCCGGTGACCTGGCCGTCGCGCGCCAGCCGCTGCATCAGCCACTCTCGACGCCGCGGCTCGACGTAAAAGCCTTCCACCTCGCCGCCGGCGCCGGCCAGCAGCTCGGCCTCGCTGGCGGCGCCATGGAAGCGCACCAACGCCGGATTGGCGCGCAACAGCCGGCCGTGCACCGTGGAGCGAAAGGCGCCCACCGACAGCAGATCGAACAGCGTCGACACCGGCGCCCCATCGGCGCAGGCCATCGCCAGGGCGGGCAACGCCAGCGGCGACAACAGGGCGACCGACTCGGTGGTCAGGCTCGCGGGTGGCGACGAAGCGTCCATCATGAGCTGCACTTGTAACCTAAATGCCTGACAGCGGCCCGGCCATCGCCGCCGTCGGTCGCACCGCCGCGAACAGCACCACCACGCTGCGCTCGGCCACGGTGTGCGTGGCGCCCTCGACCGGCTCGCCATGCCGCGGGTCCACCAGGTCGTGCGGGGCGGGCCGCGACGTGTCGATCACCCGGCGCCACCCACCCACCGCCTCGGCCGGCAGCGCTGGCAGCTGGAACGCCAGCGGTTGCCACCAGGCGTTGAGCGCGAAGTGCATGCGCAGGTCGCCCGACAGGCTGGCGGCGGTGATCGCCAGGCTGTGCGAGTCGTGCGCCAGATCGGGCCGGGCGAGCTGCACGCCGTGCAGCTGCACCTGCGCGAGTGACATCAACTCGGCCAGCGTGAGCGGGTGCGCATCGCGCACCGACTCGCGCAGTCCGCGCAGCTTGATCAGCCCGCGCACGAAGCGGTGGATGTCGGCATGCCGCTGCACGAGGCTCCAGTCGAACCAGCTGGTCTCGTTGTCCTGGCAATAGGCGTTGTTGTTGCCGTGCTGCGTGCGCCGCGCCTCGTCGCCCATCAGCAGCATGGGCGTGCCCAGCGACAAGATGTTGATCGCCAGCAGGTTGCGAATCTGACGTCCGCGCAGCCGCTCGACCTCGATGTCGGTGCTGGGCCCCTCGGCCCCACAGTTCCAGCTCAGGTGGTGGTCGGTGCCGTCGCGGTTGTCTTCGCCATTGGCCTCGTTGTGCTTGGTGTTGTACGACACGAGGTCGTTGAGCGTGAAGCCGTCGTGGCTGGTCACGAAGTTGATGCTCTGGGCGGGCTCGCGCGGTCGCGCCCCATACAGGTCGGGGCTGCCCATCAGCCGATCGGCCATGCGGCGCACCAGGCCCGAGTCGCCTCGCACGAAGGCGCGCACGTCGTCGCGGAACTGCCCGTTCCACTCCTTCCAGCTTTCGCCGGGGAAGTGCCCCACCTGGTACAGCCCGGCCGCATCCCACGCTTCGGCGATGAGCTTGGTGCCGGCCAGCACCGGATCGGTCTCGATGTCGAACAACACCGGCGGGCGCGCCAATGGCCGGCCCTGCTCGTCGCGCGCAAGGATGGCCGCCAGGTCGAAGCGAAAGCCATCCACATGCATTTCGCGCACCCAGTAGTGCAGGCTGTCGATGATCATGCGGCGCACCACCGACTGGTTGGCCGCCAACGTGTTGCCGGTGCCCGAGTAGTTGGCGTGTCGGCCTTCGCCCTCGAGGATGTAGTAGGTGTCGTTGTCGAGACCGCGCCAGCTGAAGGTCGGGCCGCGCTCGTCGCCTTCGGCGGTGTGGTTGTAGACCACGTCGAGAATGACTTCGATGCCCGCCCGGTGCAGCGCCTTGACCATGTCGCGGAACTCGTCGAGCACCCTGGGGCCACCGCCGCACTGGCTGTAGCCGCCATGCGGCACGAAGAACGACATCGGCGCATAGCCCCAGTAGTTGGTCAGTCCCGCCGGGGCATCCTGCTCGTCGAAGGCGAACACCGGCAGCAGCTCGACGGCGGTGATGCCCAGCTCGCGCAGGTAGGGGATCTTGTCGACCACGCCGGCGTAGGTGCCGCGCCGCTGCGGCGCCAGTCCGGAACTGGGGTGGCGGGTGAAGCCGCCAACATGCATTTCATAGATCACGGTCTGGGCGTAGGGCCGGCGCAGTGGTGCGTCGCCCTCCCAGTCGTAGCGTCGCGTGTCCACCACCACGCTCTTGCACGCCACCGCGTCGTTTCGCCCCGGGCGGCGGGCGGCCTCGCGCGAGTAGCCCGCCGGCCGCACCATCGCCCGGCCATAGGGGTCGAGCAGCACCTTTTCGTCATCGCGCCCGTAGCCATCGCCACCGCTGGGGCCGCCGCGCGCGCGCCAGGCGTAGATCTGGCCGGCACGCAGTCCCGGCACGAACACATGCCAGTAGCGGTAGCTGCGATGGCGGTGCGGCTGCAGCGCAATCACGCGGCGCGGCGCGTCGTCGTCGACCCGCTCGTACAGCAGCAGCTCGACCTCGCGCGCCGCGCCCGCCCAGACGCTGAAGTTCACGCCATCGGGCCCGGGGCTGGCGCCCAGTGGGGCGGGCTCGCCGCGCAGGGGTGTCACCATGGCCGACACCTCCAGGTACCGTGCCGGCCGACTCGGCCAGGGCTGCGATCGTCGTCGTGCATCATGCCGCCTGCCGTACGGTGAACCAGAACACCGCACCGTGGCCGGGTGTGCTTTCGGCCCAGATGCGCCCGCCGTGGCGCTCGACGATGCGGCGCACAATCGACAGCCCGATGCCATGCTGCGACAGCCGCGCATCGTGCAGACGGGCAAACGGCTTGAACAGCTCGCCCGACTGCGCCGGGTCGAAACCCGGGCCGTTGTCGCGCACATACACGGCCTGCGCACCTTCATGCGGCGCCGCGCCCACCTCGACGCGCGGCTGGTCCTGCGTGCCCGCCGACGCAAACCGCACCGCATTGCCGATCAGGTTGGCGAACACCTGCTGCATCAGCACCGCATCGGCATGGGCTTGGGGCAGCGCGTCCAGCTGCAGGCTCACCCGCTGCATCAGCGGGGCGGTCTGCGGGTCCATCGCCAGGGCATCGGCGGCGCGCTGCGCGGCATCGCGCAAGCCCACGAGGCGGCGCTCGAGCGGCCGCTCCTCCAATCGCGACAGCTCCAGCAGGCCCTGCACCAGGTCGAAGGTGTGCCCCAGCGCATGCGGCAACGGGTCGATCAGGCGCTGCGCCCGCTGCCAGTCGCCCACGGCCAGCGCATCGCGCACCAGCCGGGCCAGCGCCGTGGCGCCGCCCAGCGAGCCGCGCAAGTCGTGCGACACACTGCGGGTGAACATCTCCATGCCTTCGAGCAGCGTGCGCATCGACGCCGTTCGCGAGGCCACCTGCTCCTCCAGCGTGGCATTGAGTTCGCGCAGCGCGGCCTCGGCCTGCTCGCGGCGGTCGAGTTCGAGTGCGAGCCGGCGGTTGGACCGGGCCAGGCTCACCACCAGCACGGTCACGCCCACGATCACGCCCGGCACCGCGACCAAGTAGGCCAGATCGCTGGTCCGCGACAGGCCACCCAGCGGCCACACCCCCAGCAGCAGTGCCGGGTAGGAGGCGAAGGCCAGCGCCACGATCCGGTGGCCGACGCCGGGCTCGTGCGCTGCGGCCCGCCAGGCGGTGGCCGCGCACCATGACATCATCAATCCCATCACGACATAGATGCCCAAGGCCGAGGCCGGCGCCAGCACCTTGTAGCCGGCAAGCGCGGCGACGGCCAGCACGCTGGCCGCCAGCGTTGCCATTCGACGGCGCAACGTGGCGCAACCCAGGAATTCGTCCAGCGCCCAGATCGTGAGCGCCAGCAGCGCCACGGCCGCCAGCATCGAGACAAAGGGCGCGTCGGCTGGGGCGCCTTGCACCCTCGGGTGCGCAAACGTCCAGGCCGCAGCCCCAAGAGCGTAGCGCAGCGCGAACAACCGAAGCGCGCGCCGGTCGGTCTGGCGCGATGCCAGCAACAGCGCGGCCGCCAGCACCAGCATCACCGCCGCCACGCCCAGCGCGTAGACGTCCAGTGCATGCCGAGTGGACAGCCAGCTCAGGAAGGCAGCATCGGTGGGCGGCATGGCCTCGCGCAGAGCCCCGTATGGCGCGATGGTGCCTCAATCGTCGCGCGCCGACCAGTCGGATTCCGACTCAGGGATGCATCCAATCACGCACATGTTGCGCATCACGCGAACACCGCGAGATCGCGCCCGGCGATGCGCCGGCGCTGTACGCGATCCACGGCAGCGCCCGCCACATGCAATGGTTCGGCACCGATGCTCCGATCGAGCCGACAGCCTCCGTGCGCACGGGCGAGCTGTCCGCCCCGAACCGCACCTGGCGCACGTGCGCCATCGGCTTCGAACTCGCCGGTCTGGGCTGTGCTCAATCCTCGAACCGCCGCCCCTGCTCTGCCAACCGCCGCACCACCGCCGCCGGCGCGAAGCGCGGACCGTGTCGTTCGGCCAGTTCGCCCGCGCGCGCAACGAAACGCGCCGGTCCCATGGCATTGATGAACTGCAGGGCCCCGCCCTGGAAGGGCGCGAAGCCCCAGCCGAAGATCGAGCCGATGTTGGCATCGGCCACCGAACGCACCACGCCTTCTTCGAAGCAGCGCGCCGCCTCGTTGGCCTGGGCGAACATCAGGCGGTCGATCAGCTCGGCCTGCGGCGGCTGCTCGGCGCGCGGCGGATACAGCTCCTTCAGGCCCGGCCACAGCGTGCGACCGTCGTCGCTCCAGTCGTAGAAGCCGCGCCCGGCCTTCTTGCCCACGCGGCCGATCTCGCACAGCGCGCGCAGAACCGCCTCGCCCGGATGCGGCGTGTAGGGCCGGCCTTCGGCGGCCAGATCCCTGCGGGTCTGGTCGGCCACGTGCAGCGCCAGGCTCAGGCTCACCTCGTCCTGCAGTGCCAGTGGCGGCATCGGCATGCCGGCCTGCAGGCCGGCCTGCTCGATGTGCCGCGGGTGCACGCCCTCGGCCAGCAGCGCCAGCCCTTCCAGCACATAGGTGGCGAAGACGCGGCTGGTGTAGAAGCCGCGCGAGTCGTTGACGACGATCGGCGTCTTGCCGATCTGCAGCACGAAGTCGAAGCCGCGCGCCAGCGTCTCGGGCGAGGTCTGCGCGCCGACGATGATCTCCACCAGCGGCATCTTGTCCACCGGGCTGAAGAAGTGCAGGCCGATGAAGTTCGCCGGCCGCGCGCTGGCCTGGGCCAGGCCGCTGATGGGCAGGGTGGAGGTGTTGCTGGCGAACACCGCGTCGGCACCGATCACCGCCTCGGCCTGGCGGGTGACGCCGGCCTTGACCGCGCGATCCTCGAACACGGCCTCGATCACCAGGTCGCAGCCCGACAGCCGCTCATATTGAATGGTGGGTGTGATGCGCGCGAGCACCGCCTCGCGTTGCTCGGCGCTGCGCCGGCCCTTCTTCACCGCCTGGTCGAGCAGACCCTGCGAATGGGCCTTGCCGCGTTCGGCCGCCTCGGCCGTGGTGTCCAGCAGCACGACCTCGATGCCGGCCACGGCGGCCACGTAGGCGATGCCCGCACCCATCATGCCCGCGCCCAGGATGCCCAGCTTCTTCACGCTCGAGGCCGGCACTTGCGCAGGTCGCGAGCGGCCCTTCTTGATGGCGTTGAGCTGGTACCACAGCGTGCCGATCATGTTGCGCGACTCGGGGCTGACGGCGCAGGCCGCGAAGTAGCGGCTCTCGAGCTCGAGCGCGTTGTCGATGTCCATGAGGCTGCCCTCGAACACACTGGACATGATGTGCGCGATCGCCGGGTAGTTGCCGTGGCTCTTGGCGCTGGCGATCGAGGGCGCGATGGCCAGCATCTGCACCACTGCGGGCGACTTGCCGTCGCCGCCGGGGAACCGGAACTTGGGCTCGTCCCAGGGCTGGCGCGGCTTGGGGTGGGCCAGCACCCAAGCGTGCGCCTGCGCCAGCAGCTCGTCGCGGCTCGCGGCCAGCGCCGTGACCAGCCCCATGGCCAGTGCCTTGTCGGCGCGCACGTCGGCACCCTCGCCCATCATCTGCAGCGCGGCCTGTATGCCCACCAGGCGCGGCAGCCGCTGGGTGCCGCCGCCGCCGGGCAGCAGGCCCAGCTTGACCTCGGGCAAGCCCAGCCGCGCCTTACCGTCATTGAGCACGATGCGCGCGTGACAGGCCATGGCCAGCTCCAGCCCGCCGCCCAGGCACATGCCGTGGATGGCGGCGACCACCGGCTTGCCGCAGCGCTCGATGCGGCGCAGCACGCGCTTGAACATCATCGACGCATCGAATGCCTGCTGCGCGGTGGTCAACGCCCATAACCGGTCGACGTCGGCACCGGCCATGAAGTCCTTTTTGCCCGAGGCAATGACCAGGCCCTTGAGCGCCGCATCCTGCTCGAGCCGGTCGACCAACGCCAGCAGCGGCGCGGCGAGCTCGTCGTTGAGCAGGTTCATCGGCTTGCCCGGCAGATCCATCACCGCCAGGCCGATGCCGTGCTCGTCGATCGTCAAAGTCAGGGCTTCAGTCGTCTCGCTCATGCGTTTCTCCAATCGGCACCACCTCGGCACCGCTCGCTTGAAGCCCAGCGGCCGCCGCGGAACCGGCTCCGCCGGCCCGCCATCGGCGCCCCCCTGGGGGGGAGGCGCCGAAGGCGCTTCGGGGGCGGTGTCTGTTCACACCCGCTCGATGATGGTGGCAATGCCCATGCCGCCGCCCACGCACAGCGTGGCGCAGCCGGTGGCCAGGCCACGGCGATCCAGCTCGTCGAGCAGGGTGCCCAGGATCATGCAGCCGGTGGCGCCCAGCGGATGGCCCATGGCGATGGCGCCGCCGTTGACGTTCACCCGCTCGGGATCGACGCCCAGATCGCGCGCCGTCTTCATCGGCACCACCGCGAAGGCCTCGTTCACCTCCCACAGGTCGATGTCTCCGGCCTGCATGCCGGCCTTGGCCAGCGCCTTGCGGCACGCCGGCGTGGGGCCTGTGAGCATGATGGTCGGCTCGGCACCGGTGACCGCCGCCGCGCGGATGCGCGCGCGCGGCTTCAGACCGGCCCTGGCGCCGCCCTCGGCCGAGCCCACCAGCATCAGCGCGGCGCCGTCGACGATGCCCGACGAGTTGCCGGCGTGGTGCACGTGCTCGATGCGCTCGACGGTGGTGTACTTGCGCAGCGCCGTGGCATCGAAGCCCATCGCCCCCATCATGGCGAACGAGGGATCGAGCTTGGCCATTGCCTCCAGCGTCGCGTTCGGGCGGATGGTCTCGTCCTCGGCCAGCAGCGGCAAGCCGGCGATGTCGTGCACCGGCACGATGGAGCGGGCAAAGCGGCCCTCGGCGCGCGCCGCCGCGGCGCGCTGGTGCGAGCGCAGCGCAAAGGCATCGAGATCGGCCCGGCCCCAGCCCTCGATGGTGGCGATCAGGTCGGCGCTGATGCCCTGCGGCACGAAGCCGGTCTTCTGGTTGATGCGCGGGTCCATCACCCAGGCGCCGCCGTCGCTGCCCATCGGCCAGCGGCTCATCGACTCGACGCCACCGGCCACCACCAGGTCCTCGTAGCCGCTGGCCACCTTGGCGCCGGCCAGGTTCACCGATTCGAGCCCCGAGGCACAGAAGCGTGATTGCGTGACGCCTGCCACCGTAGTCGCCCACTCGGCGTCGAGCACCGCGGTGCGTGCGATGTCGGCGCCTTGCTCGCCGACGGGCGTGACGCAGCCCAGCACCACGTCGTCGACCAGTGCCGTGTCGAGCCGGTTGCGCGCCTGCAGCGCCAGCAGCAGCGTGCGCAGCAGCCACACCGGGCTGGCCTGGTGCAGCTTGCCGTCCTTCTTGCCCTTGCCGCGCGGGGTGCGGACGTGGTCGTAGATGTAGGCGGTGCTCATCGATCTGTCCTCCGGTCGCTGTGCGACCACCTCCCCAAGGGAGGAACGCGCTCCCCAAGGGAGCGCCCAACGTCATCTCACTTGATCAGGAACTTCAGCATCCGGTCGGCAAAGCGGCCGTAGGGCGGGCCGATCAGCGACATCGCCGACCAGCGTGCCTGGTGGAACACAGGACGCAGCTTGGAGAAGGTCTGGAAGCCTTCGTGGCCATGGTAGTGACCCATGCCCGAGGGGCCGACGCCGCCGAAGGGCAGGTCGTGCTGGGCCACGTGCAGCAGCGCATCGTTGACCGACACGCCGCCCGACATGATGTGGTCGAGCAGGTGGCCGACCGTGGCCCGGTCGTTGCTGAACGGGTAGACCGCCAGCGGCCGGTCGGCACTGTTCACAGCCTCGATCACTTCGTCGAGCTGACCGTAGCCGTGGATCGGCAGGATCGGGCCGAAGATCTCGCGTGTCATCAACGCCGAGCCGGCCGGCGCGTCCAGCACGATCACCGGCGCGACCTTGCGCATGGCAGCGTCATAGGCCGGCCCGGGCAGCAGCTGCACCAGCGTCGCGCCGCCTGCGCGGGCCTCGTCCAGCGCGGCCAGCAGGCGCTCGAAGGATCGCTGGTCGATGATGGAGGTGTAGTCGGTCGAAGCCAGCGACGGATAGCGCGCCGGCACCACGGCTTGCGCCAGCTTCACGAACTCCGCCACCTTGCGGTGCGGCAGCCAGGCATGGTCCACGGAGGTGCAGATCTGGCCTGCGTTGAGGCACTTGACGAACAGGATGCGCTCGGCCGCGGTCTGCAGCGGGAAGTCGTCGCAGACGATGGCCGGTGCCTTGCCGCCGAGCTCCAGCGTCACCGGGCACAGGTTGGCCGCGGCGGCGGCCATCACCGCGCGGCCGGTCTGGCCCGAGCCGGTGAACAGCAGGTGATCGAACGGCAGCTTGGAGAACTCGATGCCGACGCCGCCGGTCTCGTCGAAGAACTGCAGCTTCTCGGGCGGGAAGTAGGCCGGGATCTTCTCGATCAGCAGCGCGGCGAGCCGGCGCGAGTTCTCGCTCATCTTCACCAGTGCGCGGTTGCCGGCAGCGAAGATGTAGGTCAAGGGCACGAAGCTGAGGTTGACCGGAAAGTTCCACGGCACGATGGCACCCACCACGCCCAGCGGCTGTGGCACCACGCGGTTGCGTGCCCCGGGAAAGCTCAGCAGGTCGACGTGGCGCTGCTGCGGCCGCATCCAGGCGCCCATCTCGCGCAGGGCGTACTTGATGCCATCGACCGCGGGCGCGATCTCGCACAGCCGCGTCTCGTGCGCCGAGCGGTGGCCGTAGTCGGCGTTGATCGCCGCTTCCAGCGCGCCCTGGTGGTCGAGCAGGAAGGCGCGCAGCCGCATCAGGTCGTCGCGGCGCTCGGCCAGCGTGGGCACCGGGTGCTGGCGATAGGCGGCGCGTTGGCGCTCCAGCGCGCCGCGCAAGGATCGCGCGAGCATGGGTTCGGTGGCGTTCATGCGGTCTTGGGCGGCACGCCGGGCTTCACATGAAGCGGCTGGCCAGCTCCTTCATGATCTCGTTGGTGCCGCCATAGATGCGCTGCACCCGGGCGTCGGCATAGAGCTCGGCGATCGGGTACTCCATCATGTAGCCGTAGCCACCGAACAGCTGCAGGCACTCGTCGATCACCTTGCACTGCAGGTCGCTCACCCAGCACTTGGCCAGCGCCGCGCGCGCGGCATCGAGCTCGCCCTTGAGATGCGCAGCCATGCAGGCATCCACGAAGCTGCGTGCGGCCAGCACGTTTGCCTGCACCTCGGCAAGCTTGAAGCGCGTGTTCTGGAAGGCCCACACCGGCTTGCCGAAGGCCTTGCGCTCCTTGGTGTAGGCCAGGGTGTCGTCGAGCGCGCGCTCCATCGCGCCCACGCCGCTGACGGCAATGATCAGCCGCTCCTGCGGCAGTTGCTGCATCAGCTGGATGAAGCCCTGGCCCTCGGCGCCACCCAGCAGGTTCTCGACCGGCACGCGCACGTCGTCGAAGAACAGCTCCGAGGTGTCCTGCGCCTTCATGCCGATCTTGTCGAGGTTGCGGCCACGCCGGAATCCCGGCACGGGCCGGCCCTGCGCGTCTTCGACCTCCACCACCAGCAGCGAGGTGCCATGCGCACCGGCATCGCGGTCGGTCTTGCACACCACGATCACCAGGTTGGCGTTCTGGCCGTTGGTGATGAAGACCTTCTGGCCGGTCAGCAGGTAGTGGTCTCCGTCGCGGCGGGCGAGGCTGCGCACGCCTTGCAGGTCGCTGCCGGCGCCGGGCTCGGTCATCGCGATGGCGCCGACCCGCTCGCCGGTGGCCATCGGCGGCAACCAGCGTTGCTTCTGCTCTTCGGTGCCGTAGTGCAGGATGTAGGGCGCGACGATGGCCGAGTGCAGGCCGCCGCCAAAACCGCTGAGGTTGGCGCGCGCCTGCTCGAGCAGGATCACCGCGTCGTGGCCGAAGTCGCCGCCGCCGCCGCCGTAGGCCTCGGGCATGGCGCAGCACAGCAGGCCGTGCTCGCCGGCCTCGCGCCAGGTGTCGCGCGGCATCATGCCGGCCTCGCGGAACTGCGCCGCCCGCGGAACCCAGCGCTCGCGGAAGAACCGCGCCACGCTGTCCTGCAGCATGCGGTGCTCGTCGGTGATCCAGGCCGAAGGGAAGTGGGGCAAGGCCATCGGGGGGCTCCTCAATCGGCGCCGAGCTGGCGGCGCACCGCGGCGTTGATCACGCGCAGCTCAGCCAGCATGGCCTCGATGTGCGCGCGCTTGCGCTCGAGCTCGTCGATCGCCTCGTCGGTGCGCTTGATCACGTATCGCATCTGCTGCGTGCGGCCCTCTCCGTGCGTGCCGTACAGGTCGAGGTAGTGCTTGATTTCGGCCAGCGAGGCACCGATGGCCTTGCTGCGCAGGATGAGCGCCAGACGCGCCCGGTCGCGGCGGCTGTAGACACGCGAGCCATTCACGCGCCGCGGCGCCAGCAGCCCTTTGTCTTCGTAGAAGCGCAGCGCCCGCGGCGTGATGTCGAAGGCCTTGCACAGCTCGGTGACTCCGAACAGCTCGGTGGCATCGTCGCTGCGGTGGGCATCCACCGCCTCGCGCGCCGCCGCGGTGACCGGTGGGCTGCGCTCGTCGATGCGCACGGCCGCGGTCCTTCAGCCCACCACGCGCTGCAGCTTCATGGCCACGCTCATGTCGCCGCTGACCTTGAACTTGCCGCTCATGAACCCGGTGACCGGCTCGAGCGAGCCGTCGAGCAGCGCCGCAAGGTTCTCGCGCGTGATCGCCACGGTGCAGTCCGCGTCGGTGTCGGTGTTCGACACCGTGTTGGGCGAGGCCTTGCCGTCGATCACGACCACGCCGTCGGTGCCGCAGTCGAACTTCAGCACGGCGCCCAGGCCGCAGTTGTCACCGACCTTGGCGCGCAGCGCGTCGGTGCAGGCTTGCATGTCCATCAGGGGATTCCTCTTGCAGGTGGAAAGGTCGAACACGGGCTCCGCGCAGGGCGCGGCCCTCGGTTGCGGCATCGTAAGGCGGCAGCATAACGCTTTGGACTCGCGTTTTCCCTTAATGTAATGTGGTTGACGTTAACGTCACCTATAGGCCTAATGCGGCATCTTCGATCGCACGACCGCAAGGCCCCCATGGCATCGTCGACCCCAGCGACACCCCCGAGTCCCGCCGCAACCAGCGCCACGCCGGCGGCCACGGGCTACCGCAGTGTCTATCGCCCGGGCCTGTTCGCCGGGCAGGCGGTGTGGGTCACCGGCGGCGGTTCGGGCATCGGCCGCTGCGTCGCGCATGAGCTGGCTGCGCTGGGCGCACAGGTGATCATCAGCGGCCGCAGCGCCGACAAGCTCGAGCGCGTGGCCGCCGAGATCGCCGACGACGGCGGGCGCTGTGCCTGGCGCGCCTTCGACATTCGCGACGAAGACGCCGTGCGCGCACACATCGCAGCAGCGCTGGTCGAGCACGGCCCCATCACCGGCCTGGTCAACAACGCAGGCGGGCAGTTTCCAGCCCCGCTGCTGGCGCTGTCCAAGCGCGGCTTCGAGTCGGTGGTGGCCAACAACCTGACCGGCGGCTTCCTGATGATGCGCGAGCTGTTCGTGCAGTGCCTGCAGCAGCACGGCGGCGCGGTCGTCAACATGACCGCCGACTTCCGCAACGGCATGCCCGGCATGGGCCACTCGGGCGCGGCGCGCGCCGGCATGAGCAACCTGACCATGAGCGCCGCGGTGGAGTGGGCGCATGCGGGCGTGCGCGTCAACGCCGTGGCCCCGGGCTGGATCGCGAGCTCGGGCATGGACACCTACGCCGGCGCCGTGCGCACGCTCATCCCGCGCCTGAAGCAGCATGTGCCGCTGGGCCGCATGGGGCTGGAGGCCGAGGTCAGCGCCGCCATCGTCTTCCTGCTGTGCCCGGCGGCGGCCTTCATCACCGGGGTCACACTGCAGATCGACGGCGCGGCCTCGCTGGGCTCGGCCGTGTTCCCGCGCCTGCCGGTGCAGCGCCAGACGCCCTTCGAGGGCTTCCACCGCGCCACCACGCCCGAGGTGCTGCGCGAGCCCACCGACCCCGCCCCCTGCGGCGAAGGATCCCGCTGATGCCCGTACTGACTTCGCGGATCGACCCCCGCTCCCCCGCGTACGCCGCCAACGCCGCCCGCATGCGCGAGCGCCTGGACGAGGTGCGCGCACTCGAAGCCAAGGTCGTAGCCGAAAGCCGCAGCAAGGCCGAGCGCTTCGCCCGCCGCGGCCAGCTGCTGCCGCGCGAACGCGTCGCCCGCCTGATCGACCGTGGCAGCGAGTTCCTCGAGCTCAGCACCCTGGCGGGCCTGGGCATGCACGACGACGACGGCAAGAAGAGCGTGCAGGGCGGCGGCGCCATCACCGGCATCGGTGTGGTGGCCGGCAAGCGCGTCTTCATCACCGCCAACGACAGCGCCGTCAAGGGCGGCACGGTTGCGCCCATGGGCCTGAAAAAGGGCTTGCGCGCGCAGGCCATCGCGCTGGAAAACAAGCTGCCGCTGGTGTCGCTGGTCGAGTCCGGCGGCGCCAACCTCATGTACCAGGCCGAGATCTTCGTCGACGGCGGCCGCAGCTTCGCCAACCAGGCGCGGCTGTCGGCCGCCGGCATCCCGCAGGTGGCGGTGGTGCACGGCGCCTCCACCGCCGGCGGCGCCTACCTGCCCGGCCTGTCGGACTATGTCGTGCTGGTCAAGGACCGCTCCAGCATCTATCTGGCTGGCCCGCCGCTGGTCAAGGCCGCCATCGGCGAAGAAGCGACCGAGGAAGCCCTGGGCGGCGCCGAGCTGCACGCACGCACCACCGGCCTGGGCGAATACCTGGCCGACGACGACGCCCATGCCATCGCCCTGGCGCGCGAACTGCTCGCAGCGCTGCCCTGGGACGCGGCCCCAGCACCATCGCAGGCGCCACCCCCGCGCTATCCCGCCGAGGAGCTGCTGGGTGTGGTGCCCGCCGACGAGCGCGAGCCCTATGACGTGCGCGAGGTCGTCGCCCGCCTGGTCGACGACTCGGCCTTCCTCGAATTCAAGGCCGCCTACGCGAGCGACACGATCTGCGGCCACGCGCGCATCGACGGTCATGCGGTCGGGCTGATCGGCAACAACGGCCCGATCCAGCCCAACGGTTCGACCAAGGCCGCCCAGTTCATCCAGCTGGCCGACCAGAGCGGCCTGCCCCTGGTCTTCCTGCAGAACACCACCGGCTACATGGTGGGCTCGGCCGCCGAGGCCGCAGGCGCCATCAAGCACGGCAGCAAGATGATTCAGGCCGTGGCCAACGCGCGGGTGCCCAAGTTCACCATCGTGCTCGGTGGCAGTTTCGGCGCCGGCAACTACGGCATGTGCGGCCGCGGCTTCGATCCGCGCTTCATCTTCGCCTGGCCCAGCGCGCGCACTGCGGTGATGGGCGGCGCCCAGGCTGCGATGGTGATGGAGCTCGTCGGCCGGGCCAAGCTCGAGCGCACCGGCGTCGAACTCAACGAACAGGCCGAGGCCGGCTTGAAGGCGATGAGCGAGCAGCTCAAGCGCCGGCTCGACGCCGAGTCCACGGCGCTGTTCGGCACCGCACGCCTGTGGGACGACGGGATCATCGACCCGCGCGACACCCGCCGCGTGCTGGCACTGTGCCTGGCGCTGGCCGCCGAAGCCGCCGACCGCACGCTGCGTCCCAACACCTTCGGCATCGCCCGACTCTGAGACCCCACCGCGAGGAAGCGTCCATGCAATTCACCGACCAGCACCGCGCCCTGGACGACACCGTCACCCGGTTCGTCCAGAAGGAACTCAACCCCCACATCGACGAGTGGGAGCGCGCCGAGCAGTTCCCCAGCCACGAGGTCTTCAAGAAGCTGGGCAACCTGGGGTTGCTGGGCCTGAAGTACCCCGAGGAGTACGGCGGCGCCGGCCTGGACTTCAGCTACTCCATGGTGATGGCCGAGGCGCTCGGGGCGACGAACTGCGGCGGCGTGCCCATGGCCATCGGCGTGCACACCGACATGTGCACGCCGGCGCTGGCACGCTTCGGCGCCGATGAACTCAAGCGCGAGTTCCTGGCACCCTCGATCGCCGGCGACATGGTGGGTTGCATCGGCGTCAGCGAGCCCGGCGGCGGCTCCGACGTCGCGGCGGTGAAGACCACCGCGCGCAAGGACGGCGGCGACTACGTCATCAACGGCAGCAAGATGTGGATCACCAACGGCATGAAGGCCGACTGGTGCTGCCTGCTCGCCAACACCAGCGACGGCCCGGTGCACAAGAACAAGAGCCTGATCGTCGTCCCGCTGAATGCCCCCGGCGTTACGCGGCAGAAGATCCACAAGATCGGCATGAACAGCTCCGACACGGCACAGCTGTTCTTCGACAACGTGCGCGTGCCGCAACGCCACCTGATCGGCCAGGAAGGCCTGGGCTTCATGTTCCAGATGATGCAGTTCCAGGAGGAGCGCCTGTGGGGCGCCGCCGGCTCCCTGCGCAGCCTGGACCACCTCATCGACATCACGGTCGAGTACACCCGCGAGCGCAAGGCCTTCGGCAAGAGCATCCTCGACAACCAGGTCGTGCACTTCCGTCTGGCCGAGCTGCGCACCGAAGTCGAGGCCCTGCGGGCGCTGACCTACCGCGCGGTCGAGGCCTATGTCGGCGGCAAGGACGTCACCAAGCTCGCGTCCATGGCCAAGCTCAAGTGCGGGCGGCTGTCGCGCGAGGTCACCGACGCGTGCCTGCAGTACTGGGGCGGCATGGGCTACACCCTGGACAACCTGGTCTCGCGCGCCTACCGCGACAGCCGCCTGATCTCCATCGGCGGCGGCGCCGACGAGGTGATGCTGGGCATCATCGCCAAGCTCGAGGGCACGCTGCCCAGAGGCTCCCACTGATGTTTGGGCAACGGCCGCTGTGGCGCCAGTCATGGCTCGCGGGGATGGCCGTGGCTTGCCAGGTCGTGTTCGGAGGATCTGCGATGGCCATTGACCTTGCACCTTTGTGGGACCACGCCCGCCCTGCGGTGAGCGAGGAGCGCTTCCGGGCGGCCCTGGCCACCGCGAGCGGCGACGATGCGCTGGTGCTGCGCACACAGATCGCGCGCACCTGGGGCATCCGCCGCGAGTTCGACAAGGCGCGCGAGATGCTCGACGGGCTCAGGCCCGAGATCGACCGCGCAGGCGCGGAGCCGCGCGTGCGGTGGCAGCTCGAGTGGGGCCGGACCTGGGTCTCCGCCACCCACACGCCGCAGCAGCGCACGCCCCAGGCACTGGCGCAGGCCCGGGCGGCCTACGCCCAGGCACTCGACATGGCGCAAGCCGTTGGCCTGGATGGCCTGGCCGTCGATGCCGTCCACATGATGGCCTTTGTCGACACGGCGCCCGCCGACCAGCTGAAGTGGAACGAGCGGGGCCTGGCCATCGCCCGCACATCCACCCAACCGGCGGCCAAGGCCTGGGAAGCGTCGCTGCGCAACAACCAGGGCGTGGCGCTCAAGGAGCTCGGGCGCCTGGACGACGCGCTGGCCGAGTTCCGCCAGGCGTTGGTCCTCCGCGAAGCGCAGGGCCAGGTGCGCGGCATCCGCATCGCGCACTGGATGATCGCCTGGACGCTGCGTGCCATGGGCCGGCTGGACGAGGCCCGCGAGATCCAGCTGCGCCTGGAGCGCGAGTGGGACGCCGACGGCCAGCCCGACCCGTACGTCTTCGAAGAGCTCCAGGCCATCTACCAGGCACAGGGCAACGAGGCACGGGCCCGGCATTACGCCGAGCGCCACCGCACGAGCCGCACGCCATGACCCCCACGCTCCAACTGCGGCACGCCGGCGGCGTGCTGCACATCACGCTCAACCGCCCCGCGGTGCGCAATGCCATGTCGCTGGCGATGGTGACCGAGCTTCGCGAGGCGCTGGCCACGGCGGAGACCGACGGCCACAGCCGCGCCGTCGTGTTGCGCGGCGCGGGCGGCCACTTCTGCTCGGGTGGCGACATCCAGGACATGGCGCGCGCGCGCATGGGTGCGCCGGTCGACGGCCAGGACCCGATCGCGGCGGTGAGCGCGGCCTTCGGGCACCTGTGCGCGGCCTACGCGAGCACGCCCCTGGCGCTGGTGGCGGTGCTCGAAGGCACGGTGATGGGCGGCGGCTTCGGGCTGGCCTGCGTGGCCGACGTGGTGATCGCCAGTGACAGCGTGGCCTTTCGCCTGCCCGAAACCTCGCTCGGCGTGGTGCCGGCACAGATCGCGCCGTTCCTCGTCGAGCGCCTGGGCCCGAGCGAGGCCCGCCGACTGGCCGTGTGCGGCGCGCGCCTGGACGCCGCGCAGGCGCTGGCCATCCGCCTGGTGCACGAGGTCCACCCCAGCGACCGGCTCGACGCCGCACTGCAGCGCGTGCTCGACGACATCCTGCGCTGCGCGCCCGGGGCCGTCGCCACCACGAAGGCCCTGCTGCGGCGCGCGCGCCGCGAACCGCCGGAGGCCCTGATCGACGACGCTGCTGCGCTGTTCTCCCTGGCCGTGCAAGGCCCGGAAGGCATCGAAGGCACCACCGCCTACCTCCAGAAGCGAGCGCCCCGTTGGGTGCGCGACTGACCGGCAGCCCAGCCATGTTCCACAAGATCCTCATCGCCAACCGCGGCGAAATCGCCTGCCGCGTGATCCGCACCGCACGTGCCCTGGGCTACCGCACCGTGGCCGTCTACAGCGCCGCCGATGCCCTGGCGCCGCATGTCGCCCAAGCCGACGAGGCGGTGTGCATCGGCGAGCCGCCCGCGGCCGAGAGCTACCTGCGCATCGATGCGCTGCTCGACGCCGCCCGCCGCACAGGCGCCGATGCCGTGCATCCGGGCTACGGCTTCCTGTCCGAGCGCGCCGAGTTCGCCCAGGCCTGTCTCGATGCCGGCCTCGCTTTCATCGGCCCGCCGCCAGCGGCCATCACCGCCATGGGCGACAAGGCGCTGGCCAAGCGTCGCATGCTCGAAGCCGGCGTGCCCTGCGCGCCGGGCTACCTGGGCGACGACCAGAGCGACGCCACGCTGCTCGCCCAGGCCCGAAGCCTGGGTCTGCCGCTGCTGGTCAAGGCGGTGGCCGGCGGCGGCGGCCGCGGCATGCGGCTGGTGCATGACTTCGCGGCCCTGCCCGAGGCCCTGGCCGGCGCGCGCCGAGAGGCGGCCAGTGCCTTCGGCGACGGCACGCTCATGCTCGAGCGCCTGATCGAGGGCGGCCGCCACATCGAGGTGCAGGTGTTCGCCGACGCCCACGGCCACTGCATCCACCTGGGCGAGCGCGACTGCACCGCGCAGCGGCGACGCCAGAAGGTGATCGAAGAGGCACCCTCACCGATCGTCGACGCCGACATGCGCGAGCGCATCGGCACCGATGCGGTGGCGGCCGCCCGTGCCGTGGGTTATCGAGGTGCCGGCACGGTCGAGTTCATCGTCGATGCCCAGGGCCGTCACTACTTCCTGGAGATGAACACGCGGCTGCAGGTCGAGCACCCGGTGACCGAGTGCATCACCGGGCTCGACCTCGTCGAGTGGCAGCTGCGCGTGGCCGCCGGCGAGCCGCTGCCGCTGGACCAGGACGAGCTGCGCCTGAGCGGCCACGCCATCGAGGTGCGGCTGTATGCCGAAGACCCGGCCGCCGGCTTCGTGCCGCAGACCGGCCGCGTGCTGCACTGGCGACCGCAGGCGGCCCTGGACGGCCGCTGCCCGGGCGCGGCGACGACGGGCGGCGTGCGCATCGATGCCGGCATCGTCGAAGGCAGTGAAATCGGCCCGCACTACGACGCCATGGTGGCCAAGGTGATCGCCCACGGCCGCGACCGCGACGACGCGATCCGCCGCCTGCGCGCCACGCTGGCCGATGCGCCGTTGGTGGGCGTGGGCAGCAACACCGCTTTCCTGCGCGCGCTGCTCGATCACCCGCGCTTTCGCGCCGCCAGCCTGCACACCGGGCTGATCGACGAGTGGGCCACCACCGGCGAGCCGCTGCTGCAGCGCCGCGAGCCCGAGCCGGGGCTGTGGGCGCTGGCCGCGGCCATGATCACCCTTCGCCACGGCCGGGGGCTGCGCCCGGCCAGCGTCGCCGACGGCGAGCTCGTGCTTCAGATGGCCGGCCAGGAGCGCGCCCTGGCGGTGCACACCGAAGGCCCGCGCGTGCGCGTGCGCGCCGCCAGTGGCGAGGGTGCCGCCCACGAGGTGCACCTGATCGCGCATGACGACCACCTGGTGCGCTACGAGATCGACGGCGTGCGCCGCCGGCGCGTGGCGCTGTGGAGTTCGCCCCCAGGGGCGCACGGCAGCGAGGTCGAGCGCCTGCACCTCGTGGACGACGACGGCCATGCCTGGACCTGCGCCGAACGTTCGCCCTATCCGGCGCTGCTGCGCGCCGATGACCCGCGGCGCGCCTGCGCCGCCGTCGCCGGCACTGTGGTGGCCGTCTCGGTGCAGGTCGGCCAATCGGTCAGCGCCGGCCAGCCGCTGGTGTGCGTCGAGGCCATGAAGATGGAGATGTGGCAGCACGCGGGGGCCGATGCGCGCGTGATTGCCGTGCATGTGCAACCGCGCCAGGCCGTGGACGCCGGTGCACTGTTGGTCGAACTGGAGATCGGACAAGCCTGACATGGACACCGCCATCCTGACCTGCGCCCTCACCGGCGTGCTCACCAACCCGCGGCAGCATCCGGTGCCGGTCACGCCTCAGCAGATGGCCGACGAGGCGAGGCGCGCCTTCGATGCCGGCGCCAGCGTCATGCATGTGCACCTGCGCATGCAGCAGGACGGCCTCGGCCACCTGCCGAGCTGGGACCCCGACGTGGCCGAGGACGTGGTCGGTGCGATCCGCGCCGCCTGCCCGGGCGTGATCATCAACCTCACCACCGGCGTCATCGGCCAGGACATCTCGGGGCCGGCTGCCTGCATCCGGCGCGTGCGCCCCGAGATCGCCGCCTGCAATGCCGGCAGCCTGAACTACCTCAAGCTCAAGGACGACGGCAGCTGGGCCTGGCCGCCGATGGTGTTCGACAACCCGGTGGCCAAGGTGCAGCAGTTCCTCGACGTCATGGCCGAGTGCCGCGTGCACCCGGAGTTCGAGTGCTTCGACGTCGGCATCGTGCGCTCGGTCGACATGTACCTGCGCGCCGGCATGGTGGCCCCGGGGTTGGGCCGAGCGGAGCTGAACTTCGTCATGGGCGTGGCCTCGGGCATGCCGTGCGACGCCAACCTGCTGGCGCTGCTGCCGCGCTACGCCCCGCGCGAGGCGGTGTGGCAGGCCACGCTCATCGGTCGCGCCGAGATCTGGCCGGTGCACCGGCGCGCGGCCGAGCTCGGCGGCATGCTGCGCACCGGTCTCGAGGACACCTTCTATCTGCCCGACGGCCAGCGCGCCACCAGCAACGGCGAGTTGATCGAAGCGCTGGCGCGCTGCGCCGCCCAGTCCGGTCGCACCGTGGCCAGCCCGGACCAGGCCCGCGCGTTGCTCGGCTTGCCGCCATGAGCGGTACGAGATCTGACGCCGGGCCGCTCACGGCGCGGCGCGCCGCAACGCACGCAGCCGCGGCTCATCCACGCCACCGGCCCTGTTCAGCAGCATCCAGGTCATCGGCCCGGCCACGCCATCGGCGGCAAGGCCCTGGGTGAGCTGAAACGAACGCACCCGTGCCTGTAGGGCAGCGCCGTCGACACCCTCGCTGGCCCCCCCGTCGGCATGCGCGAGCCGCTGCAACAGCATCGGTCGTGCCACGTCGTCGGCTGCCGGCGCCGAAGGCTGGCGGCCCGCGTCCGCCAAGCCCGGTGGCGCACGCCACAACGTGGTGAACGTACCCGCCCATGCCTGTCCCAACGTTCCCACCGCCACGCGCAGCGGCCTCGCGCCCAGCATCAACGTGGCTTCGGCCTCGTCCAGCCCGACCAGGACGGCAGCTGCGCTGCGGCCCTGGCCGTCGGTCAGCGGGAGCAGCGCCGGCCGGTCCAGCAGACGCAGCGCCGCAAATCCACCGCGGCCGCGCCAGCAGGCCAGCCCTTGCGCGGCCCAGGTGGCACAGCCCACCTGCGCCGGCGACGCGCCCCATTGCGTCCCCAGGACCTGCCAGGCGGCAGAGTCGTCGCCGGCCGCGAGCCCGATCGCGGTGCGCAACGCCGCAGCGTCGACGACCACCCCCGCCGCCTGCTCGGCCGACGGGACCGCCGAGGCTGCGGCGACGACCGGCGCCGCGTTAGCGGGCAGCACGGTGTCCGGGTGCCCGGCGTACACAGGCGTCGGCATCGCGGTCGACACCTGAGGCTGTACGACACCCCCGTCGCCGGTGAACATCGGCGCGAACCACCATGCCGCCGCCAGGCCGGCAGCGACGGCGCCCGTGGCCAGCCCGGCGCGCCGCGCCCAATGCGCCCACCGCGCGCCAGGGCGCGCGAACACGTCGCGGGCTGCCCGGTCCACCAGCACCTGATCCACCTGGGGCCGCCCCAACCCATGGGCCGCGATGAGGGAGCGATCGCACAGCACGTTGATGCGCCGCGGAACGCCCCCACACAGCCGATGAATGCGGCGCAAGGCCGCCGAGTCGAACGGCGGCTCCGCGGCCCGTCCGGCAACGGTCAGCCGGTGCCGGATGTAGGCCAGCGTCTCCTCTTCGGCCAGCGCCTTCAAGTGATAGCGTGCCACCACCCGCTGCGCCAGCGGCTCCATCGAGGGCCACAGCATCATCTGGCGCAGCTCCGGCTGGCCGATCAGCAGCACCTGCAACAGCTTGCGCTCGCTCGTCACCAGGTTGGTCAGCAGGCGCAGCATCTCGAACGCCTGGGCCGACAGCGCCTGCGCTTCGTCGACCACGATCAGCGCGCGCCGGCCGGCCGCGTGGGCCAGCAGCAGATGGCCGTGCAGTGCATCGACCGGATCGCGCGCCGGCGCGCCATCGGCCGGCGGCTCCACGCGCAGGTCCTCGCAGACGCGGGCGAGCAGCGCGTCCACCCCCAGGCGCGGGTTGACGACATAGGCGACATCGAACCCCGGCGGCAGTTGCTCGAGGAAGGCCCGCCACACGGTCGTCTTGCCAGCGCCGATCTCGCCGGTCAACAGCACAAAGCCGCCGCCCAGGTGCAGTCCGTGGTTCAGGTGCTCCAGCGCCTGCCGGTGCTGAGGGCTCAGGTAAAGGAAGCGCGGGTCCGGCGCCACCGAGAAGGGCTCGCACTGCAGGCCGAAAAACGACTCGTACATGACGCCGCAAGGATACCCGCACCCAGCCAGTGCGCGCCGCTGGCACGAGCGGCGGCCGGCCGTGCACCGCCCCGCCGGCGTGTAGGATGGGCCGCTTCGACACGTGCGTTCGCGCGAGGACAATATGGCCCGTCTCTCCACCACCGGCGCCTTGCTGTCGGCCATCGCGCTGGCGGTCTGCGCCACCGCCGACCGCGGCGCCAAGAGCAACTGACAATCTCCGGGTTCGCGACTCCATGCGTGCCGCTTGGTTCGCGGCGGTCGCCTGCGCTGCGGCGGCAGGCTTGAACGGGTGCCAATGGGCCGCACCGCTGGTCGCCGGCACCCCGACCGCCGCCGCGGTGCCGCCTGGCCTGCGTGTGGAGGGTGTTCCGCCGGTGCCGCTGTCGCTGGTGCGGCAAGCCGCGCCCTATACCGAGCTGCGCGGTCACACGGTCGTCGACTGGCACCCGACGAAGCGCGAGATGCTCGTGTCCCACCGGGCACCCGATGCGACCACCGCTCAGCTCTACCGCTTGTCGAACCCGCTGGACCAACCGCAGGCCCTGACCCATGGCGCGGATCCTGTCACCCGGGCCCGCTACGAGCCGCTGGCCGGGCGCTATGTGGTCTTCGAACGGGCGTCCGGGGGTTCGGAGGTCACGCAGCTGTATCGCCTGGATGCACCCGGCGCCGAGCCGGTGGCGCTGACCACGCCCGACGAGCGCCATGCCCTGCTCACCTGGCTGAATACGCGCAGCGAACTCATCCACGCCAGCGTGCCGCTGGACCGCACCGCCGACGGCGGCAGCCGAGCACAGGTCAACACCACGCTGTGGCTGCTCGACCCGCAGCATCCCGACCAGCGGCGGCGCCTGGCCGTCCTGCCCGGATCGGGCTGGTATGCCACGCGCACCTCGCGCGACGATCGCTGGCTCGCGCTGGGGCGCTACCGGTCGGCCAACGCGTCGGAGATCTGGCTGCTCGACCTGTCCAGCGGCGAGCGGCGCCGCGTGCTGCCAGGCGCCGCCGACCCCGCCCCCATGCAGGCCACGCATGCGCCGCTGGACTTCAGTGCGGACGGCCGCTACCTCTACCTGTTGACCGACCGCCACGGCGAGTTCCGCGAGCTGGCGCGCCTGGAGATTGCCAATGGCCGGCTGGAGCGCATCAGCCACGACACCCCATGGGACATCACCGAAGCCAGCCTCTCGCGCGACGACCGTGAGGTGGTGGCGCTGGCCAATGTGGCCGGCCGGCGCGAGTTGCGTCGCTACAGCACGGCCACACTGGCGCCATTGCCGGCCCCTGACCTACCCGTTGGGAGTCTTGCCTCGCTGCGCCACCATCGCGTCAGCGGCGAACTCGCGCTCGTGGTGACCCACGCCCGCTCGCCGGGCCAAGTCTGGTCGGCGGAACCGGGCCGCTCTGCCCAGGCCTGGACCCAGCCGTCGGTGCCCGCGGGACTGGACACCGCCAGCTTCACCGAACAGCAGGTGGTGCGCTGGAAGAGCTTCGATGGACTGGAAATTTCCGGCCTGCTCACCATGCCGCCCCCTCGGCACACCGGCCGGCGACCGGTGCTGGTGCACATCCATGGCGGGCCCGAGGCCCAGGCTTCGGTCGGATTCCTGGGCCGCACCCAGTACTACGCGCAGGAGCTGGGAGTGGCCATCGTGCAGCCCAACGTGCGTGGATCATCGGGATTCGGCAAGCGCTTCCTGACCCTGGACAACGGGCGGCAGCGCGAAGACGCCGCTCGGGACATCGGTGCCCTGCTGGACTGGATCGCCACCCAGCCGCAACTCGATCCGACACGCGTGCTGGTCAGCGGCGGCTCCTACGGCGGCTACATGGCACTCGCGGTGGCGGCTCGCTATCCCGAGCGCATCGTCGGCGCGATCGACGTCGTCGGCATCTCGCACTTCCTGACCTTCCTGAAGAACACCGAGAGCTACCGCCGTGACCTGCGTCGTGTGGAATATGGCGACGAGCGCGAGCCCGGCATGGCCGAGTACCTCGACCGCATCTCGCCGCTGACCCAGGCCCACCGCATCACGCGGCCCCTGATGGTGGTGCAGGGCCGCAACGACCCGCGCGTGCCCTATACCGAGGCCGAGCAGATCGTGGCGCGCGTGCGCGGCAATGGCACTGCCGTGTGGTACCTGCGCGCCGACGACGAAGGGCACGGCTTCGCGCGCCAGGACAACCAGGACTACCAATTCTGGGCCACGGTGCTGTTCATGCAGCACACGCTATTGAGGTAGCGGGACGGGCCGCCGTTACTGGGCGACGCCGGTCGTCCAGGCGCGGCGGATCAATGCGCCGCAGCCGATCGAATCGGTCACCGCGCCGCCGAAGTCGACCCGTGCCAGCACCCCGTAGTAGCTGCGCGTCGCGTCGATCCACGGATAGAAGCCGAACGCGCCTGGGCTGCTGAAGGCGCCGTCGGCCTGAGGGTCGTCCTCGGTCCAATGGCCGACCGAGTAGTGCCAGCTCAGCGATGCGGGCAACGGGGCGTAGACCGCGCTGGTGCACATGGTGGGGTTGGTGCACACCGCACTGGTGCCCAGCCAGGTCGACATCTTCAATTGACCGGCCAGCAGTTTTCGCAGGAAGGTCGCGTAGTCCCGCGCCGTGGTGGTGATTCCGCCGGCCAGCTGCGGCTGCGTGTAGAGCAGGTTGATGTCGGTGCCCAGCACGCGGCGCACTTCAGCGGCCAAGCCGGCATTGTCCAGGGCGCCCAGGCCCATGCCTGGCGCGGGCAAGCTCGCATGTTTTTGCATGTGGCCGCCGTTGTAGTAGAACCGGTCTACATCGGCCGGCGTGCGCACGCCGTTGCTGTTGCGTGCCACGCACGATGCAACGGTGTCGCGCGTATCGCAGCCGCCGAAGCTCATGTTGTCGTAGCCGCTGCGGAAGTTCAGGAACTGGATGTCCTCGGTGGTGAGCGTGCCGCCGCGTCGCTCGGCCACATAGGCGGCATAGATCCACTTCGATGCCGACGCGATGCTCATCGGCGTGCCAGCTTCGTAGGTCGTGACGCTGACGGCCGAGTCCACCGAACCGCCCGCCAGCTTCTGGGTGCGGTCGCCGATTTCCCAGTAGAAAGGCCGCACCGGTGCGCAGGCATTGCCACTGCCCTGGGCGGTGGCCGTGGCCGCAGCCACGCGGCTGGCCAACTCGGGTGCGGGCGTGCCCGGCGGGCCCACCAGCGAGACGATGCTCACCCGGCCATCCGGATCCAGCCGCAGCTTGAGGTCGCGGTAGGGTTGTCCGGCCACGTCGACCACCGGCACCGTGAGCACCTGGGTGGTCACGTCAAAGACCGCCTGGGCCGAGGCCCATGCAGGCACGGTCAGCAGCCACGGGATCGCCCTGCGCACCACCCGCAACGCGGCGCGCCACGGGCGCGGCCCTTCAATGTGCGTCATCGGACGCCCTCCTTCTGGCGCCGCACCATACACCGTCACCGTAAAGAGCGGTCGTGGTTCCGCGCTGGGTCGGTTCCGGCCACCGGCAGCGGCGGTGTATAAGCGCCGCTGGCGGCGCGCCGCATGCACTGCGCGCTGCCACCCTGCTTGAACCGTCTTCGTTGGAGCACGAGATGACACTTCCCCTGCGTCGCCTTCTGATCGGCGCCGTCGCAGCCGCCTGCCTGGCCACCACCGGCGGTGTCGCATTTGCCCAGAGCCGCACCGTCAAGATCCTGGTTGGCTTTCCGGCCGGCGGTGGCACCGACGCCATCGCCCGCACGCTGGCCGAAAAGCTCAAGGACGAGCTCGGCGCCACGGTCATCGTCGAGAACAAGCCCGGTGCCGGCGGCCAGCTCGCCGCCCAGGCACTGAAGGCGGCCCCGGCCGACGGCAACACCGTGTTCATCAGCCACGACCACACCATTTCGGTGCTGCCGCTGGTGTCCAAGAACCCGGGCTTCGACCCGGTTCGCGACTTCACGCCGGTGGCGGGGTTTGCCAGCTTCGTCAACGCGTTGGCGGTCTCGCCCGGTACGCCGGCGCGCAACCTGCCCGACTACGTGGCCTGGATACGCAACCAAGGCCAGGGCAAGGGCGTCGTGGGCATACCGGCGCCGGCGTCGACCCCGGAGTTCCTGGTCAAGCTGCTGGGCGAGAAGTTCAGGCTCGACCTGGTGAGCGCGCCGTACCGCGGCAGCGCGCCCATGATGGGCGACATGCTGGGCAACCAGATCGCCGCAGGCGTGGGCTCGATCCCCGACTTCATCGAGAACCACCGCAGTGGACGCCTGCGCGTGGTGGCAGTGGGCGGCACCCAGCGCCAAGCCGTGATGCCCGAGGTGCAGACGCTGGCAGAACTGGGCGTGCCGGGTTTCGAGGAGCCGCCCTACTACGGCTTCTTTGCCCCCGCGGGTACGCCGCGCGCCGCACTCGACGCCTTCGCCCAGGCGTTGGCCAAAGTGCTGGCACAGCAGGAGGTGAAGGAGCGCCTCACCGCCATGGGCCTGGCGGTGGAATTCATGACCGCTGACCAACTCGGCCAGCGCGAGCGCGCCTACACCCGCGCCTGGACCGACATCATCCGCAAGAGCGGCTTCCAGCCGCTGTAGCGAGCGCCGGGCTGCTCGAGCCGCGTGGCCGCTCCGCGCGGGCCGGCCACGGTCTGCCTTTGGCGCTCAGGCCTGAGCGGCGTCCGCCTTGGTGGCCTTGGCCGCGCCACCCTTGCGTGCAGCCGGCTTCGCAGCGGCCCGGGTGCGGCGACCGCGCTGGGTCATTTCGGCGAGCACGGCCTCGAAGGCCTCCCCGGCTGCCGGCTTGGCGGCCGCACGCGCGCGCCGCACCGGCTGGGCCGCGGCCTGCGCCGCACGCGCCGGACGCGTCGCTGCGCGACGTGCCCGGGCCGGCTTGCCGGCGCCGTCGGCGGCCACCTTCTTCGACACGGCACCGGCCCCATCGGCCATGCGCTCGGTCAGGTCGCGCACCACGCGCACGCCCGGCAGGCCCAGGCGGGCCGCGGCCGTCAGGCCGTTGAACAGGTAGGGGTTGTGCACACCGCGGGCCAGCGCTGCCGCCTTGCGCACCTGCTGGGCCGCACCCTGGCTGCCCAGCTCGATGGCCTTGTGCGTACCGGCGGCCACCGCTTCCAGGCTGCGCAGCGCAGCATCGGCCAGGCCGGCGCGCGCCTTGTCCAGCGCGGCACTGAGCGCCGGCGCCAGTCGGGCGGCGCGGCCTTCGAGGCCGCGGCTCACGCGTGCATCCACTGCGCGCACCACGCGCTGGCCGCCGCTGCGGTAGGCGCGCAGCGCATGTTCGGCGGCCTTGCGGGTGTGGCCGATGGTTTCGAGCGTCACGCTCTGCAGCGTCTGGGACATGGGGAACCTTCCTTTGGGTGTAAAGCGCGGAGAAACCGCGAGACAGCGGCAGTGTCCCGACGCCAGCCTAGGGAAGGAAACCCAATACCGCCCTGCTTGCCTAGGGTTTGCTCTCCAGTTCAGCGTGGGCACCACTGCCGGCTCGGGCCGCCGGCAGGCAGGCTTCCACCAGCTTGGCCCAGTAGGTTGCGCCGGTGTCATCGTTCACCAGCACCGGGTAGCGGCGCTGGTAGTCCACGTCGGCCTGCGCGCCACACACCGCCGCCCGGGTTTGCGCGATCTCGGTGATGCGCTGCTGCAGCAGGTCACGCACCTGCGGCTTGAAGGCGCGCACCGTCACGCGCAACTCGGCCTTGGCCGGTATCACGTTGGGGGCCTGGCCGGCATGGATGGCACGCACCGTGACGACGGCCGTGTCCAGGGGCGGCACGCAGCGTGCCCACCACGCCGGTGCCGCCGAGTCCCCGGTGCACCTCCCAGTCCCAACGCTCCAAGCGCTCGGCCACCAGATCGGCGGTGGCCCGCTCCTCGTACGCCAGTTCGGGCTGGGCATGGATCTGCCGGCGCAGGGCCACCATCTCCGCCTCGTGGGCGCGGATCCCGTCCAGCGCCGGCACTGGCAGCGTCTCGTTCACCTCGGGCTCAGGCCAACAGGCCCTCGGCGCGCAACGCGGCCAGCACCGCGGGGCGGCCCTGCATGCGCGAGCGCAGCTCGTTGATCCGGGCAAACGGTGCCAGATCCACTCCCACGCGCGGCGCCCAGTTCGTCACGGTGAACAGGTAGGCATCGGCCACGCTGAAATCGGCACCCAGCAGCCATTCGTGCCCTTCGAGCTGATCGTTCACCCAACGCAGGCGCCCGGCCAGGCGCTCGCGGCTGGCGGCTTTGACCTCCTCGGGGCTCGCCGGGTTGAACAGCGGCGAGAAATTCTTGTGCAGCTCCGAGCTGATGAAGCTCAGCCAGCTCATCAGCCGGTAGCGCGGCAGCGTGCCGTAGGGCGGCGCCAGGTGGCGCTCGGGCACCTGATCGGCGATGTATTGCAGGATGGCCGCCCCTTCGGCAAGGCGGGTGCCATCGTCGAGTTCGAGCAACGGCACATAACCCAGCGGGTTGATGGCGTAGTAGTCGGTGCCATCGGGCAGCCTGTGCGTCTTGGTCGGCGCGGCGATGGCCTGGAACGGCAGGCCCGACTCATGCAGGGCGATGTGGGAGGCCAGCGAACACGCGCCGGGGCTGTAATAGAGCTTCATGAGGGTGACTCCACGGTTGCGGGGGGGCGGTGACGGATTGACGCGGGTGACCGCCCCAGCGCATGATGCCACCGGGAGGCATGCGCGCCATGCACACGATCGACTACGACGGCCCCGTGGCCATCACGCGTGATATCCACTGGGTCGGCCGCCATGAGCACGGGCTGGAGTTGCACTGCAACCCTTACCTGCTGCTCGACGACGATACCGCGGTTCTGATAGACCCCGGCTCGATCCCCGACTTTCCGGTGGTGATGCGCAAGATCATCGACCTGACCAGCCCGCAGCTCATCAGCCTGATCGTGGCCAGCCACCAAGACCCGGACGTCTGCAGCAACCTGGCCGTCGTCGAAGACGTGATCGAGCGGCCCGACCTGCACATCGCCGCGCACAGCGCCACGCTGCGGTTGATCCGCCATTTCGGGTTGCGCTCGCCGCTGCTGGCGGTCGACCGCTGCAACTGGCAGGTGAGCCTGCCCAGCGGCCGCGTGCTCGAGTTCATCCACACCCCGCACCTGCACTGCGCTGGCTCGATCATGACCTTCGACCGTGCCACCGGAACGCTGTTTTCGAGCGACCTCTTCGGTGCCTCCGACGAGGAGGCCTGGGCATTGTTCGGCGATGGTGCCTATGCCGGCACCATGACCGACTGGCATCAGGCCATGATGCCCGCCAACCACTTGCTGCGCAGCTGCATGGCGCGGGTGCGCGCGCTGCCCATCCAGCGCATCTGCCCGCAGCACGGTTCGGTGATCGAAGGCGACGGGATTGAACGTGCCATCGCCCACCTCGAGCGCCTGCCGGTGGGGCTGGACCTGATGGGCAGCGCACATTGAGCGAAGACCTGCGCAGCGCAAGCCAGCGCTACACCGTCGACATCCGCGCCACCAACCGGGCGCTGATGGAGAAGGCGCTGCACATGCGCTGCCTGGCCTACCTGGCCAAGGCCAAGGCCGGACTGCTCAACCAGACCATCGCCGAGGTCAACCGCACCAAGCAGACACTGCGCCAGAGTTTCGACCACCTGTCCGAAGAGCAGCGCCTGATCCTGCGCCAGAAAGCCGAGCTCGAGGCAGCCAACGAGGCGCTGCGCTCGTTCTCCTATGCCGTGTCGCACGATCTGCGTGCCCCGCTGCGCGGCCTGCAGGGCCTGGCCGAAACCCTCAGTCGCGACTACGCCAGCCGGCTCGACGAACGCGGTCGCGACTATCTCCAGCGCTTGCAGTCCACCGCGCACCGCATGTCCGACCTCATCGAGGGCATGCTGCTGCTCACCCAGATCGCCCGCGCCGAATTGCGCCGCCGTCCGGTCGACCTGTCGGCCATGGCCGCACATGTGCTGCGTGAGCTGCGCGAGGCGGCGCCCGAGCGGCAGGTTCAGGTGCACGTGCAGCCCGGGCTGGTGGTCGAGGCTGATCCACAGATGATGCACAGCCTGGTGCAGAACCTGCTGGGCAATGCCTGGAAGTACACGGGCCGCACGGCCGACGCCCGCATCGACGTCGCAGCCGCCGAGCGCGACGGCCGCCGCGGCTTCGCCTTCACCGACAACGGTATCGGCTTCGACCGCGCGCGTGCCACGCGGCTGTTCACCCCGTTCGGACGCATGCACGCCGACAGCGACTTCCCGGGCCTGGGCGTCGGACTGGCCACCGTCAAGCGCATCGTCGAGCGCCATGGCGGCCACATCGAGGCCGACTCCGCGCCAGGGCGAGGCACATGCATCTTCGTTTCGCTGGGGTGATGGCCGCGGGGAACGCCCGGCACCGTTGCACGGCCATCGCGCTGGCGGCACTGATCGCGCTCGTCGCGCTTGGCCTGGCTGGCTGCACGCAGTTCGTGCGGCTGGCCAACGACATCCGCGAAACCGGCGACCGTCTGCGCGTGGCGGGCGGCGAGCTGACGAGCGAAACAAGCAGCCCATGCGCCGACTGCCCATATGTGGTCATGGTCTTGGCCGACGACCAGGGCCGCAGCCTGCACAACTTCCGCGTGTTCGAGCGCCCCGGCCGCTTCCAGCTGGCCGCCCTCAACGACTCGCGCGCCCTGTTCGCCTTCCACGACCTGGACCGCAGCTTCACCTACACACCGGGCGAACCAGCGGCCTGGCTCGACTTGCCGGCGCGCCTGGCCGAGCGCTCGGTCGACGACCTGCTTCTGCGGCTGCGTGCCACCGTCGATCGCCAGCCGCCTCAAGCACTGCCGCCGCTGTATGAGCTGCGCGGCACCGCCCTGACGCAGATCGATGTGCGGCTGGCCCAGGTGGTGCCGCTGGCCGACGAGCGGTTCAGCCCGGCGTCGGCCGATATCGGCATGTGGGAGCCCATCGGCTTCATGAAGTCCGGGCGGGCCGGCATCTTCTTCCTCGAACCCCACGACCCGGCGCGCACGCCGGTGCTCTATGTACACGGCATGGGCGGCAGCCCGCGCGACTTCCAGGCGCTGATCGACGGACTGGACCGCCAGCGCTTCGAGCCGTGGGTGCTGGCCTATCCGTCGGGGCTGGACCTGCGGGCCAGCGGCGATGGCCTGGTCGGCCTGCTGGCCGAACTGCAACTGCGCCTGGGTTTTCGGCGCTTGCACATCGTGGCGCACAGCGTGGGCGGGGTCTTGGTGCGCGAAACACTGGCCGAATGCAGCCGAACCCGCGGCTGCGCCTGGGCCGGCCACTTCGTCTCGCTGTCCAGCCCCTTTGGCGGTGTCTCGGTCGTCGGCGCGCTGGTCGACTATGCCGCAGTGGTCATGCCCGTGTGGCGCAACCTGGCACCGCAGTCGGAATTCCTGGCCACCCTGTTCGACGCGCCCCTACCGAGCACCGCGCACCACCACCTGGTGTTCGGTTATCGCAACGCCGCCACCCTCAGCCGCAAGAGCGGCGACGGCGTCATCGCGCTGGACAGCCAATTGCGAGCGGCCGCACAGCAGCAGGCAACCAGCCTGCGCGGGTTCGACGACGACCACGCCAGCATCCTGACCAATCCGCAGGTAGTGCGACATGTGAACCGGGCTACTCGAGCCCGGGCTCGCGCCCGCCATCTGTAGGTTCTCAGAGGCGGCCCCAATTTGCCCCGCGGGCGGTCAACGGCTCAGGGACCGACTCTTGCGACGATCAGGGTGTCTGCGCCTCACAAGTCGGCCGAAGTTCCTATGGCACGCACAACTACTCGGTGCTACGCGGTACGACGCCGCGTGGCGATGCTAGCGAGAGGAGAGGGTCGCGGACGCCCGCATAGGCTGAATTGCCACCGGAGACCCCAGCTCTGCCAATTTCGGTATGGTCACTCTGCAGCGAGTGCAGCCGGTCGTTGCCAGCCCTCGAATTCACGGTCTTGGACA
>JAKLLB010000240.1:0-238 GCA_023150345.1 Aquabacterium sp.
TCGAGGTGGGATTGTTATCATAGCTTTCAAGCTAAGACCGAGGAAGGAGGCCTGTCGATGGGCGGTGACCATTTTGCATACGATGCGGCGTTCTCGCGCAACATCGGCTGGGTCACGGAGGCGGAGCAGGCCACGCTTCGGCGCAAGCGCATCGCCATCGCCGGCATGGGTGGCGTCGGCGGCGGTCATCTGCTTACCTTGGCGCGGCTCGGGATCGGGGCGTTCAACATCGCCGACT
>JAKLLB010000240.1:248-523 GCA_023150345.1 Aquabacterium sp.
CGTTTCCTCGCTTGGCAGGCCCAAGGTCGAGGTCCTCGCCGGCATGGCGCGCGACATCAATCCCGAATGCGCGCTGCGCGTGTTTCCGCAGGGCGTGTCCGACGCCAATCTGGACGAATTCCTGGCGGGGGTCGACCTGTACGTCGATGCGCTCGATTTCTTCGCATTCGACATCCGTCGGGCCGTGTTCGCGGCCTGCCGCCGCCTCGGCATCCCCGCTGTCACTGCGGCCCCCCTGGGGATCGGTGCAGCGGTACTGATCTTCCTGCCCGACG
>JAKLLB010000241.1:0-274 GCA_023150345.1 Aquabacterium sp.
GTGCAGTGCCTGGGCCATGGCGTCCCGGCCGAGGCGGTAGCGCGCACGAACGCTGTCGAGGTGGGCATCCAGCAAGCCGGTGTTCAACAGGTCAAGCACCAGATGCTGCGCCAAGGTCGAGCTGTGCATGTCGGCCGCCTGCTTGGCCTGCACCAGCAGCTGGTGCACTGGCATGGGCGACACGGCGTAGCCCAGGCGCAAGCCTGGCGCCAGCACCTTGGAGAACGAACCCAGGTAGATGGCGCCTTCGGGCCAGTGTGCGGCCAGCGGTGCG
>JAKLLB010000241.1:284-519 GCA_023150345.1 Aquabacterium sp.
CTGGTCGAACCACAGGTCGCCGTAGGGGTCATCCTCCAGCAGCGGCAGGCCCAGTGCCTGCGCCCGGGCTGCGATCTGCACCCGCCGTGCTTGCGGGATGCATCGCCCCGTGGGGTTCTGGAAGTTGGGCAGCAGGTAAAGCGCCCTGGCGCCGGCCACCGCCTGCAGGCGATCAGCCAACGGCCCGTCTTCGTCGCAATCGACCTCGACCGCTTCGGCCTCATAGGGCGCAAAG
>JAKLLB010000242.1 GCA_023150345.1 Aquabacterium sp.
CGAGCGCGGAGCAGTTGGGGATGCTCGTCCTGCTGCAACTGGAAGCCGGCCCGTCGAAGCAGCACCCTTCTACACCTTCGGCAGGCCGGCATGTGCCATGAGCCTCGGGTCGGAAGTCGCCGACGCGCAGCCACCGGCTCGTAGCTGGCAATGCAGCGTCAGCGGTCCTTTGGCTGCAATCGTCGAGCTCACGGTGTCGCCACAAATGCGATCATTGAAGTGCGGGCCCGCGCGCTCCCCGAGCCGGCTGATCCCGGAGGTAGAGCAGTCTGGAGGCGCCGCTCGGCTATGGGGACCTGTGTCGTTAGATCAAGCCGCTAATGGGCCAACAATTGGTGCGCCTGTTGGAGGTCAGGCGTCGCCGCAGTCGTCGTCCGAATGGTGGAGTACTTGAATGCCAAACTTCGCCGTGAGGCCTGAGAACCGACACGCCGGCTCGACTACTTGCCCTTCATGTCGGAGCGCCGTATGCCTCACCCGTCAGCAAGAGAACGGAAACATCGGGTTTGGACT
>JAKLLB010000243.1 GCA_023150345.1 Aquabacterium sp.
GTTCACTTGCGCCAGGCCGCCGCGGAAGTGGCCCACCATGGCGGTGGCGAACCGGCTCAGCTTGTCGGTGAGGCCGCCGCCGATCATCAGGTTGCCGGCCAGCAGGAACAGCGGGATCGCCATCAGCGGGAAGCTGTCGGCGCCCGTCACGATGCGCTGCGGCAGCACCATCAGCGGCACGTTGCCCAGCGACAGCAAGGCGGCCCCGGCGCTCACCACCATCGCGAACGCGACCGGCATGCCGATGGCGAACAGGAGCAGGGTGCTCCCGAGCAGCAGGTAGGTCATGCCACGCTCCCTTCGCCGGGCTTGCGGGCCAGCGCCAGCCTGCCTTGCGCGCGCAGCAGCGTGCGTTCGACCTGGTAGGCCAGCATGATCGCCGCGCTCACCGGGACCGAGGCGTACACCCACGACATCGGGATCTCCAGCATGGTCGCCTCGACGTTGGAGTTCACTTCGACGATGTTCAGGCCCTGCACGAGCAGCACCACCAGGGCGAGGACCATCAGCGCG
>JAKLLB010000244.1:0-251 GCA_023150345.1 Aquabacterium sp.
CTCCACCCGGGTCGGAATCTTGCCCATGGATTGGGCCGCGTCGGTGTGGAAAGGGATGCCGTGCAGCCGGGCAATACGACCAATGGCCGCAAGCGGTTGGATCGTCCCCACCTCGTTATTGGCGTGCATCATCGTGATTAAGATGGTGCGGGGGGTGATGGCTTGCGCCACCGCGTCCGGGTCCACCCTGCCGTAGTTGTCTACGGGCAGGTAGGTCACCCGAAAGCCGCGCCGTTCCAGGTAACGGCAGG
>JAKLLB010000244.1:261-512 GCA_023150345.1 Aquabacterium sp.
GTTGTTGGCCTCGCTGCCGCTGCCGGTGAAGACAATCTCATCCGGCTCACCCCCCAGCAGTGCGGCGACCTGCCGGCGGGCCTGCTCGACCCCCAGCCGGGCCTGCACCCCGTAAGGATGGCTGCTGGACGGGTTGCCAAAATGCTCGCGCAGATAGGGCAGCATGGCTTCCAGTACCCGCGGGTCCACCGGGGTTGTGGCGTTACAGTCTAAATAAATCGGTTGCATCGGTTTATTCCTCCTTAGCTCTG
>JAKLLB010000245.1:0-241 GCA_023150345.1 Aquabacterium sp.
GGTGACTCACTCGCCGACCGGTGCGCCCACGTCGGACTGGGCGCAGCCGGCCGGTTCTTTCGTCCCACGGCAACGTTTCAACCGCACGCGCCCACGTAGCCGCACGCGGTGCAGCGGTCGCAGCCGCTGGCTTTGACCACGGCGTGCGCGCCGCACTCGGGGCAAGGCCTGCCCGGCGTCAGCGAGTCGGCGTGCGTCGGCGCCGCCGGGCGCGTCTTGGGCTCATGGACCATGACCCCCA
>JAKLLB010000245.1:251-510 GCA_023150345.1 Aquabacterium sp.
TGCCCAGTTGCGTGTAGCGATGGATCACCAGCGCGGCCATGTACGCCACCGTGCTCGGGTACACGCGCGTGCGGGCCTCGCCCGGGGCACGCGCGCGCATCTCGCCCATGGGCTCGGCGTAGTTCAGCAGCTTGCGCAGCTTCATGCCGATCCACGCGGGGTCGACCACGCGCATGTCTTCCGACAGCAGCGCGCACAACCCGTCGAGATCGGCTGGGTAGCGCCCGGCCAAGCGCAGCGCGTATGGCCTGCGGGTCCC
>JAKLLB010000246.1 GCA_023150345.1 Aquabacterium sp.
TGGCCGACCCCAAACGCATCGTGCAGGTGCGCAAGGACCTGCACATGGGCCAGACTTTGCGCTTCATGGACTGGCGCGATGGTCAGATGCGCCTGGGCAAGATCGTCGCGATGAAGGACACGCAGCTCACCGTTCAAGAAGACGGTACGCGCAGCGCCTGGACGCTGCCCTACACCGCCGTGGAGCCACCAGCGCCCGGCGCGGCCAGGCCCGCAACCACCCCCAAGCCACCGGCCCCGCCACGCGCCAGCCGCAACGACTTCCGCTGCGGCGAGAAGGTGGCCTTCGAGGACAAGCACCTGAACACGATCGTCGGCGTGATCGTGCGCATCAACCAGCGCACCGCCACGATCGATCCCGGCGACGGCATGACCTGGCGCGTAGGCTTCGGCCTGCTGCGCCATGTGGTCGACATCTGACCAAACGCCGAGCAAGTCAAGAGGGCCTTGGGGCGACGCTTACGCTCGATGAAGACACTCCAGCGGCCCTCACCGATGGACAGCGCGT
>JAKLLB010000247.1 GCA_023150345.1 Aquabacterium sp.
GGTCGGGACGTAGCCGACGCCCTGTCGGAGTATCCGATTCCTGTCCTGAATACCGCGATCTGTCAGCGGGTTGCCTTCGCCGAGAGCGCCACGCAGGGCCTCACGGTCTACGAGCTGGACCCGGACATGCTGGCCAGCAAGGAGATCGACGGCGTCGCAGAGGAATTGCAGAGGATGCTGGCATGAAGAAGGTCACCTTCGGCGGCAAGCGTCCGACGGCCTCACCCACGGCGAACATCGACAACTGGGTGGCTGCCCAGGGCGCAGAGCAACCGCGTGAGCAGATGAAGCGATTCACGATCGACGTGCCGGTCAGCCTGCACAAGCGGGTCAAGAGCCAGTGCGCCATGCAGAACCTCGTCATGGCCGACGTGATCCGCGAGCTTCTGGAGCAACGGTTTCCAGCGCCCGCCGAAGCGAACGGGGAGGGGGCGTCGTGAACACGATGAATCGCAAATACGACTTCACGACAAGCCGCGTTTGCGGCCCGACCGCCGCGCGGTT
>JAKLLB010000248.1 GCA_023150345.1 Aquabacterium sp.
CGCTACCCGCAACACCCGCGCTGCGCCTGAATCGGCGGGCATTTCACCGAGCCGAAGGAACAGAACACGCAGCAGTCGCCGGGGTTGGGGCGCAGCAACGCCTTGCAGTTGCAGCACTCGTAGAAGAACTGGCAGGCGTCGGTCGGCATGGTTTCCTGCTGGGCATATCCACAGCGTGGGCACGTCAACACGGACTCCAGGACAATGGGACTCACGGCGCACCTTGCCCGGTGGCGCGGACGCTCAGACTTACCTTGCCCTTGCTGGCAAGGTGCGCAACAACATGAATTGCGCTTGCCTCGCTGATCTTGAGCTTGGTCGCCAGGGCCGTTGCATCTGCCGCGCCCTGGTCGTCCAGTGCCGCGAGCGCCTCACGTTCCAGGCTTTCCATCCACTCGCCGAACAGGGTGTGAAGTTCGGGCTTAGCAAAGGCGGCCATCGACGTGGTCTTGTGGATGGCCGCCAGGATTTCCGAGCACATTCCTATCATCTGCTGCATGGGG
>JAKLLB010000249.1 GCA_023150345.1 Aquabacterium sp.
GCCGGGCATCTCGGAGTTCGAACTGCATTTTCAGCCGCAAATCGACACCGGCAGCGGCCAGGTGACCGCGGTCGAGGCCCTGCTGCGCTGGAACAGCCCGAAGCTGGGCAGCATTTCGCCGGCCCGCTTCATCCCGGTGGCCGAGGAGTCCGGGCTGATGCAGCCGCTCGGCGACTGGGTGATCTGGGAAGCCTGCCAGCACGCCCGCGCCTTCCGCGACGCCGGACTCAAACTGCGGATGTCGATCAACGTCTCGGCGCAACAACTGCGCCACGAAAACCTGCTGCTCCAGATCCAGGGCGCGATGACCTGCTACGACCTGGCGCCGGGCGAGCTCGAAATCGAGATCACCGAAAGCGCGGTGATGCACAACCCGGACAAGACCCTGGCCCTGCTGCACCAGATCGCCGCAACCGGGATCACGCTAGCGATCGACGACTTCGGCACCGGCTACTCGTCGCTGGCTTACCTGAAACACATGCCGATCCGCCGGCTCAAACTC
>JAKLLB010000024.1 GCA_023150345.1 Aquabacterium sp.
TTCATGCTGATCACCCGCGCTGCCTACAACCAGGGCTTCGCACTGCCGCACCTGCCGGTGCGGGGCGCCCGCCGCCGATCCTGATACCTCCAGGGAGACACCCGAGATGAGTCTTGTTGCCGACCCCGTGATGCCAGCGCCGGCGGTCGCCGGATTGCAGTCCGACGTCGAGGCGCTGCCTCGCGAAGCGCTCGCCGCGCTCCAGCTCGAGCGTCTGCAGGCCACGTTGCGCAATGCATTCGCTCACGTACCCTGGCAGCAGGCCCGGCTCAAAGCCGCCGGCTACTCGGGCGAGTCCGGACTGGCGAGCCTGGACGACCTGCGCCACCTGCCGTTCACGGTCAAGACCGATCTGCGCGACAACTATCCCTTCGGGCTGTTCACCTGCCCGGTGGGCGAGCTCGCGCGGCTGCATGCCTCGTCGGGCACCACCGGCAAGCCCACCGTGGTCGGCTACAGCCGCGCCGACCTCGACACCTGGGCACAGCTGATGGCGCGCACGCTCTACTGCGCCGGCGCACGACCGGGCGACGTGGTGCACAACGCTTACGGCTACGGCCTGTTCACCGGCGGGCTGGGCACGCACTACGGTGCCGAACGCCTGGGTGCGGTGGTGGTGCCCATTTCCGGTGGCTCCACCGAACGCCAGATCTCGCTGATCCAGGACTTCAAGCCCCGCGTGCTGTGTGCCACCCCTTCATATGCGCTGGCCATCGCGGAGGTCGCCGAGCAAATGGGCGTCGACCTGCGCAAGACGGCCCTGCGAGTGGGCGTGTTCGGCGCGGAGCCCTGGAGCGAGTCGATGCGCCGCGAGATCGAGGCGCGCATCGGCGTCAAGGCCATCGACAACTACGGCCTGTCCGAAGTGATGGGGCCGGGCGTGGCCGTGGAATGTCCCAACCAGGACGGACTGCACGGCTGGGAAGACCACTTCCTGTTCGAAGTGGTCGATCCCGAGACCCTGCAGCCGGTGCCCGAGGGTCAGGCCGGTGAGCTGGTGATCACCACGCTGACCAAGCAGGCGCTGCCGATGCTGCGCTACCGCACGCGCGACATCACCCGCATCACCACCGCGCCGTGCTCCTGCGGCCGTACCCACCTGCGCATCCTGCGCGTGGCCGGGCGCAGCGACGACATGCTCATCATCCGCGGCGTCAACGTGTATCCCTCGCAGATCGAGGCGGTGCTGGTCGGTCGGCCCGGCGTGGCGCCGCACTACCAACTTGTGGTCGAGCGCCGCGGCAAGCTCGACCATGTCACGGTCGAGGTCGAGTCGGCGAACGCCTGCACCCCCGACACCGCCGACAACCTGGCCCGCGACGTGGCCCATCACATCAAGTCGCTGGTCGGCATCACCACCGACGTGCGCGTGCGCCAGCCCGGCGAGTTGCCGCGATCGCAGGGCAAGGCGGTACGGGTGCGCGACCTGCGACCCAAAGACCCGCCGGCCAGTCCGGCAGCCGCCTGATAGGGCGCATCATCGGCAACCTGGCCCGCGCACGCGCGCACCGACACTGTGGAGAACTGACTTGGCACTGGGCGAACCCGGCACGCAATGGCTGGAAGGCAACGAACTGCACCTCGAACTGCGTGGCCTTTCGCCACCGGCGCCGCTGGTGCTGGTGCTGCGCAATCTCGGCAGCGTGCCCGCCGGCGGTGCCCTGGTGGCCCACTTCGGGCGTGACCCGATGATGCTCTACCCCGAGCTCGCCCAACGCGGCTGGGCCGCACAGCGCATGGACGGCCCGCCCGACGAAGTGCGCCTTTGCCTGACGCCGGTGGCCTGAGCGGTCGCCTCGCACGGGCACCCGCGGCCATGGCATTGGCGGCCACCTTCCTCAGCGGCGCCAAGAGCCGCTTGTTGCCGGCGTCGGTGCCCTTTCGCTACTTCGGGGCCGCGCTGGCCTTTCACCTGCTGGCGTGGTTGCTGGTGTTGCTGGGCGCGCCGCAGTTGACCGGCTTTGCCGGCGGCCTGGGCGCCCCCCTGGGCGCCCTGCACGCCATCACGTTGGGCGTATTGCTCATGACCGCCATGGGCGCCAGCCTGCAGTTGCTGCCGGTGGCCACGCGCCAGAGCGTGGGCTCGCCCCGCGCCGCCGCCGCGCTTTGGTGGGTGATGGCCCCCGGCAGCGCGCTGGTGGTGGCGGGCATGGCCCATGCGTGGCCCGGCGTGTTGGCCATCGGCGCGGCGCTCGTGCTGCCGGCGCTGCTGGGGTTCACGCTGCTGCTGGCCCGCAATCTGCAAGGTGCGCGCGGCATGCCGGTGGTGGTGGCCCATGGCTGGGCGGCACTGGTCTGCCTGGGCGTGCTGCTGGCCAGCGCGGGCTCGTTGGTGGCCACCTGGATGGGCTGGACGGCGGCACCGCGCGCAGCGGCGCTGGGCTGGCATGTGGCCTTTGCTGCGTACGGAGTCATGGGCCTGCTGATCATGGGCTTTTCACACATCCTCGTGCCCATGTTCGCGCTGTCCGACGCCCCGGCGGTTCGGCCGTCGCTGCGCTGGCTCGCGGTCGCATGTGCCGCGCTGGCCGCTGCTGCCGCGGCTGCGTTGTCCTCGGCGCCATGGGGCGCCGTTTTCGGCTGCGCGGCCGCTGTAGGCGGCCTGGTGGCCCTGGCCGGGCATGTGCTCCAGATGCGCCAGGCCATGCGCACCGGCATGCGCCGCGATCTCGGGCCCTCGTTCCGCTGGGTGCATGCCGGCTGGGCGCTGCTGGCGGCCAGCTTGCTGGCTGCGCTGGTGCTGCAATCGGGCCTGGTCACCTGGCCCCGGTTGGCGCCGTTGTTCGGCGTCCTGCTCGTGTGCGGGCTGCTCAGCGTGCTGATGGGCATCCTGGCGCGCATCCTGCCGTTTCTCGCCTCGATGCATGCCCCGCCGGGCCGGCGCGGCCCCCCGATGCCCTCCACCCTGACCGCCGACCGGCCGCTGGCCTGGCACCACCGCGCGCACGGCACGGCTGTTGCGCTGTTGATACTGGCGGTGGTGTTGGACAGCGCCTGGCTCGCCCGTGCAGCAGGCGCTGCCGGTGTCGTGTCGGCGGTCGCCATGCTGCTGTACTTCCGTTTCGCCTGGAAGCGCATGCATGCGCCGCCGGCGGCACCGGCGGCCGAGCCGGCGCGTGCGGCGCCCGTGCGGTTCGTGGCCAGCCCCAAGTCCGCCGCCGCAGATCCACGCCCCCCGGCATCGGGGTCGCAGCCAACTTCATCAGAGGACCCTGCCGAACACCCTGCGGCGACGCAAGCAGGCGTATCGTCGGGGCAAGGAAGCTCGCACGCAAACCGCGCAGCGCCCGATGGCGACGCCCCGACCGCGCCACCGCCGGGGTCGCCGGGCAACGGTTTGCGGTGAGTCAATCAAATACGCATTGCGATACCGTTATTATCCAGCCATGAACTTTGCACGCCAGACCAGCCACCTGTTGCACGAGGAGCACCGCGCCAACCTCGACCTCCTCGGCCGTGTCGAGAACGCCCTGGGCCGTGCCCCGCGCGGTGCCGCCGCCGGGCAGGACGAGAACATCGTCAAGCTGCTCGTCGCGCTGCGTCGCCAGGTCGAGCAGGATGTGGACCGCCACTTCGTGTTCGAGGAAACGCAGCTCTTCACGCGCATGGCCGATGCCGGCGAAGGCGACATCGCCGGCCTGCTGCGCGAGGAGCACGAGGCCATGCGCGACGTGGCGGCCGAGCTGATGCCGCTGCTCACAGGTGCCGCCACCCATACGCTGGATGACGACGGCTGGGAGGCCCTGCGCCGCAACGCGCTGGAACTCGTGGAACGCCAGGTCGCGCACATCCAGAAGGAAGAGATGGCCCTGCTGCCGCTGCTGGACGACCTGCTCGACGACGAGACCGACCGCGAACTGACCTTCTCCTACTCGGCGGGCTAACGCCAAAGCCCGCCACTTCCCCCCCACCCCACCTGTCTCCCGGAGGACCGCCATGCCCGCTCCAGCCGCCGCCATCACGGTGCGAGCCCTGACCGCAGACGACCTGAGCGCCGTCGTGGCCATCGACGCCGAACTCGAGGGCCGCTCACGGCGTGTGTACTTCCAGCGCCGGCTCGAGTCGGCACTGCACGCACCGGCGCTGCATGTGCAGTGGGCAGCCGTGGATGCGCAAGGCCTCGCAGGCTACGTGCTGGCCCGCGTGATGCGCGGCGAGTTCGGCCACCAGCGTGCATCGCTGCGGCTCGAGGCCGTGGGGGTGCGTCCGGCGTTGCGCCAGCACGGCGTGGGCCGGCAGTTGCTGCAAGCCCTGAACAGCTACGCGAAGCGACACGACATCCAGGAAATCCGCACCGCTGCGGCCTGGAACAACCACGCCATGCTCGCGTGGTTCGACAAGATGGGCTTTCACCTGGCCGGCGGCCTGGTGCTCGAGTGCAGCCTGGATGACGCGCGCGCCCGCACCGCTCGCGACTCGGTGCCCACCGGCAGCGACGCCGCGCCCGAGCAGCGCGAGATCGACTACGGCTCGCGCGCCGGCAACGACTTCGAACAGCTGGCCCGCGACCTGGCCGATGTACGGGCCATGGCGCCGTCCGATCTGCACGAAATCGTTCGGGTCGACCGCAGCATCACCGGCCGCGACCGCAGCGCCTATATCAGCGCCCAGCTCGACGAGGCCATGGACGACTCGGCGATCCGCGTATCGTTGTGCGCCCGCTGCGACGGCGCCGTGGTCGGCTACCTGATGGCCCGCGCCGACCTGGGCGACTTCGGCCGCACCGAACCCGTGGCCGTGATCGACACCCTGGGCGTCGACCGCGAGTATGCCGGCCGGGGCGTGGGCCGCGCCCTGTTGTCACAGTTGTTCGCCAACCTCGAGGCGCTGCGCGTCGAGCGGGTCGAGACCGCGATTTCGCCCACAGACGCTCGGCTGCTGGCCTTCCTGGCGCGCAACGGCTTCACCCCGGCGCAGCGCCTGGCTTTCGTTCGCGACGTAGCATAGGCCCCATGGCCGAACCCAGCACCCTGCCCCTGCCCGACGAAAGCGCAGTGCGCGATGCACTGCGCGAGGTGATCGACCCCGAAGCGGGCATGAACATCGTCGAGCTCGGGCTGGTCTACGGCGTCACCGTCACCGCCGAGCGCGTGGCGGTCGACATGACCATGACCACGCCGGCCTGCCCCGTGGCCGACATGCTGGTCGACCAGGCCCACGCCGCCGTCGGGCGCATCACGCCCGAAGGCGTCGAGGTCGAGATCAAGCTCGTCTGGGAGCCGATCTGGAACCCCTCGATGATGTCCGGCATGGCCAAGGACTTCTTCGGCTGGCAGCACTGAGCGTGGGCGCGCCCATGGCGCCAGGCTCGCAGGCGAGCCACCGACGATTCGGACGGATGTCACGGATCGCCGAGATGACATCCAAGGGTCAAGAAACGTTCACTTGCAATCCCTAGTATCAGGGGGTGCTCCGGGTTTTCCACCTGGACATCACTGATGCCTTGGTATCGGCGCACGACTGACAGTTGGCGCCACGTGGGCTCCGGTGCACCTTCAACCCGAGAGCCAAACGTGACGACTGCATCGTTCGACCCGTTGCGCCCAGAGGGCCCGGCACGCCAGATGCGCGGCTGGTCGCGTGCGAGCCGCGCGCGTGTACCGGCCGCCTCGCCTGCGCCGGCCTCGGCGCTGGATGGCCTGGCCCAGGGGCTGCGCGGCCTGATGGCCGCGCGTGGACGCGACCTGGGATTCCTCTTTCAGCCCATCGTCGACGTCGAGCACGGGCGCATCCTGGGCTACGAGGCGCTGACGCGGGGACCGGCCGACTCCCCGCTGCACTCGCCCCTCGTGCTGTTCGAGGTGGCTGCGCGCTGCGGGCAACTGGTCGAGTTCGAGCGCATCGTCGTGCACGCCATCGCACTGCGGTTTCGCGAGCTCGGCCTGCCGGGACGCCTGTTCATCAACCTGAGCCCGGACAGCGTGGTTGCGGCTCGCGGGCGCACCCAGGCCATCCTGGACGACATCGCGACACTGGGTCTGCGTGCATCCGACATCGTGATCGAGGTGACCGAGACCCGACCCGCGCTGGCACCGGAGTCGCTGCGCTGCGCAGCGGATGCACTGCGCCAGGTCGGCTTCGCCATCGCGCTGGACGACCTCGGCGAGGGCTTCTCGAGCCTGCGCCGCTGGGTCGACATGCGACCCGACTACGTCAAGGTCGATCGCCACTTCGTCGACGGGATCGCCGCGGAACCACTCAAGCAGCAGTTCGTCCGATCCATCCTGGAGATGGCCTCGACGAGTGGTTCGACGGTGATCGCCGAAGGCGTGGAACTCGAGGAGGACCTGCGCCTGCTGCGCCGGATCGGGGTCGTGGCCTGCCAGGGCTATCTGCTGGCGCGCCCGAGTGCCAGCCCGCGAGCGAGCCTGTCGATGGATGTCGACGCGATGCTGCGCGCCGCCGTGCCCTTGGGCGAGTCCACGGATCCGGCCTGCCACGCGCTGGAACGCACCGCTGGATGGTTTGCACGACCTGGGTTGACGGTGGCACAGCACGAGACCTGCGCCCACGCCATCGATCTGTTCCGCAGCAACCCCCGCGTGGTCGCGATCCCCGTGCTCGACGCCCAGCAGCGCCCGGTTGGCGTGCTGCGTTCGATGCAGGTACTCAAGCGCGCCACGCATCGCTATTTCGTCGAGCTGTGCGGCGCCAGCGCCTGCACCGAGTTGATGGACACAAGTCCCCTGGTCTTCGACTCCAGCGCGTCGTTGCGAACGATGAGCCAGGCCGTCGCCAGCGTGGACGACGAGGTCCTGGGCGATGGCTACATCGTGACCACAGGGGGTCGATTCGCGGGCGTGGGCCGCATGACCGACCTGCTCAAGGCCGTTGCCGACCTGGAGATCTCTTCGGCGCGGCATGCGAATCCCCTGACCGCACTGCCGGGCAACGTGCCGATCGACCAACACCTGGAGTCGATGCTGCGCCAGCAGGTCCCGTTCACGGCTGCGTACTGGGACATCTCGAACTTCAAGGCGTGCAACGACGTATACGGCTACCAATGTGGCGATGACGTCATCCGGCTTGCCGCCCGGCTGCTCCAGCAGCACATGGATCCGCAGCTCGACTTCATCGGGCACATCGGTGGCGACGACTTCGTGGCAGTGCTCACCAGCCCACATTGGGAGCAGCGGATCACTGCGGTGTGCCGTGACTTCGACACCCAGCTGCGTGCACTGCTGCGACCCGAACACATCGCGGCCGGCGGCTACGTCACCAAGACTCGCCAAGGCGAGCCCATGTTCCATGCGTTGCCGACGTTCTGCGCCGGCGTGCTGCGTGTGCCGCCTGGCCGCTTCCCATCGGCACGGGCGCTGGCCGCAGCGATGGTCGAACCCAAGCAGCAGGCCAAGCGCATCCAGGCCCGCAGCGGCTACTTCATCGACCGCCGCGGGTTCGGTGCGTCGGCACCGCCCAGTGCGGACAGAACCCCCGATTGATGCGCCGGCGTTTGGCGCCGCAGAACCGAGAACCATACACGGAGTCTTCATGGATGCATTGAGCTCGCTACATGCCAGCCTGGACCAGGGTGCACGCCACCGGGGCGCGAAGCTGGTCACCCACGCACACCAGCTCAGCGAGGCACGCCCCACGCTGACGTCGGAGCACACCAACGAAGAGGTGCGAGGCTTCTTTGCGCAGAACGAGGCGCAAAACAACATCGCCATCGTCGACGATGGCCGTCCGATCGGGCTCATCAATCGCAACATGTTCATGGAGGCGTACGCCCGCCCCTTCGCCCGGGACGTGTTCGGCAGGCGCTCGTGCATCGCCTGGATGCACAAGGAGCCGCTGGTGGTCGACGAGAACACGGCGCTGGAGCCGTTGATCGCGGCGGCTGTGAGCACCGGCGAGCGCGTGCTCAAGGATGGCTTCATCACTGTCGATGCACAGGGCATCTACACCGGCATCGGCACCGGCTTCTCGCTGGTCCAGGCCATGAGTGCCCTCGAGGCCGAGAAGACACGCCAATTGCTCGACAGCATCCACTATGCCAGCCGCATCCAGCGCGCCTATCTGAAGGCTTCCAACGAGTCGGTCCAACGCGGGCTCCCCGGTCATGGACTGCTCTGGCAACCCCGTGACATCGTGGGCGGCGACTGCTACTTCTTCCGCGACTTCGACGACGGCATGCTCGGCGGGCTGATCGACTGCACCGGGCATGGCGTGCCGGGCGCATTCATGACCTTGATCGCCCTGTCGTGGATGGAGCAGATGGCCACGCAGGGCTACGATCGCGACGACCCGGGTGCTCTCTTGGCGCGGTTGAACCGATTCGTCAAGACCGTGATCGACCAGCGCCAGGCCGACAAGGGATGGCTGGGCGAGGCTGCACTGCAGGCCGACGACGGCATGGACGCGGCCCTGTTCTGGATGCCCAGGGGCGAGGCCACCTTGCGCTGGTCGAGCGCACGCCTGCCGCTGTTCGTGGCCGAGCCGGGCAAGCCGCTGCGGCTCATCGACGGTGATCGTGCCGCAGTGGGCTATGCCAGCACCGACATGGACCATCAGTGGCCGAACCACGAACTGGCCCTCACCCCGAATCAGCGCCTGCTGGCCGTGACAGACGGAATCATCGACCAGGTCGGTGGCCCACGCCGCATCGCGCTGGGCAAGCGCCGCCTGGGCGAGTTCTTCCAGCAGGTCTGCGCCGACCGGCCCGAGCGCATCGCCGTTGCGCTGGAAGCCCATTTCACCGACTGGCAGGGCAGCGAGAGACGGCGCGACGACGTCACCGCGCTGTGCTGGTCCTTGGACGGAGCGCGCTCATGAAGCTGGACGACTACCGTGCACTGGAACAGGCTGCGGCGGCCAACGGCATGCTGTTCTTCCACCAGGGCGAGATGACCGCCCAGGTGGTGGAAGTGGCCGGGCGGCAGCTGCGCGCATGCCTCGACGACGAGGGCGTGGGCGGACCCCTGGCGCGGCGCGTGTTCTCGACCTTCGTGGAGATGGCGCAGAACGTCATCCACTACGGCGCCGACGAAGGCGGCGAGACCCCGACCCGCATGGCCACGATCGCCCTGGGTCGTTCGGTAGACCCGGACCAGCGTTACTGGCTGGTGTGCAGCAACCGCGTGCAGGTGCAGGACATCGCGCGCCTGGACGAGAAGCTGCGCGCGGTGCAGTCGATGTCCGCTGACGAGATCAAGGCGGCCTACCGCTCACAGCTGCGCAACGATGCCCACGCCGAGACCGACCGCATCAGCAAGGGTGCCGGCCTGGGCCTGCTGACCATCGCTCGCGATGCACGCGCACCACTGGAGTACGGCTTTGCGTCCGAGGCCACCGATGCCGAAGGTCGCGCGCATGCGCGCTTCTTCATCAAGGCCGTGTTCTGAACCGTCTCAATCCACCCACGGGAGCTGAAATCATGAGTCACCTGCACATGCCCGCCGCGGCCACCACTCCGCAAGTCGACTTCTATGCGGCGCGGCGCCGCCTGGTCATCGACGGCGAGTGTTTCCCGGAGGATCCGCTGGCCTTCTTCGAACCCATCTTTGCCGCACTGCGACGCCACCTCGGCGTCAACCCCACGGAGCCGATCGAGGCACTGGTGCGCCTGCGCTACGTGAACAGCGCGTCGACCAAGGCGTTTCGCAACCTGATGCTGATGCTCGAGGAGTGCGGCAAGGGAGGAGCCAGCGTCACCGTGTTCTGGGAGCACGACGAGGAAGACGACGCCATGGCCGAGCTGGGCCAGGACATCACCTGGGACCTGCACTACATCACGATGCAGTCCGGCGCGCTGAGCAGCTGATCGGCGCACGGCAGGCGTGCGTCCGCAGCCCGCTGCGAATGGGGTTCGACACATGCAAACGGCGACCCTGGGGCCGCCGTCTTCATGCATGCCCCGTCATCGGGCGGGGCATGGGCACTCAGCCGCGCAGGCTCTCGTACTTGGCCTGCAGCTCGTCGCGAGACTCGACGAAGTCCTCGTGCTGGATGATGCAGTCGGCCGGGCACACCAGCTTGCACTGGGGCTCGTCTTCAGCGCCGACGCACTCGGTGCAACGCAGCGGGTCGATGATGTAGATCGGGTCGCCGACCGAGATGGCCTCGTTCGGGCACACGGGCTTGCAGGCGTCGCAAGCGGTGCAGTCTTCGGTGATGCGCAGTGCCATTTGTATCGTGCTCCTGGGTGTCGATGGATGCCTCAGGCCGCGGCGACGGCCTCGAGCTGGTTCAGGCGCTCGTGGCGGTATGCCCCCCACAGTGCCGCGCCGATGGCGCCAGCATAGATCGAATCGGGGTTCGAAACCGCCTCGACCTTCACCTTCTCGTTGACCATTTCCTCTTGAATCGCCGCGAGCAGTCCGGTATCGAGGGCCAGGCCGCCGGTCATCAGCGCCACGCCTTCCTTCACGCCGGTCACCTTGAGCAGCTTGACGATGCGTGAGGCCATCGACAAGTGGATGCCCTTGAGGATGTCGGGCGTGGCGATGCCGCGGCTGACCATGTTGATGACGTCAGTCTCGGCCAGCACGGCGCAGATCGAGCTCACCTTCTCCGGGTCCTGCGAGGTCCTGGACAGCGGGCCGATCTCCTCGACGGCCACGCCCAGGTATCGGGCAATGTTCTCGAGGAACTGGCCGGAACCCGAGGCGCATTGGCTGGTCATCTTGTACGACAGCACCTTGCCGCGCTCGTCGATCGAGATGGCACGGCCGTTGAGCGCGCCGATGTCCACCACCGCACGGGCGCGCGGGTCGAGGAACACGCCGCCGCGGGCGTGCGTGGTCATCGAGTAGAAGTGGCCGGTGGAGAACTTGACGTTCTCGCCTTCGCCGGTGGTCGCGGTGTAGGCGATGTCCTCGGGCTTGAGGCCGGCGTCGGCCAGCACGCCTTCGTAGCCCTCGCGTGCCAGCGTCATGGGGTCGCGGCGGCGGATGCGCTCGCAGCGCTTGGCCAGCCACTCGTGCTTGTCGCCATCGTTGCGGAACAGCGTGGTCTTCACCGCGCCGGAGCCGATGTCGATGCCGATGGTGTAGGTCGTCATGGGTTGTGCTCCTTGCGGGTCTTCAGGCGCGGGCTTCCGCGGTCTTGCCTTCTTCCACCACCGCGCGCCAGGCAAAGGTAGCGCCGCCCAGCGCGCCGGTGTAGATGGAGTCGGGGTTGATGTTCAGCGTGAGCTTGCCGTAGTTCTCCTCGACGAGCTCGTTGAGCGCCTTCACCGCGGCCTCGTTCTTGGCCACGCCACCGGTGAAGGTGAACTCGTCGCGGATGCCGCCCGAGCGCGCCAGGATGGACATTGCACGCAGGATGATGGCGCGGTGCAGGCCGGCCATGATGTCCTCGCGCTTGTCGCCCAGCGCCAGCCGGTCGCGCAGCTCGGCGCCGGCAAACACGGTGCAGGTCGAGTTGATGCGGATGTTCTTGGTCGACTGCATGGCCATCGGCCCCAGTTCGTGCAAGCCCATGTTCATCTCGTCGGCGATGTAGCCGAGGTAGCGTCCGCAGCCGGCCGCGCAGCGGTCGTTCATCTGGAAGCTCTCGACGATGCCCTGCGGGTCGACCTGAATGGCCTTGGTGTCCTGGCCGCCGATGTCGAGCACCGTGGCCGTGCCCGGGTACATCACGTGCGCACCCAGGCCGTGGCAGAGGATCTCGCTGCGGATGTGCTCCTTGCTGAAGGGCAGGCGCGCGCGGCCGTAGCCGGTGCCCACGACGTAGGTCTCTTCCATCTCGGTGTCGAGCACGCCCTTGATCGGCGCCTCGATCTGGGCACGCCGCGAGGACATTTCGGGCATCGCGACGAAGCTGCGCTCCAGTGCGGCCAGCAGGTGGCGACGCACCGAGTCTCCGTAGACCCGGTTCTCGACCTCGATGATCGAGCGGTCGAACAGGTTCAGCAGTGCGTCGTAGCGGATGCCCACTTCCTTCGCCACCACTTCGCCCGTGGCCAGGTACTGGCTGCCGGCGATGTCGCGGAAGAAGTCGCTCTTGCGCTTGGCACCCGGCGCGAACAGCGCCGGCGCTTCGACCGTCAGGCGCTTGAAAACCTCGGCCAGCGCCTCGCCCACGGCCTTGTTCGAGTCGGCCAGGCGGGCCGTCTCGATGGCGCGGTGGCAGGTGGCTTCCAGGTCCTTGAGCTGCTCGAGGTACTGCTCGGAGCGGAAGTCACGTTCGAGCTGGCCGATGAAGCCGTCGAGCGAGCCGTTGAGCGCACCGCTGCCTGCCAGTGCCTGGCGGAACAGGTGGAAGCGCCCGTTGATCAGGGCCTCGGTCTTGGCCACCGCGGCGGCGGTGTCGTAGTTGGAACGGGAATTGGTGATTCCGCGACCGAGGACGTTCTGGTTCTCGTCGATGACCACCGCCTTGGTGGTCGTCGAGCCGAGGTCGATGCCGATGAAGCAACGCATGGTGTGGTTCTCCTCGTGCGGGTTCAGGCTGCAAGGCCGGCCATGGCGGCCGTGCGCTTTTGCTTGACCATCTGGAAGTAGCTCTCGAGCCGGTTCTTGACGTTGGCCGCCGAGAAGTAGCGCGGATCGACGAGGTCGGTCTCGATGAAGGCGGCCGGCTTGCCGGTGCGCTTCTCCACCTCGCGCAGGATCAACAGCTGGCCCGCCGAGAAGCTGTTGCAGCTCTTGATGGAGTTGATCAGCAGACCATCGGCCTGGTACTCGTCGATGTACTTGCAGATCATGTCGATCCGCGAGGGCAGGTTCAGGTTGGTGTAGCAGCCCAGGCAGTACTCGGCCAGCGACTCCAGCGGGTGATCCGGATCGTGGCGGAAGCCGAAGTCGTACAGGCCGCCCACCTTGGCGTAGGTGGAGCTCACCACCACGGCACCCTCTTCGTAGAACATCTTCCAGAAGTCGCGGAAGCTGGTCCAGTTCGGCGGGCCCTCGACCACCAGGCGGTACTTCTCCTCGCCCATGTCGCCGTCGGGCGTGACCGGGCCCTTGCCCAGGCGCACGCGCTCCTCGATTTCGCGGCGCAGCACCTCGTAGTACTGCGTGGCCTCGGGCGTGCCGCGGAAGGCGGTGAAGATGGGACCGATGTAGTACACCGCGCCGAAGTAGCCGTCGATCGGGCTGGGCCGGTTCTTGGCCGACTGCAGCACCTTGACCAGGTCCTCCTCGGCCTTGACCGACTCCTTCATGTACTGGCGCAGGCGGTCGATGTCGAACTTGACGCCGGAGATGCGCTCGAGGGTCGGGATCACCGTTTCCTTGAGCTGCTTGACGACGTAGTCGCGCATGTTGGGCGCGATCTTGCCCTCGCCCTGGTAGGGCACGTGCAGCATCACGGTCTCGCAGCCGTACTTGTGGCGCACCAGCTCGAACCACTTCATGAACGTGAAGCAGCCGGTGTAGCTCAGCAGCAGCACATCGGGCCGGGGCATCGGGTCACCGGTGGGGCCGATTTCGCCGCCCATCATCATGCCCAGGTCGGCCTTGACGTAGGTGCAGACGTCCTCGGACTGGCCGTCGCGCTCGGCGTCCATGATGAACTTGCCGGACTTCTTGCGCATGCCGTTCTGCAGCGCGTTGGTCTCGGGCAGGCTGCGCGCGAAGTCGAAGCACATCAGCAGCTCGTTGAGGTTGCCCGGCACGAACGTCGCCGACACCTTGCGGTTGTTCTGGCGGGCGGTGGCGAGCTCCATGTAGTTCTTGTTGATGAGCTCCTTCTGCAACCACATCGCGTCTTCCTTGACGACGTTCTGCGGCTTCTTGGCCGACCCGGTGGGGGCCGGCATCGCGATCGGGGATGTATTGGTCATCGTGGGCCTCGTCAGCGGGTTGGGTTTCAGGCGACAGCGTTCCAGAGCTTGATCGAGTCGGCGAAGGTGCCCGCCTGCTCGCGGATGGGCGCCATCTGGCCGGTGTTCTCGGCGTACTTGAACGCGGTGTGCGGGATGCCGTGCTGACTCAGCACGTCCTGCAGCATCGGACGCTCGAGCAGGGCCGGGTCGCAGAACGACGGCGCGGCAAACACCACACCCTCGGCGCCACGGGTCTTGACCTGCTTCATCAGGAAGACGCCCTTTTCCTCGCGGGTGGCGTCGTACTTGGCTGCCGTCGAGGCCGAGCGGTGCAGGAAGGCCTTGGACAGCTCGGCCAGAGGATCGCCGTCGGTGGGCACGTCATCGAGCAGCCAGCGGGTGACCAGGCAGAAGTCGTCGTCGACGATGTAGCAGCCCGACATCTCGATCGACTTGATGAGTGCCAGCGGCGGCTGCTCGCAGAAGCTGCCGTTGATGACGACGCGGGCGTTGTCGCGCTTGGGCCGCTGCACCTTCTCGGCCGCCACCAGGTAGTCGCGCACGAGCTGGGTGTGGTCTTCGACCGGCAGCACCATGCCCGCACGCAGCAGCAGGTAGACCTCGGAAGTCGGGGCCTGCCACGGCGAGGCCGCACGGTAGGCGTACAGGTCGCGAATCGCCTTGCGGTTCTCGTTGAAGACGGCGATCGAGGCGTTCAGCTCGGCATCGGTGATGGGCTGGCCGCGCAGCTTGCCCAGATCGTCACGGATGTGCTGCATCTCCTCCTGGTAGAACTTGCCGCCCACGCCGTCCTGGTAGTTCTGCGGCACGTCGACGTAGCGCACGTACTTGTCCTTGAACAGGATCTGCCACATGCCCGACAGGTTGCGGATCACGTCGCAGATGCTGGGGAACAGCATGCCGTCCAGGCAATCGAGGCGGCCCGTCAGGCCCAGCTCGATGGTCGAGCGCGGGATGCGGCAGATGTAGCTCTGGTAGTAGGCATCGCCCTGGATCACCTCGAGCTGGTCGCCGCCGCCCATGATGCCCACGGACAACATGCCTGCGGCATGGATGAGCTCGCGCGGCACGTAGACCGGCATGTAGCCGATGGCCTTGCGGCCCGGCACAGCGGCCTTCCATTGCTTGACGGCATTGAACTGCAGGTCTTCGAACAGCGACTCGCAGCGCTGGACGATCTGCTGGACTTCGGAGGTTTGGCTCATGTCAGCGGTGCTCCCAGTGGGGTTGGCGGCGGGCCAGGAAGGCCGCCAGGCCCTCGTTGGCATCGTGGGTCTTCATCAAGGTGTCGAGATACAGGCGCTCGACCTCGGCCAGGCGCTCGCGCAGCTCGCGCACGCGCGGCGCACGTACGGCAGCCACGGCACAGGCCAGGGCTGCGGCGCTCTTGGGCGCCAGGTGCTCGTCGAAATAGGCCAGTGCGGCGGCCTCGGGGTCATCGGCCAGCGCATGCACCAGGCCGATGGCCTGCGCCTGCGTACCGCTGACGCTGCGCCCCGACCACAGCAGGTCTTCGGCGGCGGATTGGTTCACGCGCCAGGGCAGCAGGCACGAAGCCGCTGGCGCGAACACGCCCAGCTTCATCTCCGGCTGCCCGAGCTGGGCATCGGGCGTGGCGAAGATCGGCCCGCCGCCCATCGCGATCTCGAGTCCGCCGCCCAGGCACTGGCCGCGCACGGCCACCAGGATGGGCTTGGGGAACTCGACCATCGTCAGGATCAGCGCATGCAGCGAGGCCAGCATGCCGGCGCAGCGCTCGGCCAGGTGCTCCTCGACGCTGGCACCGAAGCTGAAGTGCGAGCCCTCGGCATCGAGCAGCACGCCGCGCAGTGCGGCATGGCCGCGGTGCGCGTCCAGTGCCGCCTGCAGCGCGGCGATCATCGCCGCGTCGCAGATGTTGGCCTTGGGCCGGGCCAGCCGCAGGCGCAGCAGCGCGCCATCGCGGTCGAGCCAGACCTTCAGGGGCGAGGTCTCAGCCATGCTTCTTCGCCTGCGGCTGGATTTCGTCGTGCAGCGGGCCCACCCAGGCCTGGCCGGCGGCGAGCTTCTGGCGCAGCAGCACGAAGTCGACCTCGCGATCGTCCTTCGGACCTTCGTTGAACGCGGTGAAGCCGGCGCGTGCCTCGGTCACCATGTTCAGTGCCAGCCAGGCCCGCGAGTTCTCCTTGTTGCGGTTCCACGCGTCGAGCTTGGGCTTGCGCAGCTCCTCGAGTGTCTTGGTCGTGCAGTCGGGGAAGGTCAGCAGGATCTTGGCGCACAGCTCCTCGACCTTGGCGTCGAGCATGGACAGGTCGACCTGCCCGCGCGCCATCACGGCCTTGCCTTCCTTGAGCGCATCACCCGTCTTGGCCTCGCCAAATGCATTGCGGCCGAATTCGTCGACCATGCGCTGGGTCTCGACCAGCGGGTTGGCGACGAACTTGCCGTCGACCTTCAGCGCCGGGACGATCTCGGTGAGCATGCCCATCTGGTACGCCTTGTGCGCGCTGAAGGGCTCGCACAGCACGCAGGCGGCCATGGCGCGCTCGGCTCCGATGACCACCGGCAGGAAGTCGGTTGCGCCGCCGATCGGGGCCGAACCGTGCTTGGGGCCGGCCTGACCATAGCGGGCCAGGTCGGACGACACCGAGAAGTCGCAGGCCATGCCGATTTCCTGGCCACCGCCGATGCGCATGCCGTTGACGCGGCAGATCACCGGCTTGTCACATGCGAGGATGGCCGAGACCATGTCGTTGAACAGCCGCATGTACTGGCGATACTCCTGCGGATGACCGGCGTAGTACTCGGCGTACTCCTTGGTGTTGCCGCCGGTGCAGAAGGCCTTGTCGCCGGCACCGGTGAAGACCACGCAGTTCACGTCGCGCGCGTTGCTCGCGGCGCGGAAGGCCAGGATCACGCCCTTGACCATGTCGGTGGTGTACGAGTTGTACTGGCCGGGGTTGTCCAGCGTGATCCACACGTTGTACAGGCCCTCGGCCACCGTGCCGTCGGGCCGCTTGGCCGGGCGCTTTTCGTAGCGAACGCCGGGCTTGCTGATGTCGTCCACGATGTCGTGGTTCTTGAATTCGCGCATCGGTTGGCTCATGGATGTTCTCCGTTGTATTGGCTGGTGACGGCGTAAGACCTGCGGGTCAGCCCGGGTTGGCGTTCAGGGAACCATCACCGCACGCTTCTTGATCGTGCGGTGGTGGACGGCATCGAAGACGGTGTTGATCTCGGCCAGCGGCATCGGCTGCACGAAGGGCTTGAGCGCCACCTTGCCGTCGAGCACGAGGTCGAGCGCCGCCGGGTAGTACTCGGGCGGGCAACCCCAGTTGCCGATGGCCTTGGCGTCGAACGCCATCAGGTTGGACAGGCGGATCTCCACCTTGTCCATCGTGAAGCCGACGACGCTGAGCGTGGCGCCGTGCACCAGCAGGCCGAAGGCGCTGGTCTGGCCTGCGGCCGTGCCCGAGCACTCGAAGATCTGCCATTCGGTGCCGCGCAGGCCGTTGGCCTTGGCAAAGGCCGAGATCGCGCCCTTGAGCGCCTTGGCGTCATGCGCGCGGGCATTGAGGGTGAGCGCGGCGCCATATTGGGCCACCGCGGCCAGCTTGTCGTCGTCGACATCGATGGCCACGACCTGCGCACCGAAGGCGCGGGCGATCTGCACGCAATAGCCACCCACACCGCCCACGCCGATCACGATGGCCAGGCTGCCCGGCGCCACCCCGGCGCGTCGAACCGCCTGGTAGGGCGTGGTCAGGGCGTCGGCCACGATGGACACCTCGGCCAGCGTCAGGCCGGCGGCGGCCAGGCGCCCTTCATCCACCCGGCACAGGCCGCGCGCCGGCACCACGATGTGGGTGCCGAAGCCGCCCTGGATGTCGTTGCCCGGCATCTTCTGGGCACGGCAGATCGGCGCCAGCCCGCGCTGGCACAGGTCGCAGCTGCCGCAAGGCAGCACCGCGGGCACGATGACCGCGGCACCCAGCCACGACTCGGCGCCGGCGCCTGCGGCCACCACGCGACCGCTGATCTCGTGGCCCAGCGTCAGGGGCAGCGGGGAGTTGGTGCGCACGCCGTCGTAGTAGTAACCCAGGTCGGTGTGGCACACGCCGCAGCCGGCCACGGCCACTGCCACCTCGCCGACAGCCGGCGTGGCGTCGAAGTCCTGGCGCTGCATGGGTTCGCGCGGGGCGGTCATCACCCAGCGGTGGGCGGCAAGGGGCATGATGCGTGGGTCTCCTGCAATGTCTTCGAGTCGTTCGCCGAGTCGCGGTTGGTTTGATCCGGAGGGGTTGACCGGGCGGGCCGACCCGCTTAATCTGGCATTCCGGTACCGTGATACCGATTTAGGTCCACATGATGCCCCAGCGGCGCCGCGGTTCGCTGATCCAAGTCAAATACGAAACGGCGTCAGGGGTTCACCCAAGTACACATAAGGTGTCCAACATGAACATGCGCGATCCCACCCCGCCCAGCAGCGTTTCGGTGGCCCTGGCCGGCAGCGGAGGTGCCGGCGTCATGACCGCCGGCAACCTGCTGCTGGCCGCGGCGGCCAAGGCCGGTGCCTATGGTCTGATGGTGCGCACCAGCGGCCCGCAGATCCGCGGCGGCGAGGCCGGCGCCCTGGTGCGCCTGGGCACGCGGCCGCTCGACTCGCTGGACGACCGTTTCGATCTGCTGCTGGCCATCGACTGGCAGGGCGTGTCGCGGTTTTCCGACGAGGTGGTGCTCGGCCCGCGCAGCGTGCTCATCGGCGACCCGGACGAAGGCGAGCCGCCTGCGGTGTTCACCGCCAGCGGCGCTCGCTACATGCCGCTGAACCTCAAGAAGATGAGCAAGGCGCTGCCCGGCAGCTGGGTCAACATGCTGGCGCTGGGCGTCTCGGGCACCCTGTGCGGCCTGCCGCTGCAGGCGCTGGAAGACGCCGTGCGCTCGGACTGGAAAAAGCCCGATACGCTGGAGGCCAACCTGGCGGCGGTGCGCGCCGGTGCGGCAGCGGCCGAGGAGATCGTGGCCCGCCTCACCGCCGAAGGCAGCGCGCCGGCCCGCCTGGCGCCACCCACGGCGCAGGACCGCCCGCGCTGGCTGCTCAGCGGCAACGAGGCCGCCGGCTTCGGTGCCGTGCGCGGCGGCGTGCGCTTCGTGGCCGCCTACCCCATCACGCCAGCCACCGAGGTGCTGGAGTGGCTCGCGCCGGCCCTGCAGAAGGTGGGCGGTACGCTCATCCAGGTCGAGGACGAGCTGGCCTCGATCAATGCCATCGTCGGCGCCTCGTACGGCGGCGTTCCTTCCCTCACGGCCACGGCCGGACCCGGCCTGTCGTTGATGGCCGAGGGCATCGGCCTGGCGGTGGCCTCCGAAGTGCCGGTGGTCGTCGTCGACGTGATGCGCGGCGGCCCGTCCACCGGCATTCCAGCCAAGAGCGAGCAGAGCGACCTTTCATTCGCGGTCAACGGCCTGCATGGCGATGCCCCTCGGCTGGTGTTGGCACCCACTTCGATCAGCGACTGCCTGGCCACGACGCAGTGGGCCGTGCATCTGGCCGAGGCCTTGCAGGCGCCGGCGCTGGTGCTGTCCGACCAGTTCATGGGCCAGTCGCGCACCATCGTCGACAAGCCCGCCAAGCTGCCCTACCAGGCCAATCGCCTCACTGCCGAGGCGAACACGCCCGACTACAAGCGCTACCGCGACACGCCCAGCGGCGTCTCGCCGATGGCGGTGCCGGGCCGCCCCGGCACCACCTACACGGCCGACGGCCTCGAGCACACCGAAGGCGGCATTCCCAGCAGCCAGGTTGCCGAGCATGTGCGCCAGATGAACAAGCGCGAGCGCAAGCTCGCCATCCACGACTACGGCGACATGTGGGCCGACATCGAAGGCGATGGCGACCTGGCCATCATCACCTTCGGCTCGGCCACCGCGCCGGTGCGCGAGGCCATCGCACGCGCGGCGGCCCAGGGTGTGAAGACGCGCCTGGTGGCCATGCGCCTGATCGCACCGGCGCGCACCGAACAGATGAACCGCGCGCTGCAAGGCGTGCGGCGCATCCTGGTGGTCGAGCAGAACCACGGGGCCCAGCTCTACCGCTACTTGCGCGCCTATTTCGATCTGCCGGTCAAACCCGACACCTACCACCGACCCGGGCCGCTGCCGCTGCGCCCGGGCGAGATCCTCGATCAACTGCTGGCCTGGAGGAACGCCGCATGACTGACTGTGCAACCCCCGAAGCCGCCGACGCGGCCGCCCCGCTGGCCGCAGGCGACTTCAAGTCGAGCTACAAGCCAATCTGGTGCCCCGGCTGCGGCGACTACACCGTGCTCAGCTCGGTGACCAAGGCGCTGGCCACCCACGGCCGCCCGCCGCATGAGGTGGCCGTGGTCTCGGGCATCGGCTGCAGTTCGCGCATACCCGCGTACACGAAGTGCTACGGCTTTCACGGCGTGCACGGGCGATCACTGGCCGCGGCAACCGGTCTGAAGCTCGCCCGGCCCGACCTCACCGTCCTGGTGGCCGGCGGCGACGGCGACGGCTACTCGATCGGCGGCAACCACTTCCTGCATGCCTGCCGGCGCAACGTGGACATGACCTACATCGTCATGGACAACCACGTGTACGGCATGACCAAGGGCCAGCCCTCGCCCACCACCGAACCCGACTGGGACTCCAAGCTTGCCCCAGGGGGAACCGGTGTGCGCGTGTTCCACCCGCTGGTGGTGGCGCTGGCTTCGGGCGCCAACTTCATCGGCCGTGCCTTCGCGGGCGACCTGCATGGCACCGCCGATCTCATTGCCCAGGCCATCGCGCACCCGGGCTTCTCGTTCGTCGAGATCCTCAGCCCCTGCGTGACCTTCCGGCCCGAGCAGCGCAGCTGGAAGTCGCTGGTGCGGCCCTCGCCGGTCCCGGCCACCGACGATCCGGCCCGCGCCGCGCGACGCCTCATGACCGACGACGGGCTGAACATCGGCGTGCTCTACGCCGGCAATCGCACGCCGTTCCCGCTGGGCCCGCGCCCGGCGCGCATGACCCCCGATGACCTCGAAGCGGAGTTCGCCGTATGAGCACGCCCGTGCCCCAAACCATAGAAGCGTTCATGGCCCAGGCAGCGGCCATGGAACTCGAGGCCGCCCAGCGCTATGCCGAGCTGGCCGACACCATGGAAACCCACCACAACCGCGAAGTGGCCGAGCTGTTCCGCAAGATGGCGGTGATCGAAGGCAAGCATGCCGAGCAGATCATGGCCGAGATGGGCTGGAGCGAGCTGCCGCTGGGTGCTCGCGCCCCCGTGTGGGACGGCATGGAATCCGCCGAGTCGGTGCCGGTCGACGAAACCCACTATCTGATGCGCCCCTGGCATGCGCTGCAGCTGGCGCTGGCCGCGGAGCAGCGCGCCGAGCGCTTCTTCGCCCAGCTCGCCGAGGCGGCCACGGTCGACTCGGTGCGGCGCGCTGCGCTCGAACTGCATGCCGAGGAGAAGGAGCATGTCGAGCTGATCCAGCAATGGCTCAAGCGGGTGCCGCAACCCGAGCCGGGCTGGGACGAAGACCCGGATCCGCCGCGCTACGATCAGTGAGCGCCGGACCGCAGGCACAGCCTGCCTCGCTTGGTGCTGTCCGGTGCCGGCGGCACCAAGCGGAATGAACACGACGAACAGGAGACTCGCACACATGCACACGCCCCTGATGCCGCCCGACTGGGCGCCCCCGATCGGCTACGCCAACGGAATTGCCGCCGGCCCTGGACAGATGGTGTTCATCGCGGGCCAGGTGGGCTGGGATGCCCAGCAGAAGTTCCACAGCGAAGAACTGGCACCGCAGTTCGCGCAGGCGCTGGACAACATCCTCGCGGTGTTGGCCCAGGCCGGCGGCGGCCCCGAGCACATCTGCCGCATCACCGCGTTCTGCATCGACCGGCCGGCCTACTTGGCGCAGCGCCGGGAACTGGGCCGCATCTGGCGCGAGCGCATGGGCAAGCACTTCCCGGCCATGAGCATGATCTTCGTGGCCGACCTGCTGGACCACCCCGCGAAGATCGAACTCGAAGCCACAGCGGTGGTGCCCTGGCCCGAGCCCAAGGGCAGTTGAAATCCGTCCCCGGCAGCAGGCTATGCCACTGCCGGCTGCAGCAACCTCAGGGTGCCGGCGTCGGCATCCATCTCGACCGGCAACCCCACCGGCAGCGTGAGCTTGCGCCGGATGTGGCCGAACTGCGCGCCGGCGTACACCGGCACCCCCAGGCGGCCGAAGTAGTCGTCGAACACCTCGTCCAGCGTCAGCGTGCCGTAGCCCTCGCCCGGCTGGCAGTTCGTGAACGCGCCCAGCACCACACCGGCCAACCGATCGAGTACACCGGCCAGCATCAGCGTGGACAGCATGCGGTCGACCCGGTAGATGAACTCGTTGGTGTCCTCGAGGAACAGGATGGCATCGGCGAAGTCGGGCATGAACCGCGAACCCGCCAGCGAAGCCAGGACGGCCAGGTTGCCCCCCAGCAGCGGCCCCTGCGCACGCCCGGAGTGCAGGGTGCGGACGCGCCCCTCGCGCGCCACCACGTGGTCGCCGCGCTCGGGTTGGTTGGCCAGCGTGGCCGCCTCGGCCTCGACGAGGACACGCCGAAACGACCGCACGCTGAACTCGTTCCACTCCGAAACGCCCACCGGCGCATGGAAGGTGACCAGCCCCGTGCGGGCGTGTACGCCGTTGAGCAACGCGGTGACGTCGCTGAAGCCGGCCAGCACCTTCGGGTGGCGTGCGATCAACGCCATGTCCAGCAGCGGCAGCACCCGGTTGGCGCCAGAACCACCGGTCACGGCCAGGATGGCGGCCACAGACTGGTCGGCAAAGAGCGCATGCAGATCGGCCGCCCGCTGCGACGGCGTGCCGGCCATGTGGCCATAGCGCGCGCGCAGGTTGGGTGCCTCGCGCACCCGAAAGCCCAGCGCCTGCAGCGTCTCGGTGGCCAGTTCGTAGGGCAGGCGCTCGAACACCGCGCCCGACGGATTGACCAGCCCGATCGTGTCGCCCGGGCTCAGCCGCGGTGGCCGCAGCGGCGCGCGGCGCGTGATCGACTGGGCACGCACCGCGGCCGGCACGAGCAGGCTGCCGCCCAGCGCGGCCATCATGCGCCGCCGGGCAGGCCGCATCGGCAGTTGGTTGTCGCTCATTTTGGACGCTATAGAATCCGAGGCAAGGTGGCCCTCACCTGGTCGCGGTCGCCGTGGTCGTAGTGCCACCATTCGGTGGGAATGCCGTGGAAACCCCCGCGCACCATGGCCGCATGCAACCAGCCGCGCTCGGCCACCTGCGCGGCGCTGAGCACGCCCAGAGCAAGGTGCTCCGAGTCCATTGCCGGATGCGAGCGCAGGGTCATCTCGTCATAGCCGCTGCCCATGTCGACCTCCCGTCCTCGCGGGTCGAGCAGTGTGACGTCGACCGCCATGCCGAACGAGTGGATCGAGCCGCGCTTCGGATCGGCGAAGTACATCTGGGTCGGCGTGCCCGCGGCATCGGCCCAGATCGCCTCCTGCACCCGTTGCGGCCGCAGCGCGTCGAGCACCAGCAACTGCCATCCGGGCCGCGCACCTGCCAGCCAGCGCGCCGCCTGCTCCAGCCCCAGCGCGGCTTCACGCCGCAACCAGGCGCAATCGAAGCCGGCATACAGCACGCGGCCGGCAAAGTTGTTCTCGCTCGCGTAGCGCAGATCATGGCGCACCCCCGTCACCGTACCCAGCGGGCACCAGTCTGGATGGCCGGGTACCGCCTCCACACGCATGGCCATGGGAGAGGCGCCGGATTCTCCGGTGTGCGCGCAGTCATGTCGTCGGCAGGTCATCGCAGGCCGCATCATGCCCGCTTCAGGCAGGCCTCGGCCGCCTCGCCCAGAAAGCGAACCAGCCGCCGCGCGGCTTGCGACAGCGGCGCCGCTGTCGGCGTGAGCAGGTAGAGCTGCACGCCGATCGCTGGTTCCATGGGCCGTGCCACCGTGCGGTCACCCGGGCTGGATGCCGCGGTGAACGGATCGACCACCGTGGCCCCCAACCCGGCCTCGGCCAGCGCACGGGCGAGCTGATAGGTCTGCACCGTGATGCGCCACTGCAGCGCCACACCCTGCGCTTCGCATGCCGCGCTGAAGCGATTGCCCAGCGGATCGTCGCCCGCCAGTCCGATCAGCGGTTGCGGCAGCGCGGCCAGCGCGATGGGCCCACGCTGGCGTGCCAGCGGGCTGTGCGCCGGTATCAGCGCCACCATCGCGCCGGCGGCCAGCGGTTCGGCGCGGATACCCGGATGGCGCGGGTCCTGCAGCGACAGGCCGAGATCGGCCTCGCCCAGCAGCAGGGTGTTGACCAGTTCCCGTGTGTGCTGGGTCGACAGCTCGCAGCGCCCCTCGGGCACCGCCTTGGCCCAGCGTTGCATGGCCGCGGGCACCACGGAGATGCCCAGCGTGGGTGTGACCGCCAACCGCACCGACTGCGTCTGGCCGGTGCGCAGGCTGGTGGCCAGCCGGCGTATGGCCACCAGATCGCCGTGCAGCTTGTCGACCTCCACATACAGCCGCAGCGCCTCGGGCGTGGGATGGAACTTGCCCCGCACCCGTTCGAACAACGCAAAGCCCAATTGGGCCTCGGCATGCTGCAGCACCTTGGTGACAGCGGGTTGCGAGATGTGCAGCAGATGGGCCGCACCGCTGACGGTGCCGGCCTGCATCACCGCATGAAAGACCTCGATGTGGCGCAAACGCATGGCCGTTGCAGTCTAGTGCAGGGTTCGACGCTATACGGCACATCAAGCCGCGCCTTTGCCGCCCTGGCGTCGTTGCAAATCCTCGCGATGCCACGAGGCATCGCTGTGGTTTGCGCCTGGCCAGGACGACAAATCCATCGGCTTTCTCAAGTGCCGCATAGAGTCGAACACTGCACTAGCCGCGACCATCGACGGAGCGCGGCCCGGCGGGGCGGCGACACATGCACCTGCCCCGGGACACGCCGACTAGAAGAACTTGTAGTCCACCGTCAGCGTGAACGAGCGACCGCGCGGGTCGGCCACCCGCGGTTCCCATGAACTTCCGGCGCCGGTGTTGCTGTCGTAGGCAGCCGAGAACGGCGGGTCCTTGTCGAGCAGGTTGCGCACGCCGAAGGTGATGCCCAGGTTCTTGATGCCTGTGTAGCCCACGCTGGCGTGGTACAGCGTGTACGCGTCCACATCGGGCTTCCAGTCCGGCGGCGTGACGCTGCCGTTGGCCACGCCCGGCAGCACCGCGTCCTTGTAGCCGCTGCGGTATTGCTGCACCAGCGTGGCCGTCCACGGGCCGCGGGTGTAGACGCCGGTCAGCGCATGCTTCCAGCGCAGGCCCAGGTCGCCCGCGCGGGTGAACACGCCCACCTCGCTTGCCCCCATCGGTGCACTGGCGACCAGGCGCGACTTCTTCTCGATCAGGTAGCTACCCTCGAGCGATGCCGCCCAGCGCGAGCCGGCACCGATGCGCCCGCCGCCACGGATGGTCAGGTCCACGCCCTTGGTGATCGACTCGCCGGCATTCACCCAGCGTTGGTCGATGGCCACCAAGGTGCCCGACGGATCGCGCAGGAAGTTCCCCGGGAACAGCGTGTAGTTCTTGACCAGGTCGCTCAGGCTCAGGGCCTGGATGGTGCCGGTGCGCCGGATGCTCCACCAGTCGGCACCGATGCTGAAGTCGGCCGACGGTGCCCACACGAAGCCGCCGGTCCACTGCTTGCTCTCCTCCGGGCCAAGCTCGCGCTTGCCGCCGGTGTAGATCACCGGGGTGATCGACTCGCAGCCCGGTACCGACGGATCGACCTTGCCACTGGCGCAGCGGGCCGGATCGACGAGGTCCTTGCCGCTGTAGGTGGACTCGGTGATGCCGAAGAACATCTGGTTGAACGTGGGGACGCGGAAGCCCGTGTTGTACGAGCCCCGCAGCAACAGGCTGGCCACCGGCTGCAGGCGCAGCGACACCTTCGGGTTGGTGGTGTCGCCAAAGCCGGTGTAGTCGTCACGCCGCGCCGCCAGGGTGATCTCCATGCCCTTGGTGACCGGCAGCATGAGCTCGGTGTACACCGCCTTGATGTCGCGCTTGACCGTGTCCATCGAGTTGATGCTGTCGAACGGTGCGTTGAAGATGCGCCGTTGCGTCTCGAGATCGGTCTCGTTGCCGTTGAAGCGGTACTTCTCGGTGCGCAAGTCCAGGCCCACCGCCGCCATGGCGTCGCCGGCGGGCAGCTTGAACAGTGGGCCGCTGGCCACCGCATCGGCCTGCTGCAACGTGTACTTGCCGCCGTAGAGCGTGACGCCATTCGCCGAGGTGGCGGCCAGCGCTGCCATCGCCTCGGGCGTTTGCGACTGGCCCGCAGGCAGGAACGGGTTGAGCACGCCGGTGTTCAGCAACGCCGCGAACTCCTTGCCGTAGAAGTAGCCGTCACCCAGCAACGAACTGGTCTTGCTGGCGGCGCTGGAAATCCCGGCACGGTAGTCCCAGCCGCCGCCCAGCGGGCCATCGGCCGAAAGCAGCAGGCGCGAGGTGTCGCTCTCGGTATCGATCTGCCGCGAGCCACACGGCAGGCAGCGCCAGCGGAAGGCCAGCGGCCGTCCGCGGTTGGCCTCGATCGTCGGGAAGGTGCCCACCAGCGCGTTGAACACGGCGTCGTACGAGGCGCCGGTGCTCGGGTAGGCCAGGTTGTAGAACGGGCTGGACGTGGACGCGCTGCTGCTGATCTGGTTGGCGGAGAACGTCTTGGCCGACTCCGACTTGCCGCCCACGAACTCGAGCGCCAGCCGATGTTCACCCAGCGCCAGCGTGCCGCGAGCCACGACGTTGGTGTTCTTCACCGGCTGCTGCAGCACGGCGGCGCGGCCGGTGTCCCAGGCGCACCCCCACTTCGCGGCCGGCGAGGCCCACAGCACTTCGTCGTAGGCGCCCATGCCGTCGATCGAGTTGCAGCCGGCACCACCGGGCAGGTCGAGCACGTTGATGCCGTTCATGGCCTGCGTGGTGCCCGGTTGTATCGGCCCGGCGCCACGGCCGGCATTGTTGACGTTGTCGCGGCTCAACGCGCTGTACAGCGAGCCGATCGCGAAGACGGTGGCAAACGGCGTGCCGCGGGTGTCGACCGACAAGCCGCGGCTGGGCTGGAAGGTATTGACGAAGTCGCGCTCGTCACCGCGCAGGCCCTTGGCGTCGGACAGGCTCAACGCCACCAGCACGTTGAATCGGTCGCGTTCGAGGTTGCCCCAGCCGCCAGTGAGCCTGGCGCGCGCGATGTTGCCGCCACCGGCCTCGGTGATGTCGGTGAAGGCCTGGGCCTCCAGGCCGGCGAAGTCCTTGCGCAAAATGAAGTTGATGACGCCGCCGATGGCGTCGGTGCCATAGATCGCCGACGCGCCGTCCTTCAGGATCTCGATGCGGTCGACCGCCGCCATCGGGATGGAGTTCAGGTCCACCACCCCGCCGTTCAGGCCGTGCGCAGCCACGCGCCGCCCGTTGAGCAGCACCAGCGTGCTGGCTGCGCCCTGGCCGCGCAGGTTGGCCGAGCTCGAGCCGTTGTTGCCCCGCGCCGCACCGGACACCACGTCGGCGTTGGCGGCCAGGTTGTCCAATCCGTTGCCATTGATGCTCAGCGATGCGATCACCTGCTCTGCCGTGACGATGCCCTGGCGCTCGAGATCCTGGCGCGAGATCACCTGCACCGGCAGTGCACCCTCCTCGCGGATGCGCTTGATCGACGAGCCGGTGATCTCGACCCGCTGCGGGGCGGCCTCCTGGGCCAGCACCGGGGCAACCATGCACAGCAGCGCGGCCGCGCGGGCGATCGAGTTCAGCTTCATCGGGGCTCCTCCGGTTCGTTGGACGCCAGCCGCCTGCGCGCGGTTGGAACCCCGGCATCTTGCGGCGCAGGCGCGGCCGCGCCCATCGGGCCCTGCCCGAGCCTGCCAAGCCGGTTCACGCGCGTGTCATAACCTCAAGGAATGGCTCGGTGCATGGGCAGCGTCCGCCATCGCCGGTGCACCGCTACAGTGCCGCGGCCGGCGCCCCTTGCCCGCCGCCCGCAAGCCTGCCTTCGTCGACCGACGCCTCGCCCAAACCCGCGTGCACGACCCCACACCCTCCCCCTGGCGCTGGATCCCCACGCTGTACCTGGCCCAGGGCCTGCCGTACGTGGTGGCGATGACGCTGTCCGTGGTGATGTACAAGAACCTCGGCGTGGGCAACACCGAGATTGCGCTGTACACCAGCTGGCTGTACCTGCCCTGGGTGATCAAGCCGCTGTGGAGCCCGTGGGTGGAGCTGCTGGGCACGCGGCGGCGCTGGATCATCGCGCTTCAGCTGCTGGTGGGTGCGGCGCTGGCCGCGGTGGCGCTGACGCTCCCCGGGCCGCGTTACCTGCAGTGGAGCCTGGCCCTGTTCTGGTTGATGGCGTTCGCCTCGGCCACCCACGACATCGCGGCCGACGGCTACTACCTGCTGGCGCTGCCGGCACGCACACAGGCCGCGTTCGTCGGTGTGCGCAGCACCTTTTACCGGCTGGCCATGATCGGCGGCCAGGGCGGCCTGGTGATGCTGGCCGGCTGGTGGCAAGACCGCCTGGGCAATCCCCGACTGGCCTGGATGCTGGTGCTGGGCGCCCTGGCCGTGTTGTTCCTGGGCGCCGCGGCGCTGCATGCCCTGATGCTGCCGCGCCCCGCGGCGGACCGGGCTGCCACCCCGCCACGCGAGGGGTTGTGGCGGGCGTCGGTCGAGGTGATGGCCGCGTTCTTCCGGCGTGACGACATCGTGCGGGTGCTGGCCTTCCTGCTGCTGTACCGGCTGGCCGAGGCGCAGTTGCTCAAGCTGGTCGTGCCCTTCCTGCTCGACGCGCGCACAGCCGGTGGACTGGGTCTGCGCACGCAGGAGGTGGGCCTGGCCTACGGCACAGTGGGCGTGCTCGCGCTCACCGTGGGCGGTCTGCTGGGCGGCTGGGTCATTGCACGCTGGGGCCTGACGCGCACGCTGTGGCCGCTGGTGCTGTGCATGCACCTGCCCAACGCGGTGTTCGTGGCGCTGGCGCTCGCGCAGCCGCAGAACCTGGCGCTGGTGAGTGCCGCGCTCGCCGTGGAGCAGTTCGGCTACGGCTTCGGCTTTACCGCCTACATGGTGTTCATGCTGCGCGTGGCCCAGGGCCCGCACGCGACCGCCCATTACGCCTTGTGCACCGGCTTCATGGCCCTGGGCATGATGCTGCCCGGCATGCCCGCAGGTTGGCTGCAGTCGCAACTGGGCTACACCGGCTTCTTCACCTGGGTGTGCCTGGCCACGCTGCCGTCCTTCGCTGCGGCCGCGTGGGTGCGGCTGCCACCCGAGCCGGCCGAGCCGAACGACACGGTGCGTGCCTGATCCGGCGGCAGTGCCTGGCGGCCGCCCCGGGGCCCGCTCGTGCCGACGCACGCACCGACGAACCCCGGCGCGACGGGAGACTGGCTGCTGGTCCGCTCGGTCGGTTTTCTCCACCGCCCATCGGCGCTGCCACGCCGCCCGGCCGGCCGTGTTCTCCAATGTTCTTCACTGCTCTTGCGAAGAGCTCATTGGGCCGCTTCCGTTGCTGGTGTCGCTCTTTGTGGGCGCGCAGCGTCGCCAGTTTCTGCGCGTCGAAGGGCAACTTGGCGAGGTAGTCTGGCGAACGTGATTGCATGCAGCGGCGTCTGGGCCGGGGAGAGTGGGGCAATGCTAGTGTTGATGAGGGCATCCTGGCATTTCATTACCCCAATAGTCGAACGATTGCCCCCTTTCCCGCTTCACGGATCGGCTTGCCGACTCCGGTGCGTCGCGACGGGTCGCAACGACATCTGCGCCCTCGCTGGGGCGCAGCGGCTGCTACGATCCCGCACAGCATGCCGACCCCCCGCTTTCGACCAGGCGTCACCGTGGCCGCCATCATCGAGCGTGACGGCCGCTACCTGCTCGTCGAGGAGCACACACCCGAAGGGCTGTGCCTGAACAACCCCGCGGGCCACCTCGAGGCCGGCGAAACGCCGCTGCAAGCCGTGGTGCGCGAAGCACTCGAGGAGACCGCCTGCCGCTTCGAACCGCAGGCGCTGGTGGGCGTCTACCTGTCGCGGTTCCGGCGCCCCGCACGGAACGAAGACGTGACCTACCTGCGATTCGCCTATGCCGGCACGGTCTCGCCGCCGCAACCTGGGCGCGCACTCGACGATGGCATCGTGCGCACGCTGTGGCTCACCCCCGAGGAAATCCGTGCCGAGCGCCACCGCCACCGCAGTCCGCTGCTGATGCGCTGCATCGACGACCATGCCGCCGGCCGGCGCTATCCGCTGGAACTGGTCCATGCCGACCCCAGCCTGTTCGAGCCCGAGATCAAGTGCCCGCCCACATGAAACGCAGGCCCCTGCTGCTGGCTGCCACAGCCTCGATGCTGCCGCTGGGCGGCTGCCTGACCACGAAGCCGCGGCCCACTGCCCTGGTGAACAACACTCGGTTGTCCGACACCCTCAAGGCGCGCAGTTTCAAGAGCTAGAAGGAAGTGCTGCTGGTTGCGCCGCTGAACGACCCGCGCGGGCTGGGAGGCCGGTTGAAGGCCGAACTCGAAGCCCTGGGCTACCCCGTGCGGCTGATGCCGGCGGATGCCACGGTACTGTCCTCTTGCGCAGCCGAGCGCACTGCGGTCATGGCCGAGGAGATCTGCACCTTCGGCTATCCACTGAGCCAGCTGCTCGGGTGCAGCGCCCGACGAGCAGCGGCGCGAACGCCTGGAGATCCTGTTCGGACCGACGCGACTGCCGTTGACGGGATCACCGCTGCATCCGGTGATGGCCCTGCTGGCGTTGGATCACGAAACCAAGGAAAGCCACTTCACATTCATCGTGCCCGCGCCCTCGGCAGCCGCGTTGGACGACGCCACGTTCAGCACCATGATGAGCAAGGCGATGGCTGCGCGCTGACGGCGGCCATGCCACCCGCGATAGGCGTTGGTGGCCGCGTAATAGCGGTAGTAGTAGCCGTCGAAGGTGGCCGAGCTCGGGCTGGCTGGCGCGGCATACTGGGGGTACAGGGCCTCGATGTAGTTGAAGACGCGATCGGACTCGGTTTGCGACTCGCGCGCGGGCAGTTCAGCCGCCTTGTCGATCATCACGAAGTTCTCGCGCCGGTAGCCCGTGGTGGGCAGCAGCATCACAGGCAAGTTCGAAAAGGCGCCGCCGCCGTTGACCACCTGCAGCGCCGCGATGCGGTCGACCACGGCCATGCCAGGCGCCGTGACCCGGCCGAACACGGTGAAGCCGCCGTTCTGGTTGTCGAGGTTGGACGCGTTGTCCGCCAGGTTGAAGAACCACTCGGTCGTGGCGCTGTCGGGGTTGCCACCGACCTTGGCCATCGCGATCGTGCCGCGCACGTTCGAGCGCGTGCTGCTGAACTCGTTCTTGACCGCCGGGCCGGCGGGCACCTTGATGGCACCGTTGGCGTCGCTCCAGGTGTAACCACCGCCCTGAATCACGAATCCAGGCACGCTGCGGTGGATGAACGAGTTGGCCAGTGCGGCCAGGGCGGCCGCCCCCAGCAGAAGGTGGCGCCCGATGCGGGCAAGGGAACGGGACAGGATCACGGCAGGCAGCTCCGGTGGTCAACTGGCGTCGGGCGGCTGCCCGCGCGGTGGCCGCGGGATTTTGCCCGAAGCACGGCGCGGCGCCCGCGGCGTCAGGGCAGGCCTTGCTGCGCGAGAAAGCGGTCGACGGCGTCGGAGTATTCGCCGGCGAGCCCGAGTTCCTGGTTGACCTCGCGGTGCGACAGCGACACGGGCACGACCTGGATGCGCCCACCCAGGGCCGCGGCGCGGCTGGCGTATTGCCGGTTGGCACTGCAGGCCGCTTCACGCTGGCTCGAGCACACCAGCAGGGTGGGCAATGGTGCGGCCTTCAGGCGGTGCAGTGGCGAGGCCTGGGCCCAGAAGGCGGGGTCCGCTGCGAACACGGTGTCGAAGAAGGCGTAGTGCGGTGCCTGCATGGCGCTCACCACATCGATGGCCGCGCTGTCCAGGCTCACGGTCGCCTGCCAGCGGCGGGCACCGGCGGCGCGCAGCAGGTCGTCGTCGGACGCCAGCAGCATGACCAGATGAGCACCGGCCGAGTGGCCCATCAGCACCAGCCGGTTGGCATCGGCGCCCCATTGCGAAGCACGGGCCTGGACGAGCGCCAGCGCACGCGCCACGTCGTCGGCCTGCTGCAGCGGGTTGGCCTTGGGCACCAGGCGGTAGTTGACCGAGACGAGCACATAGCCGCGCGGCAACCAGCGCGTGATCTTGTTGGCCAGCAGGCCGGCGTTGGACTTGTCGCCGATCATCCAGGCGCCACCGTGCACCAGCACGATCAGAGGCGAGCGGCTGGCGCCAGCCGGGATGTAGACGTCCAGACGCTGCGCGGGGTCGGTGCCGTATGCCAGATCGCGCTCCACGCGCGCGCCAGCGGGCAGGGTCACGATGCCGCCCGGGTCGTCGTCGTCGAACTCGCTGGCCCGCCGGCGCGTGCCGCTGGCGTCGGTGAGTTCACGCATTTGCGCGGCTTGAGCAGCGACCGTGCGCGCCACGGCACCGGTGGCGGCCGCTGCAGGGCGCATGGCGCCGGCGGCGACGCACACCAGCAAGAGCAACAACTGAGTCCAGCAACGTGCCTGGGGCAGCGACAGATGGCGCATCGGCGGGCTTCCTCGACGAGGCGGCCGCTGAAACGCAGCAGCCGCCCATCGGTATCGGCACCGCCGGCGCGAACTTGAGCCCGCGCCCGCGAACCCCGCTGATCAGGGAATCCAGGACCACACCTGCACGTTGAAGAATCGCATCAATGTGAGAGTGAAGGCCTTCCACACCGGCATGGTTTGGCCGCCGACCTTGGCATAGCCGCTCATGCCGTTGCGCAGCATGTCGTCCTTGTTGCGGATCGTGGCGATCACCTTGATCACGTTGCCGAACGGCTGCACCGTGACGTTGCGGTCGATCACCGTGACGGTGCCCTCGAACTCCATTTCGCTGAACGGGTTGGGCCGCGCGCGGATGGGCGAACCCACCTTGACGTAGGCGCTCTCCGGCTCCGGCACCTCGATCTCGGCGGTGACGAACTCGACGTTCTCGACGGCAGCGAACATCGCGCCGCGCTCGAGATAGGTATTGGTCTTCTGCTTGAGGTGCAGCGTGAGGACATTGCCGTCGAAAGGCATGCGCAACACCGTGCGGTCGATCTTCTTGCCGATCGCGTCGCGGTCCTCCTCCAACGCCTCGAGCTTGGCCTGCGCCGCGGCGATGTGGTCCTTGGTGGCGCCCGTGCGCGCCAGGTCGAGCGCAGCCTTCTTCTGCTCCACCTGGCGGGCGTCGATGTCGCGGGTGCGCCGCGCGGCGTCGAGCTCGTCGAACGCGATCACCTTGTCGGCATAGAGTTTTTCGTACCGTGGCACCCGGGCGTCGCTGTACTCGAGATGCTTCTGTGCCACCTCCAGTTCGCGCTGCGCCAGCGCCACTTCCTCGGGCTTGGGCCGGGCCTTCAGGTCGGCCACCACGGCCGCCTGCTCGGCCACCTTGGCCTCGGCCGTGGCCAGTTGCGACTTCAGGTCGATGGTCGACAGGCGCGCGATGACGGTGCCCTTGGCCACCTTCTCGCCGCCATCGAAGTAGACCGCCTCGACCAGGCCGGGAACGTCGGTGGTCAGCATTTCCTGGCGGCCCGGGAAGATCTTGATGGCACCGCCCGGCTCGTAGGGATAGGGCAGGAACAGCAGGAACACCAGCACCACCAGGCCGGCGATGCGGGCATAGCTCCAGAACCCGCGGCTGGCCTTGGGTTCCTCGGGTTTCTCGCCGGCGGCCTCGGGCACGGCACGACGTCGCCAGCGCTCGAAGCGCTCGGCCCGGTCGTAGGCTTCCGAGATGAGGCGAAAGCGCTTGATCGTGCCGTTGATCAGCACCACCCCGAACACCAGCGCCAGCAGCACCGCCGCACCGCCGATCTGCAGACCGCCGAAGAACATGCCCACCATGTAGACGGCCACGGCGATCAGCACATACGAATACACCACGGTGGCCAGCGCATAGCCCACCAGCAGGTTGTCTTCGGCCTCCTTGAAGGTGTCGCCCTTGAGCCGGCCCACCAGGGCCTTGTAGGCCTTGCCGCGCAGGTGCGGCTCGTTCATGAAGGTGGACAGCAGTTGGTAGCAGCTGCCCTTGACCAGCGGGTTGCCGGAGACGAACAGCACATCGAGCGCCGTCAGCATGGCCACAGCGATGGCCATCTTGGGCAACACGCCGTAGGCGTCGCGGTTGTTGTACCAAATCAGCATGCCCAGGCTGAACAGGAAACCGCGCGTGAGCAGTGGCGTGGCATGCAGCCACAGCTTCTCGCGTCGGGTCATCTGCTCGGCATGGTCGACACGGGCCACGAACCGCGGCAGGAAGGCCATGAAGATGGAAATGCCGATGGCCTTGACCGTGCCCCGGTACCAGTGCGCCACGGCCGCGATGACGAACGTGGCCGTGAGATTGATCGTGAACATGCTGAACACGACGTGCTGCAGCAACGTGGTGGCATCGTGCAGGCGGCGCACGTCCTTGTAGACGACCTCGGGGTAGCGGCCGCAGATCCAGAGCGAGGCCAGCAGCAGCAGCGGCAGCAGGTAGATGAGGTGGTGCGCCGGCCTCACCAGCGGCACCACCGCCTTGAGCATGGGGCGGGGATCGAACAAGACCCACATGCGCTTGGTGGTTCGGCGATCGAGCCCGTAGGCATCCTGGATGCCGGCCGGCAGGGTGGCATCCGGCGCCAGCTCGGGCTCGGCAGCGCCCACGCCGGCACCCGCATGCGCGGCCGCCGAGATGGGTGGTGCGGGTGCCGGTTGTGATTCGGCCGCTGCTCCAGGCATACCCTGGAACGACTTCACCTTCGGCTGGCCGTCTTCGGTGGAGTAGTGCTTGGTCAGATAGGGTGCGAGCAGCGGGTGGCGTGCGGCATCGTCGTCCAGCAGCTTCTGGTCGGCCAGCAGGGCGAACAGCGCGCGCACCTGATCGGGCGAGAGGTCGTTGCCGAAGCGGTCGTGAAAGACCGAAGCGAGCTTGGCGTAGTCCTGGCACCCGGGCAGCACCTCGAGCACGAAGAACTGCCAGGGCTCGAAGTCGTGGGTCTTGCCCAGCAGCTTGTCGCGGATCAGGTAGCTGTGGCCGCCGTCCTTGGCGATCCGGAAGGCCTCCAGCCGGCGCGGCAGGTAGGCCGGCAGCGCCATTTTCTTGCTTTGTTCGCTCATCGCGCGTGTTCCTGGGGCAATCTGACGGGGTTCATTTCGACGCCGGCGCTGGCGCTGCTAGGCCGGCCAGTTGTTCCGCACGGCCGGTCCAGCCACCGCCCATGGCGCGAAAGACCGCGACCAGGGCATCGAGCTGATTGGCTCGACTCTGCGTGTTCGTGATTTCGGACTGCAGCACGCGCTTCTCGGCATCCAGCACTTCGAGGTAGCTGCTGTAGCCGTTGTCGTAGCGGCGCCGTGCGAGCACCTCGGCCTCGCGGGCAGCGGCCAGCTGCAGGCGCTGCGCCTGCATCCGGTCGCCCAGCAGCCGGTGCTTGGCCAACGCGTCGTTGACTTCGCGGAACGCGGCCTGGATGCTGCGGCGGTAGGTCTCGACCAGTTCCGTGCGCCGCGCCTCGGTCTCGGCCACCTGGGCGCTGATGCGCCCGCCGTCGAACAGGTTGCCCGCCGCCTGGATGCCGTAGCTCCAGAAGTTGGCGGTCAGCTCGGGCAGGTTGGACAGGCGGGTAGAGGCGTATCCGGCCGCACCTGTGAGCGAAATGGTCGGGAAGTAGGCCGCACGTGCCACCCCGATGCGCGCGTTGGCCGCAACCAGGTCCTGCTCGGCGCGCCGGATGTCGGGTCGCTGCTCCAGGATCTCGGAGGGCAGTCCCGCCGGAATGCCGGGGACGACGAGCGCGTCGAACGACCGCCCGCGCCGTATGGCCGCGGGGGCTTTCCCGGCCAGGTACGACAGCTGGTGCTCGAGCACGGCCACCTCATGCTGCTTCAGCGGCAGCTCGGAACGCTTCTCCTCGTAGACCGACTTGGCCGTTTCGACCTGCACCCACGAAATGGCACCACCCTCGGCCTTGGCGCGCTGCGACTTCCAGGCGGCTTCGCGGTTGGCAATCTCGCGCTGCAGCAGCGCGATCTGCTGATCGAGCTGCAGCAGCGTGAGGTAGCCGGTGACCACCTCGGTCACCAGCGTGAGCACCACGGCTTCGCGTTCCTCGCGCCGGGCCAGCAGATCAGCCAGCGCTGCCTCGTTGGAGCGGCGCACGCGGCCCCACAAGTCGAGCTCCCAGCTCGCCACGTACCCGGCTTCGTACTGATTGTTCGTCGGCGCGATGGTCGACGGCAATGGCACCGGCTTCTCCTGGCTCATCGTCAACCGCTGGCGCGCCGCGATGCCGTCGACCTGGGGATAGCGGGACGCCTTGGCCACCTGCACGCGAGCCTCGTACTGCTCGATGCGCGCCAGCGCGATTCGCAAGTCGGCGTTGCCAGCGAGCGTCTCGCGCACCAGGGCGTCGAGCGCTTCGTCACCGAACAGACGCCACCAGGCGTCCACCCGCGTCACGGCGCCGGGCGCATACGTCTCGCGCCACTGGGTTGGCGCGTCGACGTCCGGACGGCGGTAGTCGGGGCCCTGCGCGCAACCGGCCAGCGCTGCCAGTGTCAGCAGCACCAGGCCGCCGCTGCGGCGCCGCGCCACAGGCGCGCTGGCCCGCGGACCGAGTGCCCGGCAGATGAGTGGGAAAGGGTGGCTCATGGGCGTGGCGTTCGAGGCGTGTCGAGTGTGCGCGTTGCGGTGGACCGATGGCGACCGGTACGGCAGGCAGCGTGAGCGTGCGGGTTCATTCGTCGGCAGGCCGGGCGGCCAGGTAGTCGAGTGCCTGGTCCTCGATCTCGCGCACCCGCACCAGCGTGCTCTGCAGTTCGGTGAGCACCGCCTCGAACCATTTGATCTGGTACTCGATCTGCTGGCGCTGCCAGACGATGTCTTCCAGCGGTGCATTGGCCGGCGGCCGCCCGTGCTCGTCGAACAGGAAGCGGATGCCCTCGCCCACCTGGATGTGGGTGTTCACGTGCGAGACCTGGCGCTCGACGAACTTCTTGATCTTCTTGGCCTTGAACTCCCGTATCACCGCCAGGCGCAGTGCGCGCTGGTGGGGCGTGAGATGGTCCAGGTCCGGGTGGCTGGTCACCGGATGGCCGTCGATCGGACCCAGGCGCTCGCGCAGCGGCTTGGGCGGCGGGGCGTGGTCGTCACTCATCGCACTATCCTGGTGGGCCGGTTCATTGATAGCCGAGCTCGCGCGCCAGTTCGATCACGCGTGGATGCAGGGCGTGGCCGTCCTGCCGCCACGGAACGGGCTTGGTCAGCGAGGGAAACTTCACCTTGTGCGGGCGGAAGGTGGGGCCGCTGAGGAAGTTGGGGTCGTTGCCGAACAGCGCGTTGATCGGCCCGAAGCACGCGAACGGCGACCGTTCGGGATGCATCATCGCGTCGACCGCCTCGGCGTCATCGCGCAGCCCCGCCCAGCGGCAGATGGCCGCGAGCTGCTCGCGCGGATTCTCCATGATGTCCTCGCCGCGCACGCGCAGTTGCTGCGCCGGGGGCACCTCGTCCAGGAAGTTCAGGATGTTGATGTTGAGGTCGTGCCACGCCAGCGAGGGCTCGACGATCGCCCTGTCTTCGAGGAACTCGATCGAATTGACATAGAGCGCAAACGCGCCTTCGTTGAGGGACATCACCGACTTGCACTGGGCCACGGGATGGCGGATCAAGTGCAGAAACCGGGCCTCGGGAAATGCGCGGTACATCGCGCGCATGCGGCCGATGTCGATGGTGTACGACGGACTCTTCTCGACCGCCACCAGCGGGTGGATGCGCTCGACCAGTTCGCGATAGACCAGCGCCGTGCTGACCTCCTCGCGGGCGGCGGCCCAGTGCACCGCCATGCGGATGGTGGCTGCCGTCTGCTCGCCGCCGTAGACCTCGGCCACGGCGCGCAGCAGCCCCTGGCGGGTCTTGGCGTCGTTGCTCATCTCGTCGGACGTGCGGACCCACAGCTCCTTGAGCACTTCGACGTTGAACAGGCACAACTCGGGCAGGCCGAAGGCCTGCGGGTGCTGACCCAGCATGGCATTGATCAGCGAGGTATACGACCTCGGTGGGGCCAGCAGGAACAACGGAGCGGCCATCGGGGCAGGAGGGGTCTCGGACGACGGATAGGGAGGTTCGGACGCGACGGGCTACTTCACCCGGCCTTCGACATAGGGGATTTCGAAGCACTTCTCGTGCATGATGGGCCCGTGACCGAAGTAGCCTTCCTCACCGAAGAGCTCGCCATGATCGGCCGTCACGATGAACCAGGTGTTGGGCGGCGCCTTCTCGTACAAGGTGCCGATCAGGCCGTCGATGTACTCGACGCACTTCACCTGCTGGGCCCGCAGCATGGCCAGTTGCTCGGGCTCGAACACCTGCTTGCCGCCGGCCACCGCCGTGTTGGGATCGGCGGCGATGCCCTTGACCGCGCCGTGCACGCCAGAGATGTGCGGCAGGTTCTCGCCCGACAGCATGTACGGGTAGTGCGTTTCGCCCAGGTTCAGGAAGTAGTACTGCGGCTCGTCGTCCGGGAACTCCATTTCCTGCACCATGCCTGCGAAGTGGTTGTGGTGCTCCATCAGCTTGTACTCGTCGAAGTGCTGGCTGATCAGCGTGTACTTGTTGAGCACCGGCATCGAGACCTTGGCGATGGTGCGATAGCCCAGCTTGGACAACACCTTGGGCAGCGACAGCTCGGGCAGGAAGTTCTTGAACTCGATTTCGCCGCCGCCGATGCGCTCCTTCCACTGCAGGTATTCGCTCTTGTAGACCTCGGAGGCGAACACTTCCTTCGGGCTCGTGTGCGGCATCATGCCCATGGTGTAGACATAGTGCGACGGCGCCGTCCAGGAGGCGTAGGCGTAGCGCCGCTCGGCGGTGCCCAGGCGATCGATGTGGGGCGTGCGCGCGGCCACGAAGGTGTCGTAGCGGCAGCTGTCCATCACGATGAAGACGATGTGGTTGAGAGTCATGCGCAGATCCCGTTGAACATGGGTACGGCCCGGAGCGCCACCCCCCAAAGCCTGTCGAGTATGCCCGTGTGTGGCGACATTGCCGAGTCCGCGCAGCGTGCAAAGCGCACGCGCGGCTCCATGCAGACCGACACACAGCCCCCGCGTTCCCGGGGGTCCGGCGCCCCGCGGCGCGGGGCGGTGCACTCAGTCGGCAAGACCGCTGGCCACGAAGTGCGGGTTGTCGAGCCCCGGCTTGCCGTAGCGCAGGGGTGCGCCCTGCAGGTCGCACACGTACCCGCCGGCGGCCGCCAGCACGGCATGGCCGGCGGCGATGTCCCACTCCATGGTGCGACCCAGGCGCGGGTACAGGTCGGCCGCCCCGCGGGCCACCAGGCACAACTTGAGCGACGATCCCGCGTTCGTGGTGCTGGCCACGCGACGGCCGGCGAGGAACGCTTCGAGCGCCGCAGCATCGCCATGTGAGCGACTGGCCACCACCGTCAGGCCCTCGGCGGGTACGCGCCGGCACGCGATCGTCCGCCGGCCGTCGTCCGCTTCCATCCAGGCGCCATGCCCCAGGGCACCGGCATAGAGTTGCCCGCGCGGGCCCAGCGCCGGGGCCAGCACCACCCCCAGCACCGGCGCACCGCGCTCGATCAGGGCCACGTTGACGGTGAACTCGCCGTTGCGGCCGATGAACTCCTTGGTGCCGTCCAGCGGGTCGACCAGCCAGAAGCGCTCGCCGAGTTCGGGCACGCTGCCGGCCGCCACAGCCTCTTCGGCAACCACGGGAATGCCCGGCCAGTTCTGTTGCAGGCCAGCCACGATCACGGCCTCTGCGCGCTCGTCGGCCTCGGTTACCGGCGATGCATCGTCCTTGCCGCGGACTGCGAAGTCGGTCGCGTAGACCGACATCACCACATCACCTGCCTGCCGCACGATAGCGGCCAGTTGCTCGAGCCAGGCCGCATCAGCCATAGGCGCCGTTTGCTGCGCGTTCATCGATCGCACATCCTTCAATCTAGGGGGGTGTCCGTTGACGGCTTCACGCTTTGCGGGTCACCGTCGAACCGGGGGTTAAGGCGGCGCGGATTGTGCGCCAGAATGCTCGCCTCTTTCCATCCCAGCGGTGCGTGCCGCAACGATGTGCCGCACGGCCCGCCCTGGGCACCGATGCATCGATCGGATCCGCTGTCCCGACCATGATCGATCCCGTGCGACTGACCCACCTGCAGCGCCTAGAAGCCGAGAGCATCCACATCCTGCGCGAAGTGGTGGCCGAGTGCGAGAAGCCGGTGATGCTGTACTCCATCGGCAAGGACTCCGCCACGATGCTGCATCTGGCCAAGAAGGCGTTCTTTCCGTCACCGCCGCCGTTCCCGTTGCTGCACGTGGACACGACCTGGAAGTTCCGCGACATGTACGCGCTGCGCGACCGCATGGCGCGCGAGCTGGGGATGGAGTTGCTGGTCTACCGCAACCCGGAAGCCGAGGCCCTGGGCATCAACCCGTTCGAGCACGGCTCGCAGATCCACACCGACCTGTGGAAGACCCAAGGTCTGAAGCAGGCACTCGACCATCACGGTTTCGACGCCGCCTTCGGCGGTGCCCGACGCGACGAAGAAAAGTCACGCGCCAAGGAGCGCATCTTCTCGTTTCGCTCGGCCCAGCACCGCTGGGACCCGAAGAGCCAGCGGCCCGAGCTCTGGCACCTGTACAACGCGCGCAAGCGCCAGGGCGAGTCGATCCGCGTGTTCCCGTTGTCGAACTGGACCGAGCTCGACATCTGGCAGTACATCTACCTCGAGAACATCCCGATCGTGCCGCTGTACTACGCAGCGGTGCGCCCAGTGGTGGAACGAGACGGCACGCTGATCATGGTCGACGACGACCGCATGCCGCTGCGCCCGGGCGAGACACCGATGATGAAGAAGGTGCGCTTTCGCACCCTGGGCTGCTACCCGCTGACCGGCGCCATCGAGTCCGAGGCCGACACCCTCACCGCGATCATCCAGGAGATGCTGCTCACCCGCACCAGCGAGCGCCAGGGCCGCATGATCGACCACGATGCGTCGGCGTCGATGGAGAAGAAGAAGCAAGAAGGATATTTTTGATGGCCCCCCACACTCACGTTCGTTCGCTGCCCCCCGAGGGGGCCCAGGCCTCCTTTGGGGCGGCCCGGCAGGAGTCCTCTGAAGCACGCCCCCACGCTCACGTTCGTTCGCTGCCCCCCGAGGGGGCCCAGGCCTCCTTTGGGGCGGCCCGGCAGGAGTCCTGATATGAGCCACGTCTCCGACCTCATCGCCACCGACATCGAGCAGTACCTGCACCAGCATGAGCGCAAGAGCCTGTTGCGCTTCATCACGTGCGGTTCGGTCGACGATGGCAAGAGCACGCTGATCGGGCGGTTGCTGTATGAATCGAAGATGCTGTTCGAGGATCAGCTCGCCGCTGTGGAGGCCGACTCGCGCAAGTGGGGCACGCAGGGTGGCGACATCGACTTCGCACTGCTGGTCGACGGGCTTGCTGCCGAGCGCGAGCAGGGCATCACCATCGATGTGGCCTATCGGTTCTTCAGCACCGACCGGCGCAAGTTCATCGTTGCCGACACGCCCGGCCATGAGCAGTACACGCGCAACATGGTCACCGGCGCATCGACGGCCGATGTCGCGGTGATCCTGATCGACGCACGCAAGGGCGTCCTCACCCAGACACGACGGCACAGCTACCTGGTGTCGCTCATCGGCATCCGCAAGGTCGTCCTGGCCATCAACAAGATGGACCTGATGGACTACTCGGAGAAGGTGTACCGCCAGATCGAAGAGGACTACCGCGCCTTCGCCCAGAAGATCGGACTGGCCGACATCACCGCGATGCCGCTGTCCGCGCTCAAGGGCGACAACATGCTGGAACCCAGCTCGCGCATGGGCTGGTACCACGGCCCCACCTTGATGGGCTACCTGGAGACCGTCGAACTCGACGAGACCCGCCAGCAGGCCGGGGTGCTGCGCGTGCCCGTGCAATGGGTGAACCGACCCAATCTGGACTTCCGCGGCTTTGCCGGCACCGTCGCCGGAGGCACCGTGCGGCCGGGCGATCGGGTCCGCGCCCAGCCATCGGGGCGCGAGAGCCGCGTGGCACGCATCGTCACCGCCGACGGCGATCTGCCACTGGCCGTGGCCGGACAGTCGATCACCCTGACGCTGGAAGACGAGATCGACATCTCGCGGGGCGACCTGATCTCTGCGGCCGCCGCGCCCGCGGAGGTGGCCGACCAGTTCGAGGCCACCATCGTCTGGATGGCCGACGAGCCCCTGCTGCCCGGCCGACCCTATCTGCTCAAGCTGGGCACGCGCACGGTGAATGCCACCGTCACCGAGCCCAAGTACAAGGTCAACGTCAACACGCTCGAGCACCTGGCCGCCAAGAAGCTCGACCTCAACGAGATCGGCGTGTGCAACGTCGCCCTCGACCGCGTGGTGGCGTTCGACGCGTACACCGCCAACCGCGAGACGGGCGGCTTCATCCTGATCGACCGCCTGACCAACCACACGGTGGGCGCAGGCATGCTGCACTTTGCGCTGCGTCGTGCGCACAACATCCACCTGCAGCCGGTGGATGTCGACAAGGCCGCCCGTGCGCAGTCGCTGGGCCAGAAGCCGGCGGTGCTGTGGTTCACCGGCTTGTCGGGCGCAGGCAAGTCCACGATTGCCAACCTCGTCGAGAAGAAGCTGCATGCCTTGGGCAAGCACTGCTACTTGCTCGACGGCGACAACATCCGTCACGGCCTGAACCGCGACCTGGGTTTCACAGAGGCCGACCGGGTCGAAAACGTGCGCCGGGTGGCCGAGGTGGCACGGCTGATGGCCGATGCCGGATTGATCGTGCTCACCGCGTTCATCTCGCCCTTCCGAGCCGAGCGGGCGATGGCCCGCGCACTGGTCGCCGAGGGCGAATTCATCGAGATCCATGTCGACACGCCCCTGGAGGTGGCCGAGACGCGCGATGTCAAGGGGCTGTATCGCAAGGCCCGTCGCGGCGAGCTCGTGAACTTCACCGGCATCGACTCGCCCTATGAGGCCCCCGAATCGCCGGAGTTGCGCATCGACACCGTTCATCAATCGGCACAAGCCTGCGCCGATCAAGTGATCGCCTGCATGAACGCGCGTGGGCTGCTGGGCTGACGCGCGGCTGAGCAGTTAGAAGTCTGCACCATGGACTGGATCAACCCCGTTGCCGGCTTCGTCGTCGGCCTGCTGGTGGGCATCACCGGCGTCGGAGGCGGCTCGCTGATGACGCCGCTGTTGGTGTTGGTATTCGGCATGGCGCCGGCGGCGGCTGTCGGTACCGACCTGTGGTTTGCGGCGATCACCAAGCTGGTCGGCGGCACGGTCCACCACCAGCGCGGCGGCGTCGACTGGCAGGTGGTGCGTCGGCTGTCACTCGGCAGCCTGCCGGCGGCGGTGCTCACGCTGGTGTGGTTGCATACCAGTGGGCTCGGGCCGGTCAAGCAAGGCCTCATCCTGCACATGCTGGGGGTGGTGCTGGTGCTCACGGCGCTGGCCATGCTGCTGAAGAAGCAATTGCACGCCGTGGGCCAGCGTCTGCGGTCCTCGGCGCCTGAGCGGTTCAAAGGCGTTCAACCGCCGCTGACCGTGCTGGCCGGCGCATTGCTCGGGTTCCTGGTCACCCTCACATCGGTCGGCGCCGGTGCCCTGGGCACGGTGATGCTGGTCTACCTCTATCCGTTCCGCATGACGCCGACGCGCCTCGTGGGAACCGACATCGTGCACGCCATACCGCTGACGATGGTGGCCGGCATGGGTCACCTGTGGATGGGCAACGTCGACCTGCCGCTGCTGGGCCAGTTGCTGCTGGGATCGATACCCGGCATCGTGATCGGCTCGCTCGTCGGTACCCGCACTTCGGAGTTGTTCCTGCGCCGCGCCATCGCCGCGGTGCTGGTGGCCGTCGGCGCCAAGCTGCTGCTGGCTTGAGTCGCCACCCAGTGCGATCAGCTACAGAGTCCGTCTATCCGGGCGGGTGCTAGGACGACACGTCCCCCAGGAACACCTCGCAGCCGCCGCGGGGATTGGGCACGTAGCGGGTGCCGCCCAACGGCATCACCTTGGGCCCGTAGGGGTTGGCTGTGCCCAGGAACAGGCCCCTGGGAGTGGACACGAGCGTGCGCAGGCCCATGTTGTAGGGGTTGTCCATGCCGTTGGTCGTGACTGGCACCCAGTTCTCGCCATCGAAGCTGCGGTAGAGATCGAACCCGGACTGCCGCTCGAGGATGCGCTGCGGGTCGACATGGTTGATCGCATTGGCGAACACCTGCGGCCAGTTGGCACGGTTGGCGTAGCCCAGGATCGAGCTCCACTCGAAGGTGCCCATATACAGCCAGCCTTCGTGCTCGCACATGCGCCAGAAGTAGCCGTTGAAGAAGTTGTCGAATCCCGGCAGGTAACCTGAGAGCGCCGGCTTCGGGCCTTCGGGGGTGTCGCGGCTGTCGCCCACGAGCAGGTCCCAGGAGCCGTCCGGTCGCACGCGGATCAGCTCGGGAGCCGCCGGCCCCACCTTGTTCTGCCGGTCGATGCCACCACCCTGGATGCCGCTGCCGATGTAGAGCGCGTCCTTGAACGGCGTCATGCTCAGCACGCACTGGTTGAAGCGCCCGCGCCAAGCGCCCTGGTCGATCACCTTCTCCCAGTGGTAGGGCGCCTCGCCCTCACAGGTGGAACGCCAGACCTGATAGCCCGCCAGGTTGAACGTGCCCACGTAGAGGTGGTCGCCGAATCCGACCATCTCGAACACGGTGAGGTTGCCGGCATCGCCGAAACCGAAGGCGCTGACCGGCTCCCACTGCCCGGCCAACGGATCGCGACTCTCGTACACCACCGAGTGAGCCGACACGTTCGGATTTCCACCCCGCGAACCTGCTGGCGTGGTGTAAAGCCGCCCCTTGAACGCGGCCATGGTGCGGATGGTGGTGACTGGCAGCCCGTTGAGGCCGGGTTCGCAGGTCGGCGTGTAGGTGCGCCCATCGTCGGAGCGCAGGATCAGCGGGCCGGGCCCCCGTGCCGGCGACCAGGTGCTCACCAGGAGCACGGGTTCGCCGCCGCCGGGTGGATCCCAGGTGAGCATGCCGCGAAACCCGAGCTCGCGCGGTATGGGCTTGCCGTGGCTGCCGGTGATCATGGGCGACTTGAACACCCGCTCCCACTCGTCGCGCAAGGGGTCGTAGCGCCAGATCTCGGCGCGCATGTCCAGGTCGTATGGGTCGGCCGGGCACTCCACGGGCCAGACGTCCATGCCGATCGGCAGGCGTGCCTTCATGAACGGGAAGTTGCCGCGCGTGGTGGCCACGTACAAGTGGCCCTTGAACCAGGCCATCGAGTGCGCATAGGCGTTCTGGCCATCGCCGAAACCGCCGTGTGCCACCAATCGGAAGTCGCTGCGGCGCAGGCCCGGATGCACGCCCAGCCGGTTCGGGGTGCGGGTCATGGCTTCTAGCCCGCTACAGGAGCGGCAACGGCGCGAATGAACGTCGCCAGCGTGTCCTTGGCTTCATCCTCGCCGTCGAACGGCCCCACCTGCGCCTGCTCGCGGGTCATGAAGAACCAATGGCCGCCCGTCTCGTAAACGCGATCGCTGCGGAAGTGACTGCGACGCGCTTCGCCGGCACGCACCTTGGGTCTGGTCGCGAACTCGCCACCCCAGAAACGCTCGCATGCGTGGACGACTTCGAGCGGCCGCGTGGTCGGGAAGAAGTGACCCGCGCGGTGCACCCGGCGGAACTCCGCATGCGGCCAGACATCGAGCAGTTCCTTGCCCGTGAGTCGGGCCTGGGACTGGTCGCCGTACATTGCCAGGATCGGAAACGTCAGCCGGCGCAGTTCGCTCAGGCACAGGCCGTCGTCACCCATGAGTTCGTCGCGGGCGCGGGTGGTGTCCATCAGCTTGAGCCATTGCGCCGCCGTGCGCGACCCGCACTGCCCCGCCAACGGACGCACCAGCTCCTCGAGCTCGGGTGGCACGGCGGCATTGGCCATCTGCAGGTGCGACACCTCGGTGAGCAGCTTGTAGCCGAAGAAGGGATCGTGTGCGTCGAGATTCAGCCCGGCGCGGTCGACGATGGCCTGGATCTGGGCACCGTGGCCCCAGCTCTCGGGTCGCACGCTCTTGCGCACTGCCGACAAATGGGTGTCGCACAGCACCATGCTTGCCACCCGTTGGGGCGCAATCTTGGCGAAATTCAGCGCCACCACGCCGCCGTAGCTGTGGGTCAGGAAGTGCGCCCGTTGAATGCCCAGGGCGTCGAGCAGGCCCTGGAGGTCGCGGGCGAGGTTGTCTGGCCGGTAGCCGCCGGCGGTCATCTCGGAGCGGCCGTGTCCGCGCAGGTCGAACAAGGTCACCCGGAATCGCCGCTGCGACAGCCGCGTGGCGTACTGGAAGTACCAGAACGCCATGTTGGTGGCCAAGCCGTGCACCATCACCAGGTCTTCATGACCCTGTCCGTCCTGGCATTCGAGCTGGACGTAGTTCAGGCGTGCACCGTTGACCACTACTGCCGGCACGGCTTCACTCCATGTAACCCAGCAACTGCAGCTGGGCGAGGATCTTGGCCTTCTCGTCCTCGCCCATGCCGTCGGCGGCATTGGATGGCCCGGCCGCGACTGCCGTGGCCGCGCCGATGGTGATGGGATGCGCTGCCAAGTGCTCCTGCGTGAACAGCGACGGCGGCACCTTGCCTTCGAAGTCCGAGGGCACGTCCAGCCCCAGGCTGTACAGCAGCGTGGCCCCCACGTCGACGATGTTGCGGCGCGCCAGCGTGGCACCGGCCGAGATGCCCGGTCCCCAGCCGATGAACACGCCGTCGGGATGATGGGTGCCCACCACTTCGGGTCGGCGCTCGACCACCGGCAGCCGGTTCTTGATCGAGACGAAGCCGCAGTCGCGCAGCACCAGCAGCAGATCGGGGGCGTCTTCCATCGCGGCCCCCGGGAACACCTGCTCGCGGGTGTGGATCTCGCTGATGATGCGGTCGCCGGTGGCCGCGTCCTTCAGATCCTCCAGGTCGCGGATCAGCCTGGCTCGCGTGCTCTCGTAGTCCTCGGGCCGGAGGCCGCTGTCGCCCGGACGCCGTGCCACACGAATGTGGATGCCATTGGACGAGGGTGTGCGGCAATAGGCAACGGTCTCCTTCCAGTCGAGGTAGGCGAACATGCTGTCCTCGCGCCGGCGGCCTTCCTCGGTATCGGGCACATCGCGCCACTTCAGCCAGCCCTTCTCGGCCAGCCAGGCATTGATGCGCACCACCTCGGTGGAGCCGGTGAAGCCGTGGTCGGACGCCATGAACACCTGCACACCCGGACCGGCGGCGGTGACGAGCTTCTCGATGAACCCATCGAGCTGGCGGAAATAGGCCATGCACAGCTCGCGCATGCGCTGGTGGTATTCGCCGCGCCCCTCGTGGCTGCAGGTCGGGTCGAGGTAGGCCCAGGCCTGGTGCTGCAGCTTGTCGACACCGTCGAACATCACGGCCATCAGGTCGGGCGACTCGCGGGTGAGCAGGAAGTCGGCGATGCGATACCACTGCTGCTCGCGCGGCAGGTGATAGCGCACCCAGTTCTCACGGTCGTCGTCGGAGAGCTCGTTCATGGCCTGCTTCTCCTGCTCGAAGTCCCAGGCCAGTTCCTGCGCGTTGAAGTCGGGGATCTGCTTGAGCCGGTCGTACAGGTCAGCGGGAGCTGTATTTCGGCGCAGGTGGCGCCACGGCACGAAGCCAGGCACCATGAAGCCGTTCAGATCCTTGGGCGGAGGTGCGGTGTA
>JAKLLB010000250.1 GCA_023150345.1 Aquabacterium sp.
CTGCCCGAGCGGCGCGTGCTGCTGGTCATGCGCGACATCTCCGCCCGCCGCAAGGTCGAGGAGGGGATGCTCCACGCGGCCCGGATGGAGACGGTCGGCATCATCGCCGGCGGCATCGCGCACGACTTCAACAACACGATGACCGCCCTGATGGCCCACATCGGGCTGCTGCGGCTGAAGGTGACCGAGGAGAAGGAACAGGAGCGGCTGCAGCGCATGGAGGCCGTGATCCGGCGGGCCGCGCACATGACCCGCCGCCTGCTGACCATGGCCCGCGGCGGCGAGAAGGACCGTCGCCCCGTCAACCCCGCCGAGCCCGTGCACTCCGCCGTCGAGCTGACCCGGTCCATGCTGCCCCGGAACGTGACCATCAAGGAGCGCATCGACCCGGACCTGCCCTCGATCCTCGGCTCCTCCGACGACCTGGAGCAGGCGGTGCTCAACCTGCTGGTGAACGCCCGGGACGCGCTCGCCGCGGCGGGTGGGACGATCCGCGTGCGG
>JAKLLB010000251.1:0-261 GCA_023150345.1 Aquabacterium sp.
GGGGTTTCGCAAGTGCGACTGCACGACGCAGGTGTCGACCTGTGCGCCATCTACACCCCCGCCATCAAGCAAAACACCGCCGTGACACCACCCCAGAACGTGACCGGCTGCGAACTCAGTGGAACCGGCGGCATACCGACATTCACCTGGACACCCCAATCCTCTGCCGATGCCGACCTCAACAACCCCGACAACTACGACTTCAGCGAAGTCGATGCCACGCTTGGGGAAATCGCCAGCACAGGCGCCAGCGTTTATTTG
>JAKLLB010000251.1:271-501 GCA_023150345.1 Aquabacterium sp.
AGCCACCAACATCTACAAACACGTGATTGGCACATTCAAGCCCACCCCCGGAATTGCCATCAACCCCATCTACGTGGAAGTCCACAACGAACCCGACGGCGGCTTCTGGCGCGGAAGCGCAGCAGACTTTCACACCCTCTACACCGAAACCGTCACCCGCGTACGGCAAGCCGCCGCTGCCGCAGGCAAAACCGTGCGCATCGGAGGCCCCGGCTTCACCCGCAGCATCC
>JAKLLB010000025.1 GCA_023150345.1 Aquabacterium sp.
GCGGGCGTCAGCAAACGCGTACGCGAGTCGGGCCTGAAGTGCCTGCAGCCGTGCATCCATCATCGGTCGGATCGGCGCGCGACAGGCCGCGCGTGCGTCACTTGGAGCGGCCTTCGTACTTGATCAGGAGGTAGACCGGTTTGATCAGCTCGACCTCCTTGTTGTAGGCGAAGCTGATCACCACGCGGTCGTTCTCCTTGGTGATGTCGAGATCCTTGCCTGAGATCGACTCGATGGAGTACTCGATATCCCTTTGCCGGTCGAACGCGGCCCGGATCCCCGCTACGGTGGGCGGCGGTGCTGCCGCCACCCGATCGATGGCGCCTTGGATGGCCTGGAACTCGAGCACGGTGGGAACCGCACGGATGAGCACGTACCCGATGAAGCCCACGATGACCGCCCAGCTCAGCAGTCCGATGAGCGTGATGCCGCGCTGCGCGCGCCGACCAACGAGTTGCGTCATGTTGCCTTTCCTGGCCACCAGGCTCAGTTGAAGCCGCCGATCCGCCCGAGGTTACCGAAATTCATCCAGACGAGGAACGCCCGTCCGACGATGTTTTCATCCGGAACGAAGCCCCAGTAGCGTGAGTCTTGCGAATCGTCACGGTTGTCACCCATGACGAAGTAGTGTCCAGCGGGTACCTTGCAAGTCACACCCTCGACACTGTAGCGACAGGACTGCGCCATCGGGAAGGCCTTGGGCTCGACGCCGTACAGCGGCACACGGCCCGGGTCGACCAGGATGTCGTGCCGACGCTCGCCGAGTTGCTCGGTGTAGCGTTTGGCATAGCGCATGCTGTGCTCGTCGTAGTAGTCGCCCTGCGCTTCGGTGGTGACCGGCTTGCCGTTGATCGTCAGGCGCTGGTTGAGGTAGGCGACCTCGTCGCCGGGCATGCCGACCACCCGCTTGATGTAGTCGATGCGCGGATCGACCGGGTAACGGAACACGATCACATCGCCCGCTTTCGGGTCGTGATTGGAAATGATCTTCTTGTTCAGGACCGGCAGCCGCACGCCATAGTGGAACTTGTTCACCAGGATCAGGTCGCCCACCAGCAGCGTGGGAATCATCGAGCCCGAGGGGATCTTGAACGGCTCGAACAGGAACGAGCGCAAGAGGAAGACGGCGAGGATCACCGGGAAGAGCCCGGCTGTCCAGTCGAGCCACCACGGTTGCGCCAGCAGCTTGTGGCGGGCGGCCTGCACATCGGAGTCGACCTTCTCGATGCCCTGGCGAGCCAGCGACTCCATGCGCTGGGCGTGGTCGCGTTCGAGCTGCTGTGCGGCCTGCTGCCGCGCGGGCGCGAACTTCAGCCGCTCAGCCAGCCAGTAGCCGAAGGTGACCAGTGTCAGGAGGAACAGCAGCAACGAAAAGTTGCCGATCCAATGACCCATCCACCAGCCGCCCAGGTACACCGCCAGCGCGGCGAACAGCGCGATCGTGAGGCTACTCATCGTTAGTCTTCCACCTGCAGGATGGCGAGGAAGGCCTCCTGAGGCACCTCGACGGTTCCGATCTGCTTCATGCGCTTCTTGCCGGCTTTCTGCTTTTCGAGCAGCTTGCGCTTGCGCGAGATGTCGCCGCCGTAGCATTTTGCCAGCACGTTCTTGCGCAGCGCCTTCACGTCCTCGCGCGCGATGATGGTCGCGCCGATGGAGGCCTGGATCGCCACGTCGTACATCTGGCGCGGAATCAGGGTGCGCATCTTGGCCACCACCGCGCGGCCGCGGTAGGCGCTCTGGCTGCGGTGCACGATCATGGCCAGCGGATCCACCCGGTCGCCGTTGATCAGGATGTCCACCTTCACCACATCGGCCGCCCGGTACTCCTTGAACTCGTAATCCATGCTGGCGTAGCCGCGCGACACGCTCTTCAGCTTGTCGAAGAAGTCCAGCACGATCTCGGCCAGCGGCAGCTCATAGGTGAGCATGACCTGCTTGCCGTGATAGGCCATGTTCATCTGCACGCCGCGCTTCTGGTTGGCCAGCGTCATCACCGGCCCCACACTGTCCTGCGGCATGTACAGATGCACGGTGACGATGGGCTCGCGGATCTCGCGGATGCGGCCCTGGTCCGGCATCTTGCTGGGATTCTCCACCTGCATCACGGTGCCATCGCCCAGTTCGACTTCGTAGACGACGCTCGGCGCGGTCGTTACCAGGTCCTGGTCGAACTCGCGCTCCAGCCGCTCTTGCACGATCTCCATGTGCAGCAGGCCCAGGAAGCCGCAGCGGAAGCCGAAGCCCAGCGCCTGGCTCACCTCGGGTTCGAACCGCAGGCTGGAGTCGTTGAGCTGCAGCTTCTCGAGTGCGTCACGCAACTGGTCGTACTCGCTCGCCTCGGTGGGGTAGAGCCCCGCGAACACCTGCGGCTTGATCTCCTTGAAACCGGGCAGCGGAACGGTTGCGGGCCCCAGGTTGTTGGGCAGCTTTTTCTCGAGCGTGATCGTGTCGCCGACCTTGGCCGCCTTGAGTTCCTTGATTCCGGAGATCACGAAGCCCACCTCGCCGGCCTCGAGAGCCTCGCGTGGTTCACCCTTGGGCGTGAACACGCCGATCTGCTCGATGCCGTAGACGGTGTTGGTGGCCATCAGCCGGATGCGGTCGCCCTTGGCAAGGCGGCCGTCCACCACGCGGACCAGCATGACGACACCGACGTAGTTGTCGAACCAGCTGTCGATGATCATCGCCCGCGGCGGCGCCTCGGCCCGGCCGCGCGGCGCGGGCATGCGGGCGATCACCGCTTCGAGGATGTCGTCGACGCCTTCGCCGGTCTTGGCCGAGCACGGGATGGCGTGGCTGGCGTCGATGCCGATCACGTCCTCGATTTCTGACTTCGCGCGCTCGGGGTCTGCCTGCGGCAGGTCCATCTTGTTGAGCACGGGCACGACTTCGACACCCAGGTCGAGCGCGGTGTAGCAATTGGCCACCGTCTGCGCCTCGACGCCCTGACTCGCGTCGACCACCAGCAGCGCACCTTCGCAGGCCGACAGCGATCGGCTGACCTCGTAGCTGAAGTCGACGTGCCCCGGGGTGTCGATCAGGTTGAGCGTGTAGACACGCCCGTCTCGGGCGGTGTACTTCAGCGCGGCAGTCTGCGCCTTGATGGTGATGCCGCGCTCGCGCTCGATATCCATCGAGTCGAGCACCTGGGCTTCCATCTCGCGGTCAGACAGGCCACCGCAGCGTTGGATGATGCGATCGGCGAGCGTCGACTTGCCGTGGTCGATGTGGGCAATGATGGAGAAGTTGCGGATGTGGTCCATGCAGGTCGGGCAGACGTCGCGTGCGCCATCGGTCGAGGCGGTTCGAACCGCTCTCAGCGCGTGCTCCCGGTGCGACGCGAGGTGTCGGCGGACGCGTCCGCGAGGGAGCTAAAAAAAAGGCACGTCCAAGAGGAGACGCGCCTTCCAACAAAACGTATGGCAACTGCTTGTTGGGCCTTCATTGTAGCCAAAACCACCGGCCGGGAACCCGCGCCGTTGCTTGTTTTTCTGCCGTTGCGGGGTGCCAACACGGGCAAACCATCCACAGCTTATCAACAACACGTTCCGTGTCTTTCGAATGCAAGGAACGGGCCAGCGAATATTGGCGAAAACGGATTCAATCTGCGATTCGATGGAAAGATTTTAACCTGAAATGAAGTCAATCCAGGTCTATCGCTTAGTAAGTTAGTATACACACACTTTCGTGGCGAAATCGCTTGTCGCGCGCGGCAACTGAATCCCGACTCTGAAGCCTTGCGCCAAGCCCCAGCGCGAATCACCTTCCGCATCATGAAAAAACCGACTGGGGGTGTCGGGTTCTGGGTGGCGTCGGAGCAGTGACGGACGGCGGGTTCAGCGCTGCGGGCGGATGACGAGGATGTTGGTCAATTCACCTTGACGCACCAGGACACTGACCGACTTCTGCTTGTCGATGCGTCCCGCCACGTCGGCAAACTGTCGGGCGCTGCTGATGTCGGTGTTGTCCAGCGCAAGGATGACGTCGCCCTCTCGGATGCCTGCGCGCGCTGCAGCGGCTTCTGACGCGTCCACACGCACGCCGCCCCTGATCTTGAGTTCCCGGCGCTCTCCCTCGCCAAGATCACTCACCGACAGCCCGAGCGCGCTGCGTGCGGCCGGACCACCCGGTCCTGGGCCCTGCGCCTGCCGCGTGGGTGATTCGGACTCGAACTCGCCCACTGTGACCGACAGATCGCGGTAGCCCCCCCTGCGGAAGACCTGCAGCACCGCGCGCAAGCCTGGGCGGATACCCCCGATGATGCGCGGCAGATCATTCGAGCTTTCCACGGCACGGCCATCGACCCGAGTGATGATGTCCCCGGGCTCGATGCCGGCCTTGTCGGCCGGACCGCCCGATTCGGCGGCGCGCACCATCGCACCCACGGCCTTGCCCAGCCCGATCGACTCCGCCACATCCTTGGTCACCGGCGCGATGGTCACCCCGATGCGGCCCCGGACCACCCGACCGCTGGCACGCAGTTGGTCGGCGACGCGGCTGGCCTCATCGATGGGGATCGCAAAGGCAATGCCCATGTAACCGCCCGAGCGACTGTAGATCTGCGAATTGATGCCCACGACCTCGCCGCGCAGGTTGATCAGCGGCCCGCCGGAGTTGCCGGGGTTGATCGCCACGTCGGTCTGGATGAAGGGCAGGAACTCGCCGGTTTCCCGGCCCTTCGCGCTCACGATTCCTGCGGTGACCGTATTGGCCAAGCCGAATGGCGATCCGATCGCCATCACCCATTCGCCGACCCTGAGGCGGTTCACATCACCGAGCTTCACCGTCGGCAATCCACTGGCCTCGATCTTGACAACCGCCACATCGGTGCGTCGGTCGGCGCCGACGATGCGGGCCTTGAACTCGCGCTTGTCGGTCAGCGAAACCAGCACCTCGTCAGCGCCATCCACCACATGCGCATTGGTCATGATGTAGCCGTCTGCGCTGAGGATGAAGCCGGAACCGACGCCGCGCTGCTGGGGTTCATCGTCGGACCCGCGCGGATTGCCCCGACGGCCGGGCAACGGCAGTCCGAATCGGCGCAGGAACTCCTCGACATCAGGATCGAGTTGACCTCGCTCGAAGCCCGGGGCCGCGCGCGACCGCTCCAGCGTGCGGATGCCCACCACCGACGGCCCCACGCGCTCGACGAGTTCGCTGAAGTCAGGCAGATCCCCGCGCGCGCTCGCCGGTTGCGGCCACCCGACTCCAGCGAACAGCACGGCCCCGGCCAGCATCCAGCCCATCACCAAACGCCCAATCCCTGCGCCCGTCACGCTCACGACTGATCTCCCCATGCTCCGGTTTCGCTCAAGGCTTGCGTTGCAACGCCGCTTCGAACAGCGCAATGGTCTGCATCGGGACTTCGCCAACGATCGTCAACCACCACTGGCCGTGGCGCGTCATCGATACGTGTGCCGCCCCAGAAGAGGTGCTCACAGGCACATGCCGCGACTCATCGTACGGCTCGACGAAGACCGAGACGTGGGTGAGGCCGTCGGAGAACACCGACTGCAACACCATGGGTGCATCGGACGCGCCGGACCCTTCCAGCGGGCGCTGGACACAGCTGATCAGTTCGAACCCAGGCACCGCGCGGGCCAACGCCCAGCCTTGGGAGTCCAACTCCACCTGCCGCGTCGGCGGCCGCAAGACTCGGTAGCCGTCGAGCTTCTTGCGCGGGTTCACCTGCGCCTGGGCGGCCCTGGGCGAATCGATCGCCACGTCGGAGAACGCGGCCGACTCGAGCACCTCGCCGCCCGCTGCCAGCACATCGGCCCGCAGCAACAGGCCGGTCTCACGGTCGGCCCAGAGCCGCTGCGCAAAACGCCATTGGTCGCGCGGCCTGAGCAGCAGCACCTGGGCGTCGCGCCCGGCCACTCGGGCGATACCCTGCTGACGCAGTTCATAGCTCTCGTGCGCCCGCTGCGCCGACTTCGGCAACGACGGGAATCCCGCCACCCCATCCAGCTTCTCGTGCACGGCCAATCGGTCGCGCGGCCATAACGTGTAGACGACGTCGTTGTGGCGGATCTGCTCCTTGGGTCGCTCACCGTCGAGCGTCTCGACACGCTCGTAACGTTGACGGCCATCGACGTGGTGGCTCACCCGCGACGACGACACCACTCCAGCGGAGGTGATGGCCAGAGTCCCCAGGTAGCTGCGCTGCTGCGCGGCCTGTTGCATGCGCGTCAGCCAGGCCGACACATCGGCCGATTCCGGCAGCGGCGCGCCCGAGGCAGCTGCGCAGCTCAGTGCCAGGGCCGAACAGCAGGCCCGCGCCGCAAGCGAGAGCGACCTCACGTTCAACGGTCCTCGCCTGCGCGGCTGTCCACGTTGCGCACAGTGGCGCCGGGCACATAGACCGCCGCCGTGTTCGAGACCTGCCGGTGCGCCGCCAGGTAGCGATCCAGCCGCGCATCCCGGATCACGGCACTGGCCGAACGCGGGCCGACGGCCTGTGCGGCGACTGCCGGCGAAGCCTGCGGAACGCTCGTGCGCATCACGACGAGAACCCCTGCCACGGCCGCCACGCCTGCGGCGGCGGCCATGGGCGCCCAGGTGCGGACGCGGACGGAGCGGCGGCCCGGTGACTCGGGCACGACCGCGACTGGCGCATCGGCACCGCCAAGCGCTCCGGGGCTCAACGGCACTGGCTCGGCCGCCAGACGCTCTCGCACGCCGGCCAGAAAGGCCTGCGCCCGGCCCGCATCGCACGCCAGTTCCCCCGAGCGCAGCACGTCCCCGATCAGGTGATAGGTGTGCCAGCACTCACGCACATGCACGTCGGCCCGCCAGGACGCGCACGCGCCCTCGATGTCGACATCCGCCAGATCGCCGTCCATCAAGGCAGAGAACTTCGCGCGTGGCGAGGGCTCGCTATCAGAGGTGTCGTGCATGTTCATGTGCGGTTCCATCGAGCCTAGATCGTGGTGCCATGGCCTTACCAGCGTTCGCCTTCACGCGTGTGCAGCAATGGCCGCAACCGCTGGGCGATCGCCTCGCGGGCGCGATAGATGCGCGAACGCACTGTACCGATCGGGCAGTTCATCAACTCGGCAATCTCGTCGTAACTCAGACCTTCGATCTCGCGCAGCACGATGGCCTGGCGCAGATCGTCGGATAGCGCCTCTATCGCCGCATTCACCGTCTCGGCGATTTCCTTGCTGGCCAGCATCGCCTCGGGCGTTGCGCCATCGGTTAGTTCGCGCTCGGCCCGGGAAGTTTCCTGCGAATCATCGTCGGTCGTGGCCAAAGCCGACTCGGTCACCACCGGGTCGCGTTTCAGATCGACCAGCGCCTTCTTGGCGGTGTTGACGGCGATACGGTACAGCCAGGTATAGAACGCGCTATCCCCGCGAAACTGAGGCAGTGCACGGTAGGCCCTGACGAACGACTCCTGGGCGATATCCTGAACCAGGTCGGAGTCGCGAACCATGCGCGCGATCAGGCGTTCGAGCCGGCGCTGGTACTTGACCACCAGCATCTCGAAGGCCCGCACATCGCCGCGCTGGGCGCGCGCCACCAGTTCGAGGTCAGCCGCGTCGCCAGTCATGTGGCGGTTTCCGAGTCAGCGGCGGCACGGCACACCGTCATGGCCGCGGTTTCGGATCCGACGGCGCCAGGCCGCACGGGTGGTACAGAGCCACCCGCAGCGCATGCCACCGGGTGGGCGCGGCCTGCCGGACAGCGGTGATCCGCAGCGACCGGCCACCATGATCGGGCTTGGCCTTCACCAGCAGCCACGCGCCCAAGTCCCACTGGACCCGGACTGTGGCCAGCGCCACCGGGTCCGGCTCGACACCATGGTCAGACCCAGGACCCGCGTCGCTGCGGTTGTCATCGCGGCGGGGCAACCAATACCAACTGCCGCCGTCCCAGCGCAGCCCTCCCCTTGCGGGCCGCCACATCACATGCGCGCTGGCTGCCCCGAGCACGGCAACCAGAGCCAGCAGCGCCCAGGGTGCCTTCGGCGAGTCGATCAATGAAGCGGGCTCCTGCACCGACCACGACCACAGCCAAGCCACCAGGGCGGCGGCGGTGGCTCCCGGCACGGCCGCTGCCGCCAGCCGATGCAGGCCAGTGCCGGGTATCGGGAACTCCACCGCGGGTGGGGCGTGGCGCATGCCGCTGGCGTCGGCTGGGCTCAGACGCGCCGCAGGACGAGGGTACCGTTGGTGCCGCCGAAGCCGAAGTTGTTCTTCACGGCCACGTCGATGCGCATTTCGCGCGCCGTGTTGGCACAGTAGTCCAGATCACACTCGGGATCGGGCGTGAAGAGATTGATCGTCGGCGGCGAGACCTGGTGGTGCAGCGCCAGAACGGTGAACACCGTCTCGACGCCACCGGCACCGCCGAGCAAGTGCCCGGTCATGGACTTGGTGGAGTTCACCACCAGCTTATGGGCCGCCTCACCGAAGGCCAGCTTGATGGCGTTGGTCTCGTTGGCATCGCCCAGGGGGGTCGACGTGCCATGGGCGTTGAGGTACTGAACCTCGTCTGCGTTGACGCGCGCATTGCGCAGCGCCGCACGCATCGAGCGTTTCGGGCCGTCGACGTTGGGCGCCGTCATGTGGTACGCGTCGGAACCCATGCCGAAGCCGATCAGCTCGGCATAGATCTTGGCCCCCCGACGACGGGCATGCTCGTACTCCTCGAGCACGACCACGCCGGCGCCCTCACCCAGCACGAAGCCGTCGCGGTCCTTGTCCCAGGGGCGCGAAGCGGTCTTGGGGTCGTCGTTGCGCGACGACAGCGCACGGGCCGCGGCAAAACCGCCCACCCCAAGCGGCGACACGGTGGACTCGGCACCCCCGGCCACCATGACGTCGACATCGCCGTACTCGATCATCCGGCCAGCCTCGCCTATGCAGTGCAGGCCCGTTGAGCAAGCGGTCACGATCGACAGGTTCGGACCGGTGTAGCCGTAGCGGATCGAGATGTGCCCCGAGATCATGTTGATGATCGACGAGGGCACGAAGAACGGCGAGATTCGCCGGGCGCCGCGCTGCACGTAGTCGTTCTGGGTCTGCTCGATCATCGGCAGTCCGCCGATGCCGGACCCGACCATGCACCCGATGCGTTCGGCCTGGCTCTCGTCGAGCTCGGCCAGCGTGGGCAGGCCGGCATCGGTCACCGCCTGGATCGCCGCAGCCATGCCGTAATGGATGAACGTATCCATGTGGCGGGCCTCCTTGCCGGGGATGTAGTCCTCGACGTTGAAGCCCTTGACCTCGCCAGCGAACCGGCAGGCGAACGTGGACGCATCGAATCGCGTGATGTGATCGATGCCCGAGCGACCAGCCACCAGGTTGGCCCAGCCCTCGGCCACGGTGTTGCCCACCGGGCTGATGAGCCCGAGGCCGGTGATGACGACGCGGCGGCGACTCATTGAAGTCAGGTCAGGCCTTTTGGTGCTTGATCGCGTAGTCGACCGCGAGCTGCACGGTGGTGATCTTCTCGGCTTCCTCGTCGGGAATCTCGATGCCGAATTCGTCTTCGAGGGCCATCACCAGTTCCACCGTGTCCAGCGAATCGGCGCCCAGGTCGGCCACGAAGGCCTTCTCATTGGTGACGTCGGACTCGGGCACGCCGAGCTGTTCGGCGATGATCTTCTTGACACGGGATTCGATGTCGCTCATGACTCCTCCAGGAGTGGGTGCAAAAACCAGCCCGCGATTCTAACGGCGCTGCGGTGTCCACTCTAAGACACGCGCGCGCCGGGCCGTCCGGGCTCGAAACGGCCGGCCGCGGGGGCCATCAGTTCATGAACATGCCGCCGTTGACATGGATCTCGGCGCCGGTGATGTACCCCGCCAGCGGCGAGGCCAGGAACGCCACCGCATGAGCCACCTCTTCGGCGGTACCCAGGCGCCCGAGCGGGATCTGCTGCTGCAGCGCTGTCTTCTGCGCCTCCGGCAGCACCTCGGTCATGTCGGTGGCGATGAAGCCCGGGGCGATGCAGTTCACGGTGATCTGCCGACTGCCCAGCTCACGCGCCAGCGCGCGTGTGAGGCCGGCGACCCCCGCCTTGGCGGCCGCGTAGTTGGCCTGGCCAGCGTTGCCGCTGGCGCCCACCACGGAGGTGATGTTGATGATGCGACCGTGGCGCTGCTTCATCATCGTGCGCATCACGGCCCGGCAGCAGCGGAATACCGCCTTGAGATTGGTGTCGAGCACCGCATCCCAGTCTTCGTCCTTCATCCGCATCGCCAGGTTGTCGCGGGTGATGCCGGCGTTGTTGACCAGCACGTGCAGCCCGCCGTGGGTCTTGACGATACCCTCGATCGCCGCGTCGACCGCAGCGCCATCGGTCACGTTCAGGCACAAACCCTGGCCGCCGCTGGTAGCCAAGGCCTGCCCCACCGCTGCGGCGCCGGCCTCGGTGGTCGCGGTGCCGACGACGATGTAGCCCTGGTCCGCCAGGGTGGACGCGATCGCCCGCCCGATGCCCCGTGACGCGCCCGTGACCAGCGCCACCTGCTTGACTGCGTTCATACCCGCATCCCTCGCGTTTCCTGCAGGCTTGCAGGATCGAAAAGCGCACCCGCAACGGCGTCGCCGTCGATGCGCCGCACCATACCGGCCAGCACCTTGCCCGGCCCGCACTCGATGAAGTGCGTGATGCCGCGGCCGCGCAGCGCCTGCACCACCTCGACCCACCGCACCGGCCCGTAGGCCTGCCGGTACAACGCGTCTCGAAGCGCGTCGGGCGTCGTCGGCGCCTGCACGTCGATGTTGTTGATCACTGGAATTCGCGGCGCGTCGAAGACCACGGTGGCCAGTCGTTCGCGCAGCCGATCGGCCGCCGGCTTCATCAGACTGCAGTGAAACGGTGCCGAGACAGGCAAGGGCAGCGCTCGCTTGGCACCCATGCCCTTGAGGACTTCGCAGGCCTGGTCCACGCCGGCACGGCTGCCGGCAATCACGGTCTGCTTGGGGTCGTTGAAGTTGGCCGCAGCAACCACTTCACCACTGCGCGCGGCCACCTGCTCGCAACCCAGTTGCACGGCGGCGGCGTCCATGCCCAGGATGGCGGCCATGGCACCAGCACCCACCGGCACCGCTTCCTGCATGGCCTGGGCGCGAAAACGCACCAGCGGCAGTGCCTGAGCCAACGTCAGCGCACCGCTGGCCACCAGCGCGGCGTATTCGCCCAGCGAGTGCCCGGCCATGGCCTGCGGGTCGGCGCCACCCTCGGCCTTCCAGGCCCGCCAGCAGGCGACGCCTGCGGTCAGCATCACCGGCTGGGTGTTCGTCGTGAGGTCGAGCTGTTCCTTCGGGCCGTGTGCGATCAGACGGGCGATGTCTTCGCCCAGCGCGGCCGAGGCCTCTTCGAGTGTGGCGCGCACCGCGGCGTGGTCGCCCCAGGCGTCGAGCATGCCCACGGCCTGTGACCCCTGGCCGGGAAAGAGGAATGCGAACGCGGTCATCGGTCGGTCGGTTCGGTTGGACGAAGTGGCAGAAGACGCAGCCTCGGATACGGCAGGCGGCGAACTCAGAGGTCGAGCAGCACCGCACCCCAGGTGAAGCCACCGCCCACGCCCTCGAGCAGCAACGTGTCGCCGCGTTGAACGCGGCCCGAGCGCAGCGCGACATCGAGAGCGAGCGGGATCGATGCGGCCGAGGTGTTGCCGTGTTCATCGACGGTGACGATGAGCTTGTCCAGGGGCATGCGCAGCTTGCGCGCCGTGCCCTGCATGATGCGGATGTTGGCCTGGTGCGGGATCAGCCAGTCGATGTCGGACTCCTCGCGCCCAGCCTTGGCCAGCACCCGGCGCGCGGCCTGCTCGAGCACGCCCACGGCCAGCTTGAACACCGCTTGGCCGTCCATCTGCAGCAGGGGATGCCCGATCACCTGACCGCCCGACACATGGCCCGGCACGCACAGGATGCCGACATGCCGCCCGTCGGCATGCAGGTCGGTGGCCAGCAGGCCGGGGCACTCGCTGGCCTCGAGCACCACCGCGCCGGCGCCATCGCCGAACAGCACGCAGGTGGTGCGGTCGTTGAAGTCGAGCAGCCGGGAGAACACCTCGGCACCGATGACCAGCGCACGGCTCGCGCTGCCGGCGCGGATCATCGCGTCGGCGACCGTGAGGGCGTAGACGAAGCCCGAGCACACGGCCTGCACGTCGAACGCCGGGCAACCCTGGATGCCCAGCTTGGCCTGCACGATGCATGCGGTCGACGGAAACACCATGTCCGGCGTGGAGGTCGCGACGATGATGAGGTCGATGCCCTCGGGCCCGCAGCCGGCGGCTTCGAGCGCATGGCGCGCGGCGACGACGGCCAGATCGCTCGCCGGCACGCCAGGCTCCGCGAAGTGGCGGGCGTGGATACCGGTGCGCGCCACGATCCACTCATCGGAGGTGTCGATGCCTCGGCGCGCCAGGTCGGCAGCCATGTCGGCGTTGGTCACCCGGCGTGGCGGCAGCATGCTGCCGGTGCCGACGATGCGGGAGTAGCGCGGGGTCGCGGGCGTGTGGGGTGTCATGCAGCGTGGGCGGCAGCGGGCTCGTCCGGGCCCGCGGGAGCCGCAGCCAGCGTGGCGCGGATGCGGTCGTGCACCCGGTCGAGCAGGCGGTTGCGGGCGGCATCATACGCCCGCTCGAGAGCCCGCCCGAATGCGTAGGCATCGGACGACCCGTGTGCCTTGAACACCAGGCCACGCAGACCGAGCAAGGCGCCACCGCTGTAGCGCCGGTGGTCGACACGCGACTTGAACCGCTTGAGCACCGGCAACGCGACCAGCGCGGCCAGGCGTGTCAGCGGCGTGCGGCTGAACTCCTCGCGGATCATCTGCGTGAGCATGCCCGCCAGGCCTTCGGAAGTCTTGAGCGCCACATTGCCGACGAAGCCGTCGCACACCACCAGGTCGGTGGTGCCCTTGAAGATGTCGTTGCCCTCGACGTTGCCGTGGAAGTTGATCTGCCCCGCCGCGGCGGCGGCGCGCAGCAGTTCGCCGGCCCGCTTGATCGTCTCGCTGCCCTTGATCGTTTCCTCGCCGATGTTGAGCAGCCCGACGCTGGGGTCTTCGTTGCCGTCGAGTGCGCTGACCAGTGCGCTGCCCATCACGGCGAACTGCAGCAGGTGCTCCGCCTCGCAGTCGACGTTGGCGCCGAGGTCGAGCACCTTGGTGAAGCCGCCTCGGGCATTGGGCAGCAACGCGGCAATGGCCGGGCGGTCGATGCCCGCGAACGTCTTGAGCACGTAGCGCGCCACGGCCATCAGGGCACCGGTGTTGCCCGCCGACACACAGGCGTCGGCCGCCGAGTGGCCGTTGTCGTCGGCCTTGAGCTGGGCGATGGCCACTCGCATCGACGAGTCGCGCTTGCGGCGCAGCGCCACCTCGACCGCGTCGTCCATCGACACCACCTCGGTGGCCACGACCCGGTTGCAACGCGCCCAGCCGGCGGCCGGCGCCAGCGCGGCTTCGGTGCCCACGAGCACGAGGTCGGCCAGCGGATGTGCGTCCAGGAATGCGCGGCAGGCCGGCAACGTGACCGAAGGGCCATGGTCGCCGCCCATGCAGTCGACGGCCAGCCGCACGCGCGCCAGCGGTTGGAGGGGAGTGTGGGCAGTGGACACGGCTCAGGAGAACAACGACGAAGCCCGGCCACGCACTGGACGGGGCCGGGCTGACAGTGGGTGCATCACCTCGGGCGGGACGATGGCGTCACGGTGCCGCGGCAGATCGAACTCGACATGCGGACCGCACGGCAGGGACGGGCGCAGCACGCCGCAGCGGGACGCACGAGCGCGCGGCTACCCAAGGGCCGCGCCCTGCGGGCGGCCCAGCGGGCTCACGCGTCCTGCTTGGTCTTGAGGACCTTGCGGCCGCGATAGAAACCGGTGGGGCTGATGTGATGACGCAGGTGGGTTTCGCCCGTGGTGGACTCGACGGCAACGCCGGGCACCGTGAGCGCATTGTGCGAGCGGTGCATGCCACGCTTGGAGGGCGACTTCTTGTTCTGCTGGACGGCCATGGAAAGACTCCTGATCGGAAACCGCGGGCACCGTCCCTCGCCCCATGTTGCACCATGGGCCCGAACCAACGACGGACACGGGGCCGGGCCACGCAGGACCTGCAGACCGGCGCGCGTTGCGTGTTGCGAAGCAACCGGCACGCAGCACCGGCCCAACGGTGCACCTGCCACCCAACCCCGTGGGTTCGGCGGGCCCGCCACGCGGCATGCAATGCCACTGCGGAAAAGCGTCGGACTATATCACGGCAGCCGCCTGGGGCACACCCGCTTGGCAACGCCTCGACCCTCGCGGCCGGGGTCAGCTCGGTGTTCGGCGCTTCAAGCCCTGAAGCGCGGCAAACGGGTGCGGGGCGGCCTCTTCGGGGCCAACGTCGGGCAATCCTTCGTCGGTACTGACTGGCAGGGGATGCGGGCAGCGCTCGTGCCGCGGCACCAGGGGCAGGGCCAGCAGGAGCTCGTCCTCGACCAATTCCTGCAGGTTGAGCGATCGGGTCAGGGCCAGCACGTCATCCTCGAGCTCGGCATCGAGCGCCTCGGCCAGCGACTCGTCGCGCACGAACCGGATGCGGCGATCGACATCGAGCGGCAACGCGAGCGGCTGCAGGCAGCGCTGGCACGCCATCCACACGGCGCCATGCGCGCGCAGGCGCAGCCACGTCTGCGGCTCGCCGCCCCGAACCGGCTCGAGGCTGGCCTGGGCCGACCATTCGACCTCGCCCGCGGGGGCGTCCGCCGGACGGATCTGCAACTCGTTCAGTCGACTCAGCTCGTCGGCCGGCCAGCGCCCCTGCAAGGTGCCGCCTTCGGCCGCCAGTGCGGCCACGTCGAGGCGTCGCGGGTCATGCACACGGGGTTTCATCACCGCCAGTGTACGGTCGCCAGGAACGACGGCAGGCCCTCATTGGACAATAGCGCGATGACTGCGACGCGCCCTGCCCTCATCCTCGGCTCCACGTCGCGCTATCGGCGCGAATTGCTGGAGCGTCTGCGGCTGCCTTTCGAGGCGGTGGCACCCGATGTCGACGAGACCGCTCGGCCTGGTGAATCCCCGGCAGACCTGGCGTTGCGCCTGGCCTGGGCCAAGGCGCGCGAGGTGTCCGCCCGCCACCCCGTTGCCGTGGTGATCGGCTCGGACCAGGTGGCCGACCTCGACGGCATGCCACTGGGCAAGCCGGGCGACCGCGAGCGGGCCGTCGCGCAACTGCGCCGAATGAGCGGGCGCGCCATCGTCTTCCAGACGGCGGTGGCCGTGGTGCGCGGCGACACCGGCTATGCACAGGCCTGCGTCGTGCCCGTGACCGTACGGGTGCGCCCGCTTGCCGACGACGAGATCGGCTACTACCTGGACGCCGAGCAGCCCTATGACTGCGCCGGCAGTGCAAAGGCCGAGGCCTTGGGTATCGCGTTGCTGCAAGCCATCGAGTCGGACGACCCCACTGCCCTGACGGGCCTGCCGCTCATCCGCACCTGCCAGATGCTGCGCGAGGCGGGCATCGATCCGCTGCGGCCGGCCACGACTGCCTGACTCGTCCATGCCCGGCACACGACCACCCTCGGCACCGGCGGATCGGCCGTCGCCCGCCCCAGACGGCGCAGCCTGTGGCCGCCTGTGGCTGGTGCCCAACACGCTGGACCTGGGCACCGGACACGACACGCCACTGGAACAGCTGCTGCCGCGTGCGGTGATCGAGCGTGCCGCGATGCTCGGACACTGGGTGGTTGAAAACGCCAAGTCGGCGCGCGCACTGCTCAAGCGCGTCGACGCGCTGGTGCCGCTGGCGCAACCGCTGCAACAGGTGCAGATCACGGAGCTGCCCCGGCCACGCAAGGACGGGCGCACCGATGCCGACGCGCAGGCCTACGACCAGCTGCTGCTGCCGGCGCTGCACGGTCACGAGCTGGGCCTGCTGTCGGAGGCCGGACTGCCCGCGGTGGCCGACCCCGGGTCGCGCCTGGTGCAGGCGGCCCACCGGCACAGCGTGACAGTCGAACCGATGTCCGGGCCCAGTTCGCTGCTCATGGCCCTGGCAGCCAGCGGCCTGAACGGCCAGAGCTTCGCTTTCGTGGGCTATCTGCCAGTCGACCCGGTCGCCCGTGCCGCGCGCATTCGCGAGCTCGATGCCCTGTCGCGCCGATCGCACCAGACCCAGCTGGCGATCGAAACGCCCTATCGCAACGCCGCGCTGCGCGCGGCGCTGATCGAGCACTTGCAGCCAGGCACCCAACTGGCCGTGGCCAGCGGGTTGACGCTGGCCGGGGGCCGGTGCATCAGCTGGCCGGTCGCGCGGTGGCGCCGCGAGGTGCCGGCACTCGACGATCGCCTGCCGGCGGTCTACGCCTGGTTGGGCTGATCAGCCGCGCCCGCCGCCCAGCAGCGCGGCCACCTTGCGCTTGGCGCGGATGTTGCCCCCCAGCGGGCGTACGGCCGGTGTCGCCGCCGGGGCGGGCACGGATGACGGCGCCGCAGCAGCCGTTGGCTCGTAAGGCTGATCGAAGATCGGGTCCTGCGGCACACGTCCGACCGACATGCGCGGCCGCGGCACTTCGTCATCGCGCCGGAGGGCGCGCTCGTCGTCATCGCGGCGCGGTCGGCGCTCTTCATCTTCGGTGTCGCGCCGCGGCCGGCGGCGCGGCCGATCGTCTTCGAGCTCGAAAGCCTCGAGGTCGAGCTTCTTCTTCAGCAGTTTCTCGATCTCGACCACCAACCGGCCGTCTTCTCGGTCGACCAGCGTGATGGCCAACCCGGATGCGCCGGCACGACCGGTGCGGCCGATGCGGTGCACGTAGTCCTCGGCATTGAACGGGACATCGAAATTGAACACCGCTGGCAGGTCGGCGATGTCCAGGCCGCGCGCGGCCACGTCGGTGGCCACGAGCAACTCGACATCGCCACGCTTGAAGGCGTCGAGCGACTTCAAGCGCTCGTCCTGCGACTTGTCGCCGTGCAGTGCGGCCGTCTTCAGCCCGTCGCGCTCGAACGAACGCGCCAGTCGGGCGGCACCCAGCTTGGAGTTGACGAATACGATGGCCTGCGTGAGCTCGCGCTCGCGCAGCACCTGCCTGACCGCGCGGCGCTTGTCGTCTTCGTCGATGCGGTAGAAGTGCTGCTCGACCGTGGACGCGGTGGCATTGGGCCGCGCCACCTCGACGGTGACGGGATCCTGAAGGTAGCTCTGGGCCAGGCGCTTGATTTCGGGCGAGAAGGTGGCCGAGAACAGCAGCGTCTGCCGCTGCTTGGGCAGGAAGCTCAGGATGCGCTGCAGGTCGGGCAGAAAGCCGATGTCGAGCATGCGGTCGGCTTCGTCGAGCACCACGTACTCGACCTGATTGAGCACGCAGTTGCGCGCTTCGATGTGATCGAGCAGGCGGCCAGGCGTGGCCACCAGGACCTCGACGCCGCGCTTGAGCTCGGCCGTCTGCGGTTTCATGTCGATGCCGCCGAACACCACGGTGGACCGCAGCTGCGTGTGCTTGGCGTAGGTCTGCACGCTCTTGGCCACTTGGTCGGCCAGCTCGCGCGTAGGCGCCAGCACCAGCGCACGCACCGGATGCCGCGCGGGAGACATCGATGCGTTCTCGTGGGCAAGCATGCGCTGAAGCAGCGGCAGCGTGAAGGCGGCTGTCTTGCCGGTGCCGGTCTGCGCCGCCCCCATCACGTCGCGCCCGTCCAGGACGATCGGGATCGCCTTGGCCTGGATCGGGGTCATCGACGTATAGCCGGAGTCGGCCACCGCGCGCAGCAGCTTGGCGTCGAGCGCGAGGGTCTCGAACTTCGGTGCCGGCGCAGGCTCGGCGGTGGAGGTGGTGTCGGTCATGAACCGGGGATTATCCCGCACCCCGGTGTCATCGGTGCGACGGCGCCCCGACCCCCTGTCGGGGGTGCCGCGCCCGGCGAACCCCCCGCCTACAATCTGGAACCGATGAAGATCCTGCTGTTGGGTCCCGATGGCCAGGTGGGCTGGGAACTGCGCCGCGCGCTGGCGCCGCTGGGCGAGGTGGTGGCCGCCGGCCGGGCCGAGGGCGCCGATTTGTCGCAGCCCGAAGCGCTGGCCGCCCTCGTGGCGCGCGTCGCGCCGCAGGTCGTCGCCAATGCCGCGGCCTATACCGCGGTCGACCGCGCAGAGGGCGAGCAGCAGCTGGCCCGCACGGTCAACGCCCAGTCGCCGGGCCTGCTGGCGCGGGCCGCCGCCGCCAGCGGCGCCTGGCTGCTGCACTTCAGCACCGACTACGTGTTCGACGGCTCCGGCAACGATCCACGGGATGAACGGCACCCGGTCGCGCCCCTGTCGGTCTACGGCCGCACCAAGCTCGAGGGCGAAGAACTCATCCGCGCCAGCGGCTGCCGGCACCTGATCCTGCGCACGAGCTGGGTGCATGCGGCTCGCGGCCAGAACTTCGCCCGCACCATGCTGCGCCTGGCCGCCGAGCGCGACCAGTTGCGGGTGGTCGACGACCAGGTGGGCGCCCCCACGGGCGCCGACCTGCTGGCCGACTTGTCGGCCCACCTGCTGCGCGTGGCCCGCGCCCGCCCCGAGGTGAGCGGCACCTACCACGCCTGCGCGGCTGGCCACACCAGCTGGTGCGGTTATGCGCGTCATGTCATCGGCTGGGCCGCGAGCCGGGGGCGGCCGCTGCGCACCACGCCGGCGCAGGTGCTGCCCATCACGACCGCCGAGTACCCCCTGCCTGCACCGCGACCGCTGAACTCGCGCCTGGATACCCGCAAGCTCTGCACCACGTTCGACGTCACGCTGCCACACTGGCAGGCCGGGGTCGAACGCATGCTGGCCGAGGTGCTCGACCTGCCCCTGACCGCGCCGGTCGCGCCCGGCGCAGCCGCCTCCATCGCCGCCCCCACCCGATGAAGTTCCTGCCCACCAGCCTGCCCGGTGTCGTCATCGTCGAGCCCGCCGTGTTCGGAGACGATCGCGGCTGGTTCATGGAAAGCTACAACCAGCGGCGCTTCGTCGACGGACTCGCCTCGCTGGGTCTGCCGGCGCCCAGGCCCTTCGTGCAGGACAACGAATCTCACTCGCGCGCCGGTGTGCTGCGCGGGTTGCACTATCAATTGCCGCCGCATCCGCAGGGCAAGCTGGTGCGCGTGGTCCACGGCGCGGTGTGGGACGTGGCCGTGGACATCCGGCGCCACTCGCCGCACTTCGGACGCTGGGTGGGCGTGGAGCTCACGGCCGAGAACCGGCGCCAGCTGTGGATCCCCGAAGGCTACGCGCACGGCTTCGTCGCGCTGGCCGACGACACCCGCTTCCTGTACAAGACCACCGACGTCTACGCGCGCGACTGTGAGCGCGCCATCGCCTGGAACGATGCCACGCTGGCCATCGCCTGGCCGCTGCCTTGCGGCCCGCTGCTGGCGCCCAAGGATGCCGCCGCACCGGCGTTCGCCCAGGCCGACGTTTTCGACTGACCCACCCCGAAGCCGCCCGGAACCCGCCCTTGAACACACGCCCGCGCTACGCACAGATTCGACAGGCCCTGCAGGAGCAGCCGGGCACCTGGCTCGTCACCGGCGTGGCCGGCTTCATCGGCAGCCACCTGCTCGAGCACCTGCTCGGCCTGGGCCAGACCGTGGTGGGCCTGGACAACTACGCCACCGGGCATCGGCATAACCTTGAGGATGTGCGTCAGCGCCTCGGCGAGCCCGCCTGGGCACGCTTTCGGATGATCGAGGGCGACATCCGGCGCCTCGCGGACTGCCGAGACGCCTGCAAGGGCGTGCGCTGGGTGCTGCACGAGGCGGCGCTGGGCTCGGTGCCGCGCTCGCTGGCCGACCCGATCACCACCAACGAGGTGAATGTCGGCGGCTTCCTCAACATGCTGGTGGCGGCTCGCGATGCCGGCGTCCAGGGCTTCGTGTATGCCGCCAGCAGCTCCACCTACGGCGACCACCCCGGCCTGCCCAAGGTCGAGCATGCCATCGGCAACCCGCTGTCGCCTTATGCGGTGACCAAGTACGTCAACGAGCTCTATGCGTCGGTGTTTGCGCGCAGCTACGGCATGCACACCATCGGGCTGCGCTATTTCAATGTGTTCGGCCCGCGGCAGGATCCGCAGGGCGCCTATGCCGCGGTGGTGCCGCGCTGGGCTGCCGCCATGCTTCAGGGCCAGGCCGTCCAGGTCAACGGCGACGGCCTGACCAGCCGCGACTTCTGCTATGTCGACAATGCGGTGCAGGCCAACCTGTTGGCGGCCATGGCCACCGATGCACAGGCCCTGGACCAGGTCTACAACGTGGCCGTGGGCGACCAGACCAGCCTGAACGACCTGCAGGCGCTGCTGGCAGCCGAGCTCACGCAGTGCCGGCCCGGCCTGGTGGTGCCGCCGCCCGTGCATGCCGGTTTCCGCGCGGGCGACGTGCGCCATTCACGCGCCGACATCACCAAGGCCCGCGAACTGCTGGGCTACGAGCCCACGCACGACATTCGCGCCGGACTGTCTCTGGTGGCCCGGTGGTACGCCGGGCGGCGCTGACGGCCGATCAAGGCGCCGCACACCGCCACCGGCCCGAGCTCTCCATACCGTGAACGCCGGACCGCTGACTCACCTGGGCCGCTACGAGCTGGTGCGGGTGCTGGGCCGCGGCGCGATGGGCCTGGTCTACGAGGGCCGCGACCCGCGCCTGGGCCGCAAGGTGGCGATCAAGACCATCCTGAAGACGCACCTTGCCGACCCCGCGCTGGCGCGCGAGTATTCCTCGCGGTTCGTGCGCGAGGCCCAGGCCGCAGCCCGGCTGGCGCACCCGAACATCGTGATCGTGCACGACTTCGGCGAGGACGACGAGGTGTCGTACCTGGTCATGGAGTTCATCGAGGGCCGCGAGCTGGCCCAGCTGTTCGACGAGCGCACGCCGTTCGACCTGGCCTCGGCCGTGCGCATCGTCTGCGACTTGCTCGAAGCCCTGGCCTACGCGCACGACCACGGTGTCGTGCATCGCGACGTCAAGCCGGCCAATGTGATGATCGACCGTGCCGGCCGCGTGAAGCTCACCGACTTCGGCGTGGCCCGGCTGGTCGACTCCAACGCCGACCGCACGCTGCCCGGCACCATGGTGGGGACGCCCAGCTACATGTCGCCGGAGCAGGTGCAGGGCCTGGCCGTTGGTTCGCGCACCGATCTCTTCGCGGTCGGCATCGTGCTGTACCAGTTCCTCACCGGCAGCCGCCCGTTTTCGGGTGGTGGCCCGTGGGAGATCCAGCGCCAGATCGTCCACGATCAGCCCCGCGCACCGTCGATGGTGAATCAGTCGCTTCCGACGGCGCTCGATGCCGTGATGCAGCGAGCCCTGGCCAAGGATCCGCACGACCGGTACCCCGACGCGCGGACATTCGCCGCTGACCTGCAGCGGGCAGCCGGCGTGGCACCCGATCACGAAAGCGCCAGTTCGGCCACGCCAGTCGACAGGAGCGCCGCGTCCACGGCACCCACACCGACCGGCCCCGGTTCCGCCGCAAGCGCGACGGCTCCGGCAGACACTCGCTCCGGCGCGACAGTACCGATCACGTCACCCCGCGCCCGCAGCCCAGGCGCGCCGACGCACCTGGCCGACCCCACGGCGACGCGCCCCCTGCCGTCGGGCGACCCAACCGTACCCTTCGCCGGCCCGGCGCAACCCGAAACTGCCCGCCGATGGCGCTGGGCCGGTCTCCTGGCGCTGGCCGGTGCCGCCGGCATGGCGCTGCTGTGGAGCCGCATGCCCGCCGATCCATCGGTTGGCGCCCCGTCGGCGTCCATGCCGGCCAGTGCCGCACGAGCGGCGGCACCTGGCCCCAGCGCAGCGGCCAGCCGCACCCTGCCCATCATCGGCATCGCCCCCGCCGCATCGCCGGTGCCCGGCATGGCCTCGGCACCAGCGGCGCCGGCATCGCCAGAACCGCAGGTCCCTGCGACCGCTGCCAGCGCCAGGGCAACCCCTGCCGCCAGTCGGGTGACCAGCGTCACTCGCCCGGCGCCCGATGGCGCGGCTACAGTCGGCGGCATCCGACCCGGGGGCGACGCGGCCACCCGACCGGCCAAGCCGGGCAACCGGTGCGCCGAGCTGCTCGAGCGCCTGCAATTGGGCGAGGAGCTCTCGCCCGACAACTTGCAGATGTTCCAGAAGGAGTGCAAGCGATGAGCCTGTGCAAACCACCGATGGGCACCGCGGGCGTGAGCTGGACCTGGGCCGCACTGCTCGGGCTGGCCGTGGCGTGGACCGGCTGCGCCACTCCCGAGGCACCGCCGCCGGCGCCAGTCGCCGCGCCGGCGCCGGTGGTCAGCGCGCCACCGCCTGCAGCGCCGGCGCCACCACCACCGCCGTCACCGCCGCCCATCCTGCCGTTCGACGAGGCCATGCTCAGCGCGGCCCAGAACCTGCTCGGTCGCGCCCAGTTGCAGGCGCCACCGGCCGGCTCATCGCGGCATGCGCTGGTGATCGATCCGCTGATCGACGGCGTGACGGGCCTGCAGTCGGTGGCCACCCAGGCCATGGGCGCGCGCATCGTGGCGTTGGTACGTGAACGCTATCCCCAGTACGAGGTACTGGAGTTCACCGCGGCCAACGTGCAGAAGTCGCCACTGGTACTGGTAGGCACGTTCACGGGGGTGAACGCCGAGCGCAAGACCGAGGGCAAGCGCGAGGCCTACCGGATCTGCCTTGCGCTGGCTGACCTGCGCTCGGGCAAGCTGGTCGGCAAGGGGCTGGCGTTTGCCAAGCCCGAGGGGGTCGACCCGACGCCGCTGCCGCACGACCGCGACAGCCCGGCATGGGCCGAGGACGCCACCACCAACGGCTACATCCGCACCTGCCAGGGCACGCGGGCTGGCGATCCGATCCACCCGGCCTACATCGATCGCATCGTCGCGGGCTCGCTCATCGCCGAGGCCACCCAGGCCTATAACGCCGGCCGCTACAAGGAGGCCCTGGAGCTCTACGACACCGTGGCCCGCTCGCCCGAAGGCAAGCAGTTCCGTGTCTACAGCGGGCTCTACCTGACCAACTGGCGTCTGGGCCGCAAGGACGCCGCGATCAAGGCATTCGGGCAGATGGTCGACCAGGGGCTGCAGAACCAGCGCCTGGGCGTGAAGTTCCTGTTCCGCAAGGGCTCGACAGTCCTTGCCCGGGAGCCGGGCCCCAATGCCGCGCCTTATCCGCTGTGGTTGGCCGAGATTTCCACCCAGGCGTCACGGCGCAACACCTGCATGGAAGTGGTGGGGCACGCCAGCCCCACCGGCCCGGAGGCGGTCAACGATCGGCTGTCGGGGTTGCGGGCCGAACACGTGAAGGGGCAGTTGAGCCGCGCGGCGCCGGCGTTGGGCAAGCGGGTCACCGCCCGTGGCGTCGGCTCGCGCGAGACGCTGGTGGGCAACGGCCGCGACGACGCCAGCGACGCGCTGGACCGGCGGGTCGAGTTCAAGGTGATGTCCTGCTGAGCGACGCGCCGTGTGTCCCGAGGTCGCTACGGAAGTGACGGCCGTCACTGTCTTGTGGGTGGGTCCGCGTCTACAGTCCGCCCCGACGCATTGCAGCAGTTGCACCCGCAGTACCGCACGCCCCGGCTGCGGGCGAATGTTGCGCGACATTTCTGTTCTGAAACCATTTTGTAACCTACACCCGGGCGCTGTCTCGCAGTGGTGACAAAACGTCAATTCCTCTTATGAATCAACAGCTTGGCTGTACGAATCGTGAGTCCCATCACGGACTCGGTTAAACTGCCGCCGCCATGGCGATGACCACAGAAAAGCCGCGGAGCACCGCGCACATCGGCCGAGGGACCACCGCACAACCGAGCAAGGTTGCGGAGCTGCTCTCGCCCTGGGAGGAGTTCCGGCGCATCATCCCGCTGGTCTCGCTGAAATCGCTGCTGCACCGGCCGCATCCGGCCGTGCCAAAGGTGGCGGTGCTGCTGTGCACCATGCAGGCCCAGCGCTTCCTGGCCGAGCAGCTCAATTCCGTCGCCACGCAAACCCATCCGTCGTGGGCCATCTGGGCGTCGGACGACGGCTCGCACGACTACACCCACGACATCCTCGAGTACTACCAGTCGCACTGGGGCGAGGACCGCATCTCCATCCACGAGGGGCCGGCCGAGGGTTCGACCGCCAACTTCCTGTCCCTCACCTGCCGGGCGGACATCGAAGCCGACTACTTCGCCTACGCCGACCAGGACGACATCTGGGAGTCCGACAAGCTCGAGCGCGCGGTGGCCTGGCTGCAGACGGTGCCACCCGATGTGCCCGCGCTGTACGGCTCGCGCACGCTGCTGGTCGATGCGCGCAACCAGCACATCGGCTACTCGCCACTGTTCGAGCGGCCGCCCAGCTTCCGCAACGCCCTGGTGCAAAGCATCGCAGGCGGCAACACCATGGTGTTCAACCGCGCGGCGCGCGACCTGCTGCGCAAGGCCGGCGAAAACGTCGAGGCGGTCACCCACGACTGGTGGGCGTACATGCTGGTCACCAGTTGCGGCGGGCGGGTGTTCTACGACTCCCATCCCACCGTGCGTTATCGCCAGCACGGCGAGAACCAGTTCGGTGCCAATGTCGATCCGGTGGCGCAACTGCGCCGCGCTCGGCTGCTGCTGCAAGGTCGCTTCCGCGGGTGGGTCGACGCCAACCTGAAGGCGCTGCACCGCGTGCGCCACCTGATGACGCCCGAGAACCAGCACGTGCTCGACGATTTCGTGCAGGCGCGCCAGCGCTGGCTCGGTGCGCGCCTGGTGGGCCTCAAGCGCGCGGGCATCCACCGCCAGACGGCCCTGGGCAACCTGGGCATCACCCTGGCGGCGCTGATCAACCGGCTCTGATCGCGGCAGGCCCCATGAACGAAGCGGCGCGTGCGACCGCTGCCATCGTGGTGATCTACCGGACCAGTGCCGATCCGGCGCCCCTGCTGCGCCAGTTGCACGATGCGGTGGCGCACTGCGTGGTGGTCGACAACGCCCCGCAGGGCCACCCGGCCGTCGCCGGCCTGGTGCCTGGCGATCGCCTGTCGGTGCTGCGCAACGCCAACCGCGGCGGCCTGGCGGGTGCCTACAACCGCGCGCTGGCCCATCTGGAAGGCCGTGTGCCCGGCTTGCAGCAGGTGGTGCTTCTCGACGAGGACACCGATGCCAGTGCCCTGGGCCCGCTGCTGGCCGATGCGGCCGTTCAGGCCCTGCTGGCCAACGCCACCACGGCTGCCGTGGCACCGGCCTACCGCGACCGCGCCACCGGCCTGCGCGGCAAGCACATACGCCTGGCACGCTGGCGGCTGGGCTATCTGCCGCGCCGGTTCGAGGGCATCGAGCCGGTGGCCTTCGCCATCAACTCCATGTCGGTCTGGCGACTGCCGGCCTTGAGGCGCATGGGGCCGTTCGACGAAGCCCTGGCCGTCGATCATGTCGACACCGATGCCTGCCTGCGTGCCCGCGCCCTGGGCCTGACAGTCCATGTGCACGGCGGCATCGAGTTCGAGCACTCCATCGGCCAGCGCCGGCCGTTCCGGCTGCTGGGGGTGCAGATGCAAGCCGGCGGCCACTCGCCGGCGCGCCGCGCGATGATCGGGCGCAACACCACCTGGTTGGCCCGGCGCCATCTGTGGCGCGAGCCGGCCTTCGCCTTCCTGTGCGCCAGCCGCCTGGCTTACGAAGCCGTGGGCATCCTGATGGCCGAGGATCATCGGCTGGCCAAGCTGACCGCGCTCGCCGCCGGCATCGCCCGCGGGCTGTTCGGCCCGTGGCCGCCCACGCATGCCATGCCTGGCCGCCTGGCCGCGCGCTCCACGCCCGCCGAAGGCTCGCGCTCATCGGCGCGTGAGGGTGCGCCGGAGGCCCCGCACGAAGCCCCACGTGAGGCAGCGGTAGCCAGCAGCGCCCGGGAACTGCCGTGACCGACCCGGCGGCGCTGGGGCTGCGCCGTGCGGGTGCCTGGGCCATGGTGGCCGCAGGTTGGGCTGCCTATGCACCCCTGGGCTTGAAGTATCTGGCGGTGCTGGGCCTGGCCGCCACATCGGCACTGTGGTTGCATCGCAGTGGCGGCTGGCCGACGCTCACGCGGCAGACCACGATCAGGGTCGCCGTGGCGTTCTGGCTGCTGGTGCTGGCGTCTCTGGCCTGGACCACTGGGCCCGGCGCCATTGCCGCCAGCCAGTGCGGCCTGTACGCCTTGCTGATGGCGGTGCCGGTCATCGCGCACGGCTGTCCGCCGGCGCTGGCCGCACGGGCGCTGCGCCACTATGCCGCGGCATCGGCCGTGGTGGGCAGTGCCATCGTGCTGCACCGGGCCGGCGTACTGCCCGAGCACGTCTTGGGCCACAGCAGCGTGTGGGCCGAGGGCAACCAGCGCATCGCCACCTCGCTGGTGCTGGCGCTGGGTGCCGCCGTGGCATCGGCACTGGCCCTGCAATCACACCTGCGCACGCGCGACGGCGGCAACCACCGCGGCACCATCGTCTGGACCCTCGCCGCCGGACTGGCCGTGCTGGGCCTGTCGCTGCAGGATCGCCGCACCGGCATGCTGGCGCTGCCGGTGCTGCTGGCCGTGCTCGGCCTGGCACACCTGCGACGCCCCCGCCAGCGCGTGGCGGCGGTGCTGGCGGTGCTGCTGCTGTCGCTGGCGGCCTGGCAGTTTGCCCCGGGCGTGCGCGGACGCATCGACGAAGGACTGAACGAAGTTCGAACCTATCAATCCAGCGACACGGCCGCCACGAGCTGGGGCATGCGGCTGCGCCTGGCCGAGCACACGCTCGACATGATCCGCGAACGCCCGCTGTTCGGGCACGGCGTGGGCAGCTGGATCACTCAATGGCGCCAGCGTGTCCAGCCCGGGCTGCTGATCTCCATCCACACCACGCCCCACAACGAGTACCTGCTCGTCACGTCGCAGCTGGGCATCGTCGGCCTGATCGCCCTGCTCGGCGTGCTGGCCACCCAGCTGCACACCGCCTGGCGCGCCGGCCCCCCCGGCTACCCCGCACTGATGGCGTGGACCGCCATCGCCTGCACCGGAATGTTCAACGTGGTGCTGCGCGACGCCAAGTTCGCATTGCCCATGCTGCTGGTGGCGGGGTTGGGGGGGGCGGTGGCGAGGGGCCGTCACCCGGCCTGATCGGTCTGCCTCTTGGCCCACTCGAGCAGGGCGCCCTTGAGTTGAACAGGACGGCTCTGCGGAAAGACGGCCGGTATGTACACGGGGCCGTCGACATCCGCCACCTTGCGCGCGCGGATACGCAACACCTGACCGTTCAGTGCGGGATCACTGGAGTGTTCAGCCAGGAAAGCCTTCACCGCTTCGGGCACATGCATGGGGTAGTAGTCGACGGTCGTGAGCTCCTGGACTTCAAGCCCGTGTGCTTCGAGCAGGGCCCTGCACTCCGATGCAGTCCAGAGGTGAGGATGCCCGGACTCGATCGCTTCGTAGAACTGGTTCCGTCCGTTTGGATTCAGCTGAAGAAGCAGGTTCATCAGGACATCCATGCCACATGCGTTTGGCGTGGTCAGGAACAGATTGCCGCCGGGTGCCAAGACCCGGCTGATCTCGGCGATCGTCCATGCCGGATCCCGAAACAGATGCTCGAGCACCTCGGTGAAGATCACATCGGTGGCAGAGTGCGACTCGAACGGAAACCGTTCGGACTCGATGTCGATGCGCGTGATCGGGTAGGGACTGAACGGAATGTCGATCGAGATCGTGTGGAACTCGCTGGCCGGGTGCAACTGCCGCAGGAAGTGCGTGATGAACGGCTTGTCTGATCCCAGCTCGATAACGACAGCCCCATAAGCCTGCGAGCACATGTCGATGTAGCGCGCCCTGTGATAAAGCGCATCGTCACAGAACAATGGCCTGACATCGGACGGCAAGTAGTCGTAGAAGTCCTTGACCTTCGTGTCGTACCCGGCCTTGAAGTCATCAAGCAAGCGCAGCACGGCGGGATCGCGGCTGCGTGCCAGTTCATGGCTTGTACTGGCGCTGGCCGAACGCCCCAGCACGCCTTTGACAATGTCTTTGATCCCCATGGGCTAATCCGGCTCTTCGAATCGTGATTCGCAAGTGTGCCCCAAACCCCGGCGTTGTCCGCCCGGTGTCACAACCCTGCGCGCGTGCTCAGGCCTCGGAACGAGAGGATATGGCGTCGATGCGACGCCGTATTCGGTCGCCGATCACTTCGGGCGCCAGCATCGCGATGCAATCATGGCGCGCGCGCTGTCCAATCCGGCGCCGCAGTCCTTCGTCGCTGGCGACCTGACGCAGCTTGGCGACTGCATCATCCAGAGCTGGCTCGGCCCAGCGCTCACCCTGACGGTACGGCCCATGGTCCCGGTCCAGGACGCGCAGCGTGTAGTCGACGGGCAGCGCGTTCTCCGCGGTCATGAAATCCATGTTGCCGGACCAGCCCGTGGCGACCACGACCTTGCCGCGGACCATCGCCTCGGCGATGACAAGACCAAAACCCTCGGCCCGATGCAGCGAGACGAAGCAGTCGACCGAATCCAGCAGGCAATTCAGGGCGCTGCGATCGAGATAGTCCGGCAACACGTGCACGCCCGTGTGCTGCGCAGCCAAGTCGCGCAACCGGGCCATGGCCGCGGTGTCACGGTCGGCGTTGGAGATCTTGATCACGAGCTCGACATCGTCGGTGCGCCCGGCAAACGCAGCAATGAACGCCTCGATGGCCCCCAACGGATTCTTGCGTGCTGCGCTGCTGAGCATGTCCGCCATCGCCAGGAAGGCGACGCTGCCAGGGCGCAGGCCGAACCGCGCGCGATCCGCTGCGGCAACGGACGGAATGGCGATCGAATGCGGCATACATACGACGGGAACGGGGGAGGCCTCGCCGATGGCGCGTTGGCAGAAGGTCGACGGCACCCACACCTCATCGACGTGGGCAAACGCGCCCCACCATTCCTTCGGAAAGCGCTCCAGCTCCCAAGCCCAGAAGCCGATGCGGCGCTGCGCCGCGAACGGCCCCTCGCCGAGCATCGTGCGAGCCAACGGCATCTGGTCTGCGTTGATGTGGAAAAGGCTGATCGCGTGTTGTCGATCGTTCACCAGCGGCCCATCGAGCGCGGCCTCCATGCGCGATACGTTGCCCGCGCGAAAGTCGCGCACCGAGTGGGCGATATCAATGGTGGCCAGTGCTCGCAGAGTGGAACGCGCCGACTCGCCGACGCCGCTCTCGGCCTGCAGGTAGCCGATCACGGTGATGCCGGGTGGCAGCGCTGCGCCCCGCGCGACGGCCACGTTGGCCGCGGTGGCCGCCGCGGCCGGCCGACTGGCAAACGCGCGCCGCACGAGGTAGGCGCGAACGCGCTGTCGCAGCGCCGGTGTCGACAGGGGCCGAGCCAGGTGCCGGCCCTGCCAGGCCAGCCGGTAGGCCCACCGAAACAGTGGCGACCCGCCTGGTCGCGTGCCAGCCGGGGCGGTGCCCACACCGGGCAAGGCCACAGCCTGTGCGCCTGCATGCGTACCGTCGGCTCCACCGCTATCAGCGTCGCTGGCCGCACGCGCAACCGCCGATGCCAGCGCGACCGTGCCGACTCCACGCAGCAGTTCGCCGCTGACGCGCGCTTCCTCGCCCGCGCGTTCGACGAACCAGGCCGCGTAGGCCTCACGATGCGCGCCTAGCACGTCGGGAAATGCCGCCTGCAGGTCGGGCCGCGAACGGTGCAGTTGCAGCGCCAGGCGGGTCAGCGGGGGATCGAGTTGATCGACCGGCTCGGTGAGCATGCGCACGAGCGTGCGCGCGCCCTCGACGCTGCGCAAATCCGGCAAGGGCTTGTCCCATTCGAGCTCTTGGCGGATGACCTGGCGCGCGCACTCAGGCAGCACGGTGCCATCGGCGAGTGTCGCGTAGGCATACGGGATCGCCGCATAGCGCTCGCGTCCGTGGCGATCGAGGCGCTCGACGTACTGACGGAACAGCGCCTGCACCGCAGGCGTACAGCGTTCCAGCGTGTAACGGTCCTGGTGCTTGCTGATCGATCGGGTCTTGGGGTCGTAACCCGAGAAGTGGAAGAAGAACAGCGGCTGTCCATTGACCCGAAAGCCGCTCTCGTCCGCATCCACATGGCGATGGGCAAGGTTCCAATAGGCCACGTTCCAACCCGGATCGCGCTCGATGTACACGCGCTCGAACAGGCCAGGCACGAGGTCCATCCACTTCTGGTCGGTGAACAGGCCGCGTGGAATGTCAACCACGCAATCGCGCTGCAGCTTCGCTTCCCACCAACGCAGCAGCCGTGCGGTGCCCGCGCTGCGTCGCAGCGCCAGGAACCCGAGGTTGTAGCTGCCGCTTTGCACGATGGACAAGTCCGACGGATGCCGGTCATCCATGAGCGGCGCGGTGAGATGCGGCGTCAGCACCACGTCGGCGTGGTCCAGCCGCTGCAGCAATGGCGTGCCGCTGGAGAACAGCTGGATGTCCGGATCGAAGTAGATGACCCGCTCCCAAGGACCGGAGGCGAACAACTTGTTGAAGGCGTAGGGCTTGATCGCCGTGTTGAGTTCGAGGATCGTGTACTGCACGATCATGCGGTCGACATGAGCGATGTTCAGCGCGTCGATGTCGATCAGCTCAATGCCGGCATCCGTGAGGTCGACGCCCTCGCCGGCATCGCACAAGACGATAGTGCGGTGGGTGTGCGGCAGGAAGTCGGCCACGCTCTCCATCAGGTTGAGCGCGTAGTGCAGGTAGTTGCGCGAAACGATGGTGAAGACGCAGGTGCGCCACTCGGTCTTTGGGCCTGGTGCCATGTTCATTGGGTCCGTCGTTGCCAGGCGCTGTGAAAGGCCCGCAGCGGGCCTTGTGCCAGGTGGGCCTCGAGTGCCGAAGTGAGGGCCCGAATCTCTGTCTCGCGGGCAGCAATCACCGCCAGCAGGCCGGCGGCGTGGGCCGCCGCGTCGGCCAGGCTCGTGTCGCGCGCCGCCACGATGGCATGCAGATCGTGCGCACGCGCGGTCAGCGCCGCAATCTCGGCTTCGCGTGCGGCCAGCATCTGCCGCATCCCGTCGAGCGAGGCCCGGGCCTCGCTCAGCGCCTCATCGGCGGTACCAGCACGCCGGTACAAGGTCTGGACATAGCCCATCCAATGCGCCAGCGCGCCGGGCGCCATGCGTTGCTGCCACTTTGACCACAGCCGCGAGCGCGCAGCCAGGGTCGATGCGTGGTCGGTGAATACGCCTGACGCTTCGGCGTCTTCGGCAACGACATAGCGGGCACTCACGCCCGGGGCGCGCACAAAGCGACCGTGCTCAGCCAACTGCAGCCAAAAGTCCCAATCCTCAAAGAGCAACTGGTCCTCATCGAAACGGCAGTCGGCAGGCGCTTGCGTGCATCTGCGCCGGAAGAGCACCGCGTGCATCGGCAGGTAATTCTCGAATCGCAGGCGCTCAGGGTCGAAGTCGGCCTCGAATCGATGGCGGCTGCACCATCCTGTCGGCATCAGACTACCCAGGTCCACGTCCGAGTAGGCCGCTACCGCGTCGGGATGCTCTTCGAGCGCCCGAGCCAGCTTGTCCAAATGGCCCGGCAAAAAGACATCGTCGTCATCCAGGAAGATGAGCCACTCCCCGCGCGCGCGGTCCAGCCCCGCATTGGCCGCTGCCGGGCGCGGTAGTGGCTGTGCCGGGACGTCGGCCAGTTCGATGGCTATGCCCTGCGGCCCCAAAGGCAGCGGCTGGTGCGCACGGCCGCTGGCAGGCACCACCAGCACCTCGACCGGTCGCCAGGACTGGGCCAGGACCGACTCCAGTGCCGCACTCAGGCTCGGGCGATCCATGCTGCGGATGATCACGCTGATGAGTGGCGGTGATGTCATGGTGAATCCTGCCTCTCATTCGTGTGCCCGCCTTCGATCGAAGTCGATCGGGGTCGCGCCGGTCGCTCACAATAAAGGAAGGCTTCTGCCGCTGCGCCCGGCCGTGCTTGGCCCATGAGCAACGCACGATAGCGCGCCAAGCCTTCGGCGCCCTCGAGGTAATTGCCGCATGTCAACGCCGTTCGGTGCTCGCGCACTGCGGCCAGCTTGTCGACCAGTACGGATGAGATGTCGAGCACATGGCTGGGTTGTATCGCGTGCCACGTTTCGTAGTGCCACACCGCCTCGACACTCGGTATGTCATTCGCAGCGGCGATCGCAGCCCACGCCACCACGCGATGATCACGGTGCAGGTCTTCGGCGTCGGGCGCAAGGATCCAGTTGGGTTCAAATTCACGTACTTGATCGACGATAGCGCCGCGCAGCGAATCGTCGAGCTTCAGTGCGCCATCCTCGAAGCGCAGCCAGACATGATCGGTGACGCCAAGGTGCCCGAGCGCCGCTACGAACTCGCGATGGCGCACGACATCGGAGCCAGCGGGCAGACCGCCAGCGCCGGCACCGTTGGTCACGAGCACCACCCGAACGGCCACGCCGGCACGGGTGAGCAAGGCCAGCATTCCACCGCAGCCTATGGACTCGTCATCTGGATGGGGTGCCAGGACCAGCACGCGCCGCGCCTGCTCCAGCGGCAGCGGTCGCGGCAGCGCGCACAGCGCATCAACCACAGGGGCAGAAGTGGCCACGGCCTCAGTGGGGGTCGCCAGTGTGCCCTTGGCGCTTGGTGAATCCCCCACGTCCGTCGTCTCGGTCACCAAGCTGCCCGGATCGCCGTCGTAGATGGCCTCGAGTTGCTGTGCAACTGCCTTTGCGTCGGGCCAGCTCAGCGCATGCCGCTCGCCGGCCCGCGCGACACGGCTGCGCAACATCGGGTCATCCAGCAGCGCCACGATCGCCTTGGCTGTATTGTCGACCAGTCCAACATCGCCGGCCGGCACCAGCAACGCTGCGCCGCCAGTCACTTCGGCGATGCTGCCTGCCGCAGTGCAGACCGATGGAACGCCCATGCGCAAGGCCTCGAGGTTGGCCATGCCGAACGACTCGTTGCGGGAGGTGCAGACATACACATCGGCTGCGGCGAGGTATGGAGCCACGTCGTCGACGGCTGCCACTTGCAGCGTGACGGCGGTGCCCGGTGTCAGTGCCAGCACGTGCTCGAGGCCAGCAGCATCGCCCTCGCCCAGCACGTTCAGTGTAAGTGGCCGCCCAAGTGCCATGCAAGCGCGTAACAAGGCATCGAACCGCTTGACCGGGTTCAAGCGCCCGATGGCCAGCACATGCACGGCGTCGCTATCCCAGCCGAGTAACGCCCGTGCTTGCGCACGATCCATCGCATGCAAGACCGGCCTCGGGTGTGGGACGGTACGCCAGTGACCAGGAACATCGGGCAGCGCTAGGTCTCGAGCCAGCTGGGCGCGGGCACTGTGGCTGGGGCAGATCACCCATCGGGCTGCCGCAAGCACCTTTGATTCCAGGCACCGGTGCCAGCGCAGCAAGGCGGGCGAGTACGGCACCCCCTCCTCACCGGTCGCATCCGCATACGCCCCGAACCCATGCTCCGTCACGCCCCAGCGCAGCGGTGGGCCGCGGTACACGAGGCGAGCGAGCCGGAAGCCCCAGGCCATCCACGGGTCGTGCAGGTGCACGATGTCGGCGCGCATGTCGCGGGCCACCTTGGCTGCCAGGCGCCCCATGTTCAGACGTTCAATCCAGACAGCGGCCAGCACACGGCCCGGCGCGCCGGCCAGGCGCTCGCCCCAGCGGCCCAGCCGCTCGGTCCAGCGCTGCTGCCATGCCCGCCCGCGCGGGCTCTGGTCGTCCTGGGTGAGATAGCGCACCTCGTGGCCGCGCGCCTGCAGTGCCTGCACCACCGGCGCGAGGCTGCGGCCGATTCCGTAGCGGCGGTCGCTGCCGATCTCGCGGGTGACGTGCAGGATGCGCATGTGCGATCGCGAATGTCGTGCTCAAGTGAAGTCGGCGTCGCCGGCCATAAGCAGCCAGCGGCGGTCGGCCGTGATGCGCAGGCCTTCGGTCCAGGCGCTCTCAGGCACCGAGATCTCCAGCGGGTGCACGCTCGCCGCGCCAGGCAGGGCGCCTTCGAGCAGCGGCAGCTGCGAGCGCGTGACCCAGCATTCCACGCGGCTCGCGCCCTGGGTGCCAGCCCAGGCCGCGGCACGGCCGAGCATCTCGTTCAGGCGCGGCACAGGCGCCACCAGGTCGACCACCCGCCACAGGCCGTCGTCGTGCGTGCGCAGCACGGCCAGGCCCACGGGCCGACGCCACCAGCGGCTGCGCAGCAACAGCAGCCGGTAGCGGCGCGACGGATGGTGGCGGTAGCGGTGCTCGATCCACGCGGCATCGCGCACGCCCAGGACACGCGCGCCGGCGGACACCCGCATGGCCGACCACAGCTCGTCCACGATCGCGCGCTGGCCAGGATCGAGCGCCCCCTCGCTGCCCCAGTCGTCGACCCTGGCGGCGGCAGTGCGGTGGGCTTCGGGGGTGCCGCACAGCGTCGACTCCAGCCGCACCATCTGATCCACCTCGCGATACAAGCCCAGCTTCTCGGCCACGCGAAAGGCGCGCGTGGTCGGGAAGCCAAAGCCCACCGCGTGCGGGGCGCCCCATCCGATCTGCTGCTCCAGGAACGTGGCGGTGATGGCCAGCAGCGGGCCGCTGCCGTTGAGCGAGGCGCGCGCCTTCGGAGCCACCATCACGTCGCAGACCTGGCACGCCAGGAGGTCCTGCCCGGCCGCATGCACGCGGCGCGTCATGCCGCCGAAGTGCGCCACCAGTTCGCCGTCGCGTTGCAGGCCCACGGCGTGACCGCGACCATCGCCGTACTTCCAGCGCCACTCGTCGGCGGACATGGCGTGTCCGAACACACGGGCAAACAGCTCGCGCATGGCATCGGCACGCGCGGCATCCAGCGCCACCGGACGTGCCGCCGCCGGGCCTGGCCGCGTGTAGCGCAGCAGCGCATAGCCGTAGACACCCTGCCGATACAGCGCCTGGCTGCGCAGCAGCGCGGCGTCCAGGCCATCCAGCGCCGCGGCGTCCAACCCAAGCTCACGCATGAGCGCGTCGCGCTCGCTGCGCGTGGTGCGCAACAGGTAGTCGAGCGTCGGCTGCACGGCCTGCGACAGATCGATGTGCTGCTCGAGCTGCCACCCGAAACGCGCGGCCAGGGCCTGGAAGTGCGCGAGGTGATGCAAGCCGGTGTGGCCGGGCTCGTCGCGCTTGAGCGCAAACTCGTCCATCACCACCAGCGTGGCTGGCCCTGCCGCAAGCAGACGCTCGGCGGCCTCGAACAACGCCAGAGGCGCGATGTACTGAGCGCTCTCCTGGAACAGCAGCGCGTGCCACTGGCCGGCATGGTCGGCGTAGTCCTCCAGTCGCGAGCAGGTCAATGGCAGGGCCGTCCCGTGGCGTGCGTGCGCGGCGTCGATCTGGGCCGGCTCGGGCGTGATGCCGTGGGCGTCGTAGCCGGCTGCGCGCAAGCGGGCCAACGTGGTGCCCAGGCCGATGCCGACTTCGAGCAGGCGGCACGGCGGCGGCAGCGCCTGCCACAGCAGTTCGCTGGCGCGCTCCTGGGCGCGGCGCACATCGTTCTGACCGTGCTCGAACACCGCGAAATGCAGATAGTCGGCCTGGCCCTCCACCTGCTGCAGCAGGTGGGCATAGACGTTCAGCGGGAACGAAAACGCGCGCATCGCGGCGGCCCACCCGGTTTCGGCAGCGCGCTTCACGATGGCCTGTGCACCGTTGCAGCCACGCCCGCGCCGGCATCGGCCGACCGGCGCCACTGGTGGGGCAGCGCCACCAGGCCCTGCCGCACATCGGCCTGCACCACCTCGAAAGCCAGGGCGTGATGCGCCGCCGCATACAAATTGATCGCCCGGTCGCACAACACGAACACCGACACGGTGTAGCGGCCCTTGAGCAGCGGCAGCGCCGGGAAGTCGATGGCCATGGCCACGCTGCCGTCGGGCTGCCGCGGCAGGGCGAAATGGTCGAGAAAGCTGCCGGCGCTGGTGAGTTCGCGGCCGTCGTCGGTGTAGATCACCACGCCCAGCGTCGGGCATGGAATGGTGGGGTCGGTCTGCAGTTGCACCTGCACGGTGAGCGCGTCGATGCCGCTGCGCAGTGCCGTGCCGTGCGGCGGCGGCGCGATGCGCACGTCGACGATGCGCGCCGCGGACGATTCGCTGCGCGAGGGCTGCACGGGCGTTGCCTCGCCGCTGCCGTCGCCGTTGCGCGACAACCAGGCGCCGTACTCCACCACCGCCTGGTGCGATGGCCCGTCGTAGCGCAGATCGCCTTCGTGCAACCAAAGTGCGCGGCCGCACAGCTGCTCCACCTGGAACAGCGAGTGCGAGCAGAACAGGATGGTGGCGCCACGCTCCTTGAGCGCCATGATGCGCTCGAACGACTTGCGCGCGAACACGCCGTCGCCCACCGACAGCGCCTCGTCGATCACCAGGATGTCAGGCTCGACGCTGGTGGCCATCGAGAACGCCAGGCGCACGAACATGCCGCTGGAGTAGCTGCGCACCGGCTGGTCGATGTACTCGCCGATGCCGGCGAACTCGATGATCTGCGGCAGGCGCTGCTCCACCTGCGCCGCGGTGAGGCCGAGCAACGGTCCGTTCAGGCGCACGTTCTCGCGGCCCGTGAGCTCGGGGTTGAAGCCCGCGCCCAACTCGAGCAGCGCGGCCACCCGGCCGTGCACACGGCACTGCCCGCGCGTGGGCTGCAGCACGCCGCAGATCAGTTGCAGCAATGTGGACTTGCCGGCGCCATTGCGGCCGATCACACCCACGGACTCGCCCCGCCGCACCTGCAGGTTCACCTCGCGCAGCGCGTGGTGCAGGTGCCCGCTGGCGCGGCGGCCCAGCAACTGATCGGCCAGCCGGCGCAGCGGGCGCGACTCCAGCGAGTAGCTCTTGGCCACTCCCTGCAGGTCGATCACGACGTCGTGCGCGGTCATGGTCTCAGACCAGATCGGCAAAGCCGGGGCGCAGGCGCGCGAACATCCAGCGCGCGACCAGCAGCAGCAACAGCACCGCGGCCAAAGGCACCACGGCGTCGGCCCAGGCATAGGCGTCGCCGAACCAGGCCGCACGGGCCAGTTCGATCGGGGCCGACAGCGGGTTCAGTGCGAGCAGCACGCGCAGCGGCTCGGGGGCGGCCCGGCTGGCATAGAACACCGGCGACAGGAACAGCAAGCCCGAGGTGACCAGCGGCACGATGTGCTGCAGGTCGCGCAGGTAGCAGCCCAGCGCAGCCAGCGCGAGCGCCAGCGCCAGTTGCAGCGCCAGCATCCAGCCCCACGCGGGCAGCAGCAGCAGCCAGCTCCATTGCGCGCCGGACCCCGTGGCCAGCAGCCAGGCGCCCAGCACCAGCATCTGCAGCGCGGTGTGCACGGCGACCTGCATCACCAGCGCCACGCACAGCAGCTCGAGCGGGAACACCACCCGCTTGACGAGATTGGCGTTGTCCTGGATGAGCCGGGTGGCGCGCGTGGCCACCTCGGCCACGGCGCTGAAGACGATGAGCCCCGCGAACAGCCGCGCCGCGAAATCCAGCCCCGCACTCGGGCCGGCGGCCTGCCCTGCCCAGCGGGCCTGGAACACACCCTGGAACACCAGCGCATAGATGGCCACCATGGCCAGCGGCGCCAGCAACGCCCACGCGAGCCCGCCCACGCTGCCCCGGTAGCGCGCCATCAGGTCGCGCTTGGCCAGGGGCCAGGCCAGCCGCAGGGGGTCGGTCAGGCGGTGCACGTCAGCGGGTTTGCGATATGGCGGTGATGCGGATTTCGTTGACGGGGACGTTGGTCAGCGTGATGGGCGGGCTCGAGCCGCTGACCAGCAACGACGTGGTGACGACCGAGCCGATGGAGTCAGCCACATCCATGCCCGACACCACCGTGCCGAACACGGCATAACCAGGGCTGGACGCGTCCACGTAGTCGAAGTCCGCATTGTCGGCCAGATTGACATAGAACTGCGTGGTGGCGGAGTTCAACTCCGTCGTGCGTGCCATGCCGACGGTGCCGCGCAGGTTCTTCAGGCCGTTGTTGGATTCCAGCTCGATCGGCGCCAGCGTGGCCGCCTTGGGCGACAGCCCGGTGACGTAGCCGCCGGCCTGGATCAGCACGCCCGGCACGGCGCGATGGAACAGCGTGTTGCGCAGGAACGGTGTCGTCTGGTTCACGTAGGCCAGGAAGTTGTCCACCGCCTTGGGTGCGCGCACCGGATCGAGTTCGAGCACCATCGTTCCCGTGACCGAGGTACTCGCCTGCGCGGCCGTGATGGTGACCTGCGGCAGCGGGATGTCCAGCCGCAGCGTGGCGATCTCCTTGCCCTCGCCATTGCGCACGCGGGGCTGGAACGAGCCCAGCGTGGTGACCTTGCAGGTGAAGGTCTGGGTACTGTCGGTGGCGCCGGCGGCAGCCGTCATGGCGCCGCAACCGGGTTCGGCGCTCACCGTGATGCCGTTGTTCAGGCCGTTGCCACTGACCACGACGCTCACGGTCTTGCTGTAGGCGACGCTCGTGGCTGACATCGTGGAGACGACCGGCAAGCCGCTCGTGCCGCCGCCGCACGACGCCAACAGCGCAACAACCGGCAGCACCAGCAGGCGGTGCGCGGCCGGCAGGAAACGTTCGAGGCAAAGCTTGGGGTTCATGGCTGGCGGACCGCTGGGGCGGCGGTTGCGTTCGGTGTGGACAGTGCAGCCGTGGCTGCGTTCGCGGCTTCGGCGGTTGCCGCGGCAGGCGCTGCCGTGGCAGCGGGCGGGGGCACCGATGCGGTGGCCGGCACGCCGAGCAGGCGGTTCACGTCGGCCACCACCTCGTCGTGGGGCATGCCTGAAGCGGCCATCAGGCGCAGCCGAGACATCAGGTGGTCGTAGCGCGCCTGGGCAAGGTCGCGGCGCGAGGCATGCAGCCGCGCCTGGGCATCCAGTACGTCGCTGGTGGTGGCCATGCCGCCGTCCAGCGACCGCGTGGCACCCTGCAGCGTCACTTCGTTGGCCGCCACGGCGCGCATCAGCGCCCCCACCTTGTGCACGCCGTTGCGCGTGGCCAGGAACTGGCGCTGCACCTCGCTCTCGACGGCTTCGCGCTCATTCTTGAGCTCGGCTTCCGCGCGGGCCTGATCGGCCAGCGCCTGCTTCACACCGGCCTCGGTGCCGCCGCCGTTGTAGAGCGGCACGCTCACCTGAACGCCGATGGACCCCAGCACGTTGGTCTGGTTCAGGCTGGTGATCGAGTCGTTCGTGTTGCGCGCCAGGCTGGCCACCAGGTCCACCCGCGGGTAGTGCCCGGCCGCCTGGCGGCCCACACCGAGCCGGGCGGCCATCAGTGCCTGGGTGCGCGCCTGCAGCTGCGGGCTCTGGCGCAGCGCGATCTCGAGCCACTCCACCAGCGATTGCGGCTCGAGGGGCGGCGGCTCGCGATCGGCCTGGGGCCGCTGCAGCGCCAACGGGTCGGTGCCGGTGACACGCTTGAAACCCCGCGTCGCGACCTCCTCCAGGTCCCGTGCCTCGAGCGCCTGCACTCGCGCCAGTTCGTAGGCCGACTGCGCCTGTGCCACCTCGGTCCGGGTGCCCTCGCCCCGCTTGTAGCGCTGCTCTGCGCGGGTGAGCAACCCCTGAGCCGACTGGCGCTGCGTCTGCGTGAGCGCCACGTTGTCGGCGGCCAGCAGCACCTGCAGGTAGGCCATGCCCAGGCGGTCGAGCAGTTCGTTGCCGCGCTGGCGATACACCGACTCGGCCGCCTCTACCTGCACTTGCGCCTGCTCGTGGCGCCGCATGGCTTCCACGTTGAACAACGGCATGCGCACCGACAGGTTGGCCTGCGGCGAGGAGTAGGCCACGTCGGTCTTGACCTCCTGGTTCAGCGAGTTCTGGAATGAGCGGGTGCCGGAATAGTCGGACCGCGAGAGGTTCAGCCCTGCCGCTGGATACAACGCCGACCGAGCGATGGGCACCAGCTGCCGGTTGGCATCGAGCTCGTGCTGGGCGGCACGGTACTGCGCGTCATGGGCGCGTGCCGCGGCATAGGCCTCGGCAAAGCTCATGGCCTGCGCGCCGGCCGTCGCACACAGGCAGGCCAATGCCACCAGTCGGGGCGCCCAAAGCCGTGCGGCCCCGTGACGCTCGGGATGCCGCCCTGCGGTTCGTGCAGCACGCATGCTCACTCCTCGGTCAGGGCCGCCGCCACACGCTTGGTCAGCGGATGCAGCAGATAGGTCATGAGCGAACGCTCGCCGGTCTTGATCAGCACCTCGGCCTGCATCCCCGGTTGCATCACGCGCTTGCCCAGGGCCTTCTGCCCCTCGGGCGTGAGAGCGACACGGGCCAGGTAGTGACTGATCGGGCCCATCGGCGTCTGTTCCTGCACCGCGTCGGCCGACAACGACACCACCTTGCCGTGCACCACGAGCTGCGGCGCGTCGGCAAATGCGGTGAAGCGCACCTCGGTTTGTTCGCCCACTTTCACGCGGTCGATGGCGTAGGGTGGCACCTTGGCGTCGAGCAGCAGCGTCTCGCCATGAGGGACCACTTCCATCAGACGCTGACCAGGCGTGACCACGGCGCCGGAGCCGCTGACGTTCAGCGCGATCACCTGGCCATCGGCCGGGGCCTTGACCTGGGTGCGGCCGAGCTCGCCCGTGATGGCGGCCAGCCGCTCCTGGTTGGCCTGCACCTCGCGCCGCAGTTCGGCCAGTTGCCCCGACACCTCCTTGAGGTAGTCCTGCTCGCGCTGCGCGATGCGCAGCCGGGCCTCGGCGATGGCGCTCTGGGCGCGCTGGATGTTCGTCTGCAGATCGGCCAGCGAGGTGCGCAGCTCGGCCTGGGCCTGCTCGAGCTGCAGGGCCTGGTTGCGCGGCGCAAAGCCCTCGTCGGCCAGTGCCTTCACGTTCTCGAGCTGGCGGGCCTGGATGGCCAACTGGCCGCGCCGGCTTTCGGCCATCTGGTTGAGGCCGGCGATCTGCCCTTCCAGTCCGGCGATGGTCTGGCGCGCGGCGCCCAACTCGGCGGCCTGGGAGGCCCGGCGCGAGTTGAACAGCTGCTGCTGCACGCTCATGTGCTGGGTGGCTGCGGCCTCGGTGGCGGACATCAGATCAGGATGGAAGGCGATGCTCGCGGCGCCGCTCACTTCGGCCATCAGTCGGCCCTCGAAGGCGCGCTGGGCCAGGTAGTTCTGGCGGATGGTCTCGTGGGCGGCGCGCGTGGTGCTGTCGTCCAGCACCACCAGCGGATCGCCGCGCTTGACCTCCTGGCCTTCCTTGACGAGCACCTTCTGGACCACGCCACCTTGCATGTGCTGCACGGTCTTGCGCTGGGTCTCGAACGACACCACCGCGGGCGCCGCAACGCCCTCGTCCAACGGCGCCCAGGTGGCCCAGGCCAGGAAGAGGCCGAAGCCCACCACCAGCACCCACAGGCCCAGTCGGATCACAGGGCGGGTATCGGTCTTGAGCGCCACGTCGTCGACATCGGTCACCGGTGTCGAGCGGGGGGCAGCGGCGAGGTCGGCTCGCGCGATGGGGTTGGCGTTCGTGTTCATGCTTGCGTGCGGGCCGTCGAGGCCTCGGTTCGTGTCACCACGGGCAGGATGCGGGAGATCTGCCCCTTCTCGAGGATGAGCACCCGGTCGGCCGCGGCCAGCAGGTGCTGCTGGTGGACGATCATGAAGACCGTCTTGCCGCGGGACTTGAGTTCGCGCACCGTGCGCACCAGCGCGGCCTCGCCGGCGTCGTCGAGGTTGGCATTGGGCTCGTCGAGCACCACCAGCGACGGATCGCCCAGGATGGCGCGCGCCAGGCCGATGCGCTGGCGCTGGCCGCCCGAGAGCATGCCGCCGGCCTCGCCCATGGGCGTGTCGTAGCCCTTGGGCATGCGCAGGATCATCTCGTGGATGCCGGTGCGCTGGGCGGCTTCGATCACCTGCTCGGCCGGTGTGTCGGCAAAGCGGGCGATGTTCTCGGCGATGGTGCCGTCGAACAGCTCGATGTCCTGCGGCAGGTAGCCCAGGTGCGGGCCGAGGTGCTCGCGCGACCACTCCTCGATGGGGTGGCCGTCGAGCAGCACCTGGCCTTCGGTGTGCGGCCAGATGCCGACGATGCAACGCGCCAGGGTGCTCTTGCCGGCGCCCGACGGCCCCACGATGGCGATCACTTCGCCCGCCTGGAAGTCGGCCGTCAGACCACCCAGGATGGGTTGCGCGCGCCCCGGAGCCCGTGCCACCAGGCCGCTCAGGCTCACCTGGCCGGTCACGTCGTCGCCGACGTGGCGGTCGGCGCGCTCGGGGTGGGCTTCGAGGAGCTGCTCGAGGCGCGCATAGGAAGTACGCATGTCCAGGAGCTGCCGCCAGGCCTGCGTGAGCACGCCCACCGGCCGCAGGGCGTTGCCCATCAGTGCATTGCTCGCGATCATCGCGCCGGCACTGATGTGCCCGTCGATGGCGAGCAGCGCGCCCATGGCCAGCATCAATGACTGCTGGGTGTACTGCACGTACTTGGTCACCGCCTGCACGCGATGGGCACCTTCGGCTGCGCCCGCCTGTGCGGCCAGATGCCGCTCGTGCAGCGCCAGCCAATGCTGGCGCAGGCTCGACAGCATGCCCATGGCATACACCGTCTCGGCGTTGCGCAGCTTGCCTTGCAGGTAGCCGGTCGACTCGGCGAGGCTGGTCTGGGCCTGCTCGTGCCGCCGCACCGTGTAGCGGTGCCCGAACACGGCCACGGCGAACATCACCGCTGCACAGACCACGGCGGTCCAGCCCAGCCACGGGTGCATCAGGAACAGCACGGCGATGTACACCACCGTCCACGGTGCATCCATCAGCGCGAAGGCACCATTGCCGGTGAGGAACTGGCGCAGGTTGGTCAGGTCATTGAACGCCTGCAGCGGATTTCGCCCGGCACCGCTGAGGCTGGCCTCGAAGCTGCTGCGGAAGACGGCCGAGTTCAGCGCCTCGTCAAACCGGGCCCCGGCCCTGACCAGCAACCGCGAGCGCAGCCATTCGGCAAAGGCCATGGTGAGGAAGAACAGCACCATCACCGCCGACAGCACCAGCAACGTGACCTCGCTGCCGCTGACCAGCACGCGGTCGTACACCTGCATCATGTACAGCGTGGGCGTGAGCATCAACACGTTGGCGAAGAAGCTGAACACCGCCACCCAGGCCAGTTCACGCTTGAACAACGCCAGTGTGCGGCCCAGCTGGCTGCGCTGGAAGAAGCCGCCGCCCGTGGCCACGGGGGCCGATGCACGCGCGGCGCTGCGTGAGCCTGTTGCGGCACCGGTCAGCGCCTGTGTCGTCGTGGTGGTCATGCGGCACCTCCGGGCAGCGCGGCGCGCGGTGCGGCCGCCTGGCGGGCGGCCTCCATCTGCGCGCGCGCCTGTTCATTGGCCTTCTTCAGTGCGGCCAGCACCTCGTCGCGCGGGCCGAAGAAGGCGGCCTGGCCGTCGTTCATCACCAAGAGCTTGTCGAATGCCGGCATGAGCGTCGTGCGGTGGGTAATGGCCACGACGGTGACGCCGCGCGACTTGAGGACCTGCAGCATCTGCAGCAGCGCCTTCTCGCCGGCCTCGTCGAGGCTGGAGTTGGGTTCATCGAGCACCAGCAGGCGCGGCTCGCCATAAACCGCGCGGGCCAGGCCCAGGCGCTGGCGCTGGCCCCCGGAAAGCACCGCACCGTCGTCGCCGATGCGTGTGTCGTAGGCCTGCGGCAGCGCCTCGATCACATCGGCCATGCCCACCAGTTCGGCCGCGGCGCGCACACGGGGCATGTCGACATCGCCGAAGCGGGCGATGTTCTCGGCCACGGTGCCGTCGAACAACTCCACCGTCTGCGGCAGGTAGCCGACATGGGGCCCGAGCTCGTCTTTCTTCCAGGCGTGCACGTCGGCACCGTCCAGGCGCACCTTTCCGCCCGCTGCCGGCCAGATGCCCATCAGCAGGCGGGCCAGCGTGCTCTTGCCGCAGGCCGACGGGCCGATCACACCGACCACCTCGCCCGGCCGAGCCGCGAAGCTGATGCCCTTGAGGATGGGCAGCGGGCTGCCCGGTGCGCCGGCCAGCACGGCCTCGACGCTGAGCTGGCCCTTGGGCGCGGGCAGCGGCATGTGTGCGTCGTTCTCGGGTGGCTTGCCCAGCAAGGCATCGAGCCGGCCGTAGGCGTCGCGCACCCCCACCACCAGCCGCCATTGACCCACCAGCTGGGCCAACGGCTGGAGTACGCGGCCACCCAGGATGGAGGCGATGATGAGCATCGCGCCGCCACCCCAGAGCTTGTTGTAGAGCATCAGCCAGCAGGCGCCGCCGAGCAGCAATGAGCTCTGCATGGTCTGCACCAGGCGCGCCAGTGTCGCGCTCAGGCCGCCGTAGTCGGACGCCTCTGCCTGGCGGGCCAGGAATCGGCGCTGCAGGCGCATCCAGCGGGCGTGGATGGCGCCGAGCATGCCCATCGACTCGATGACCTGCGCGTTCTTCAGGCTCGATGCGGCATAGGTTTGCGCCTGGATCGAGGCCCGCTGCGCTTCGGTGAGCAGCGGCATGGTGCGGCGCTCGGTGAGCACCGCCAGCAGCACCTGCAGGCCGGCACCGGCCAGCGCGAGCAGCCCCAGCCAGGGGCTGATGGCAAACAGCAGCGCCAGGCAAATGAGCGCGGCGGGCGTGTCGAGCACGGCCGTGATGGCGGGTGTCGACACGAACTCGCGCAGGGTGCGCAGGTCGTTGAAGGGCTGCGTGGTGCCGCCGGGCTGGCGCTTGAGGTTGGCCTCGAAAGCGACGTCGAACAGCCGCGCGCGCACCCGGGCATCGATGTCTTCTCCGGCCTGGTGCAACAGGCGCGCGCGCACCAGATCCAGCAGCTCGAGCACCACGTACACACCCAGCACCATCACCAGCAGCCAGCCCAGGGTGGCGGCATTGCGGCTGTTGAGCACACGGCCGTACACCTCGAACATGAACCACGATGGCGTGAGCATGAGCAGGCCGGTGACCACGCTCAGCCAGCCGGCCTGGGCCCAGCGCGGGCGTTGCTCGCGCATCACGCCCTGCAAAAAGGTTGCCGCTGCCGCGGCCTTGGGTTGCGGTGCACTCATGGGGCGTGACTCGGAAGGTGGGTTGCCGCCATGGCCAGTTCGGCCGGCATGGGCAGGGGTGGGTCGTCGGTGACGATCACGTATTCGGGCAGTTCGCCGTTCGCGGCGGCCTCTTCGGTGGCGATGGGTGCGTCGCCGTCTTCGGCAGGCGCTGCGAACTGAAAGCTCAGCCGAAAGCGCCCACCCGCGCGGTCAAGGACGATCTCGCGCAGCTTCTCGGTACGAAAGCGCTCTTCGTAGTCGGGCGTGAGATCGAGCTGGAACTTCATGCGGCCATCGAGCGTGAACATCGACGCCTGGCCGTCCTTGATGCTCAGCGTGTGCCGATCGAAGTACACCGGCGACTGCGGCAGGAACTGCACCCGCGGCAATGCACGATCGCCCAACCGTCCCAGGTTGAAGGGACTGGACGGATGCTGGTAGACGATGCGACAGGTGCGGGACACGGAGTAGATGGCGTTGCAGATCATCTGCGAGCCCAGTTCAGGAAAGCGTTGCCGCAGCGGCTTGTAGGCCATGTGGTGCAGCGCCACCCGGTTCCAGCAGCGGGTTTGCTGCACCACCGGCGCCAGCGCGTTGCACACCTGCGCGAACGCCTGTTGCAGGGCGCAAAGGCGCTGCTCCTGGGCGGGGGTGTTGCGCAGCGTCAGCCGAACCACGGAATTCATATAGGAGCGCGATGGTACCTTGCTCCTATATGAAGTCAAGCCCGATGTCGCGCGCGTGCACCGCGGCGCACGCATTTGCCCTGCATCGACCCCAACGGCGCAGTTCGCGCCCGTGCCGACAGACCGCGCGAGCTGCGGCGATCAGTGCAGTGCGCCCCCTACACCGGGCTGCGGCGCCGTCCGCTCGAGTGGCAGCTCGGGCAGCGCCCAGTGGGCAACGGCCACGCGGCGGCTGAGCGCGTCGACCAGTGCATGCAGGGTCGGGTTCGACAGCACCAGCGCCAGCGGCGGCTGGCCCCGGCGCTCGAACTGCACCACCCAGCGCGCATCGGCCCGGCGGCGCCCGCACACCACCTTGGTGACCAACACGGGCGGTTGCTCGGGTGCCGGTGCGTCGTCGGCGGCCTCAGTGCGGGTGGGCACCTGGCTGGACACGGCCTGGTGGTGCGCGGCCGAAACCACGGCGCGGGCACCCTTGTCCATACGCTCGGGCAACTCGGCAGAAAGGTCGACCATGGCCTGCAGGTCGCGGCGCAGCGCAATGCAGATGCGGCGCGTGAGATGCAGCCAGTGTTCAACTGGCTGGCCGTCCACCCGCAACGTCAGGCGCAGCAGCAGCCGGTCTTCCAACGGGTCGTAGCGGACGCTGATGTTCAGCAGCATGATGGGCGAAGGGCCCTGCCGGCTCCCGCCGCAGGGCCCCGCAGGGCGTGTGGGCGGGTGGCGCCCGGGATCAGGCCTTGGCGTCGGCGGCAGGCTTGTCGTCGGCCTTGGCTTCCTTGGCCTTGGCCACGCGCTTTTGCTGGCGGGTCACCAGTTCCTTGACCATCTGCTGCTGCATGGCCACACCGTTGACGAACGAGTCGACCGGCAGCACGAGCTGGTGGGTGATGTCCATCTTCAGGCCGTCCTTGCCGTCCTTGGTCTTGGCCGGGCCGGCGATGGTGGCGAGGTCGATGCGGACCAGGCCGTTCTGCAGGGACAGGCCGACCACGCGGTCGGCGAAGACGATTTGCTTGTTTGCCATGGTGTTCTCGGTACGAAGCGTGAGAAAGCCGCCCCACTCTGCATTGCGCATGCGCGCGTGCTGCTCGGGCGGATGAAAAACCGGTGATTGTAGTTCAGCGGTGCCGCGCGGCACCGCAGGCACAGATGCTGTGGAGATGCTCTGGAGATGCTCAGAGCCCGGCTTCGCGCAGGCGCTGCAGGAAGTCTTTCTGCGCGGGATGCTGGATGACGACCACGCGTGACCGCCGCAGCGACGCGTTCGGGCGCACCGCGGGCTGCCGGGCGCTGTGGCCGGCGACCGGCTTCGGGCTCAGAAGGCTGGGGTGGGCGGGAGGCGGCGACATGGTGCGGACTCGGTGGGTGACGGTGTGGAAGGGATTTTGTCGGCGACCGGTCACTTTGGATGTGATGGCTGTCACTTGTTCGGCACCACTGGCGTATGGCACATCAATGCACTGAACCAGGGAATACCTACAACATGCGATCGGACCACCGTCGGTTCAAGCCAAATACGCCTCCACGCCCCTCCGTTACCACGCGATGAGAAAAAAAACGGGCCCCGAAGGACCCGTTCTTAGCTGAATGGGTAGGGGCGATCACCCCTACCCGTCGACACAGCAACTCGTCAGGCGAAGTTGGCAGCGTCCCAGTTGCCAGCAACCAGCTCGGTAGTGCTGTTGATCGTACCAACCAGCGTAACGCTCGGCGTGAAGCCGGCGCCAGCCGTGGTGTCCTGCACGAAGTACACCAGGTACGGATTGACAGTGCTGTCTGCCGCCCCATCCGCATCAGCGGTGACCAGAACTACCGCCTTAGCGTCATTGGCAAGAACGACATCGCCGTTCGCGATCGTCAACGAGCCC
>JAKLLB010000026.1 GCA_023150345.1 Aquabacterium sp.
GGCTGGACCCGCGTATGTACCCGATCGCCGACGACCAGCAGTTCGCCAACGAACTGCAGGCCGAGGAGAAGGTACTGATCGTGCAGGGCACCGGGTTCAATTGGCCCCAGCCGGATCACTTCCGCCTGGTGTTCCTGCCCAACAGCGACGATCTCGCCGAAGCCGTCGGACGCATCGACCGCTTCCTGTCCCACTACCGCAAACGCCACCTCGCCTGAAAGCACTGCGTCATGAGCACATCCCGCGCACACCCGAGCCCGGCCGCCGAGCGGCGCGAGGCAGATGTCAAACCGATACAGGTGGGCCTGCTGGGTATCGGCACAGTCGGTTCGGGCACGTTCAAGGTGCTCTCACGCAACCAGACCGAGATCCGCCGGCGTGCAGGGCGCGGCATCGAGATCGCGATGGTGGCCGACCTGGACGTGGCGCGCGCCAGGTCCATCGTGGGCGAGGGCGTCGAGGTGGTGTCCGACGCCCGCGCGGTGATCGCCAATCCGGCGATCGACATCGTCGTCGAGCTCATTGGCGGCTATGGCATCGCCCGTCTTCTGGTGATGGAGGCCATCGCAGCGGGCAAGCACGTGGTCACTGCCAACAAGGCGCTCCTGGCGGTGCACGGCACCGAGATATTCGCCGCGGCCAGGGCCAAGGGCGTGATCGTCGCGTTCGAAGCGGCCGTGGCCGGTGGCATCCCGATCATCAAGGCGTTGCGAGAGGGCCTCACGGCCAATCGCATCGAGTGGATCGCCGGCATCATCAACGGAACCACCAACTTCATCCTCAGCGAGATGCGCGACAAGGGGCTCGACTTCGCCGTCGTGCTCAAGGAAGCCCAGCGCCTGGGTTATGCCGAGGCCGATCCGACCTTCGACATCGAGGGAATCGACGCAGGCCACAAGGTGACGATCATGAGCGCGATCGCCTTCGGCATCCCCGTGCAGTTCGACAAGGCCCACGTCGAGGGCATCACCAAGCTGCAGGCGGCCGACATCCGCTACGCCGAGCAGCTGGGCTACCGCATCAAGCTGCTGGGCATCACGCGGCGACGCGACGAGGGCATCGAGTTGCGCGTGCACCCGACCCTGGTGCCGGCCAAGCGACTGATCGCCAATGTCGAAGGCGCGATGAACGCGGTGGTGGTGCAGGGCGACGCGGTGGGGACCACGCTCTACTACGGCAAAGGCGCGGGCGCCGAACCTACGGCCTCGGCAGTGGTGGCCGACCTGGTGGACATCACCCGCCTGCACACGGCGGATCCGGACCACCGGGTGCCGCACCTGGCGTTCCAACCCGACGAGTTGCACGACACGCCCATCCTGCCGATCGAGCAGGTCGTCACGTCGTTCTACCTGCGGCTGCAGGTAGCCGACCAGGCGGGCGTCCTGTCCAGGATCACCACCATCCTGGCCGAGCGCGACATCTCCATCGACGCGGTGCTGCAGCGCGAGAGCGCCGAGGGCGAGAAGCAGACCGATCTCATCATCCTGACCCACGATACCGTCGAAGGGCACATGTGTGCAGCCCTGGCGGCGATGCAGGCGTTGCCCACCGTGCTGGCGCCCATCGTGAGCATCCGCAAGGAAGAACTGAACTGATGCGCTACATCAGCACCCGTGGCGACCAGACCGAGCGTCGCTTCTGCGAGATCCTGCTGGAGGGCCTGGCGCCCGATGGCGGGCTCTATATGCCCAAGGCCTATCCGCGCGTGAGCGGCATCACGATGGCGCGCTGGGCCACACTGTCGTACCCCGAGCTCGCCTACGAAATCCTGCGGCTGTACATCGACGATATTCCCGCCGACGACCTGCGCGACATCATCGGGCGCACATACACCCGCGAGGCATTCGGCACCGACGAGATCACGCCGGTGCGGCAGATCGAGGAAGGCTTGTACGTGCAGGCTTTGTCCAACGGCCCCACGCTCGCCTTCAAGGACATGGCGATGCAGTTGCTGGGCAACCTGTTCGAGTACGAGCTGGCACGGCGCAACGATCAGCTCGACATCCTGGGCGCCACGTCCGGTGACACCGGCAGTGCGGCGGAGTACGCCATGCGGGGCAAGCCGCATGTCCGGGTGTTCATGCTCTCGCCGCACGGCCGCATGAGCCCGTTCCAGCAGGCGCAGATGTTCAGCCTGCCCGACGCGAACATCCACAACATCGCGATCGAGGGCGTGTTCGACGAGTGCCAGGACATCGTCAAGGCCGTCAGCGCCGACCTCGAGTTCAAGCGCCGCCATCGCATCGGCACGGTCAACTCGATCAACTGGGCGCGACTGCTGGCGCAGGTCGTCTACTACTTTGCGGGCTACTTTCAGGTTACCCATGGTCGCGGCGGCAAGGTCAGCTTTGCGGTGCCATCGGGCAACTTCGGCAACGTCTGTGCGGGGCACGTGGCCCGGATGATGGGGCTTCCCATTGCTCAGCTGGTGGTGGCGACCAATGAGAACGACGTGCTCGACGAGTTCTTCCGTACAGGCACCTATCGCGCCCGGACGGCGGCCGAAACGCATGAGACGTCGAGCCCGTCGATGGACATCAGCAAGGCGTCCAACTTCGAGCGCTACGTGTTCGACCTGGTCAACCGCGATGCGGCGCATGTGGCCGAGCTGTTCGGCTCGGCGGTCGAAGGTGATGGCGGCTTCTCCTTGTCACCCGAGGAATTCGGTCGCATCGCGCTGACCGGCTTCACCTCCGGCCGCAGTACGCACGCCGACCGACTGGCAATGATCCGCTACGCGTGGGAGCAGGACCACGACATGATCGACCCGCACACGGCCGACGGGCTGAAGGTCGCACGCGAGCACCTGCAGCCGGGTGTGCCCATGGTCGTGCTGGAGACGGCATTGCCCGCCAAGTTCGCCTCCACCATCGAAGAGGCCCTCGGCCGGCAACCGCCGCGGCCGCAGTCGCTGGAAGGCATCGAGGCGTTGCCCAAACGCTTCGTGGTGATGCCGGTGGACGTGCAGCGCGTCAAGGACTACATCCGCGAGAATTCCCCGGCATGAACGTCATCGGATTTTGCGGCCCCTCCGGCGTGGGCAAGACCACTTTGATCGAGCAACTGGTTGCCGAGCTGAAGAAGCGTGGCCAGCGTGTATCCGTGCTCAAGCATGCGCACAAGACCTTCGAGATCGATTACCCGGGCAAGGACACCTGGCGCCACCGGCAGGCCGGTGCGCTGGAGGTGCTGATCGCTTCCGGGCATCGGTTGGCGAAGATGCGGGAGTACGAAGTGCCCGGACGCCCGACCGTGCACCAGCTCATCGCCGAGATGGTGGAGGTCGACTGGCTGCTGGTCGAGGGCTTCAAGGACGCCGACATCCCGAAGATCGAGGTCTGGCGCAGCGACATGGGGACCGTGCCGTTCTATCCGGACGACCCGTTCATCGTCGGCATTGCCTGCGATGACGGCACGGCGCTGCCGCAATCGACGCTGCGGCCCGTGTTCGGCCTGCCCGACCCGGTCGGGGTGGCCGATTTCCTGATCGGCTCCGGCGATCGGTTCACCTACAACCCGGAGCACCATGGCTGAGGTGCGGCCATCGCTGGAGCCTCTGGAGGAGGTGCTGGCGCGCATGCTCGAGGTTGCCCGTGCTCGGGCGATCCGGGAAACCGAGCTCGTGCCCACGTTGCAGGCGTGGTGGCGCATCCTGGCGCGACCCGTGCACTCCACGCTCGATGTACCACCGGCGGACAACACCTCGATGGACGGTTATGCGCTGCGGGTGGCCGACGTGCCGCAGGCCGGCGTCTGCTTGCCGGTGAGCCAGCGCATCCCGGCTGGCGTCGTGGGCCAGCCAGTGCAGCCGGGCACGGCCGCTCGAATCTTCACCGGCGCGCAGGTGCCGCCGGGCGCCGATGCCGTGGTGATGCAGGAGCAGTGCGACGCCATCGCAGGCGACGGGTTCGGACAGGTACGGGTCAACGCCGTTCCGGCGCCTGGCCAGTGGATCCGGCGCCGGGGCGAGGACGTCATGGCCGACTCGCAGGTTCTCGCGGCCGGAGATCGACTCACGCCCCAGGCACTGGGGCTGGCGGCTTCGGTGGGCGCTGCTGAGCTCGAGGTGTGCCGGCGGCCGCGGGTGGCGCTCTTTTCAACCGGGGACGAGTTGGTCATGCCCGGTCAGCCGTTGAAGCCCGGGGCCATCTACAACTCCAATCGCTATACGCTGCATGCGCTGCTGCAGGCGGCCGGTTGCACCGTCAGTGATCTCGGCATCGTGCCCGACAGTCGCGAGGCCACGCGGCAGGCGCTGCGCGAGGCCGCGTTGGGCCATGACCTTGTGCTCACCTCCGGGGGGGTCTCGGTCGGCGAGGAAGATCACCTCAAGCCAGCGGTCCAGGCCGAGGGCTGGCTGGAGGCCTGGCAAGTGGCGATGAAGCCGGGCAAGCCGTTGGCGTTCGGCGCCATTGGCCGCGGCGACGGTGGCGAATCGTTGTTCATGGGCCTGCCTGGCAACCCCGTGTCGAGCTTCGTGACCTTTGTGCTCACCGTGGCCCCGGTGCTGCGGGCGCTGCAGGGCAGTCCGGTGGTGTTGCCACGGCCAATCGAGGCACGAGCGGCATTTGCGTGGCCCCGACCCGACCGAAGGCGCGAGTTCCTGCGCGTGCGCTTCGATGCCAACGGCGGTGTGGAGATCTTTGCAAACCAGAGTTCGGGTGTGCTGACGTCTGCGGTGTGGGCAGAGGCGCTGCTGGACAACCCGGCGGGGCAGGCGATCGCACCGGGTGACATGGTCAAGCTGCTGCCGTTGTCGGCACTGATGAGCGCCTGAGGACGGGCCATGGCCATCACCATTCGCTACTTCGCTTCCTTGCGCGAGACGCTGGGCCCGCACGAGACGCTCGACTGGGGTGACGAGGGTACGCTCGGCGAGCTGCGCGACGCGCTGATTGCTCGAGGCGCATCCCATGCCCAGGCCCTGGCTCGCGGGCGGGCACTGCGCTGTGCCCTGAACCAGACCATGGCTGACGAAAGCGCGCGCGTGCCCGACGGCGCCGAAGTTGCCTTCTTTCCCCCGGTAACCGGCGGTTGATCGAGACGCGGCGCCACAGTCCCCACATGCCTTGCCGGCGCGTGGCCATACGCCGCCGGTGCCAGAATGCGAGCCAATGTTTGATCCTCGGGTGACCATACAGACCGACGATTTCGACCTTGGCGCAGAGGTGTCGAGGCTGCGCGGCGGTGACGGCGGTGTGGGCGCGGTTGCGGCCTTTGTCGGCACGGTGCGTGACTGGCAGGGTACGCCCGGTGGCGCCAGCGCCATGGAGCTGGAGCACTACCCCGGCATGACCGAGCGCGCGATTGCACAGATGATCGACGAGGCCTGCTCGCGGTTCGAATTGCGCGCCGTGCGGGTGATCCACCGCGTGGGCGTGCTCGAACCCGGTGCGCAGATCGTGCTCGTGGTGGTGACCTCCGCCCATCGGCGGGCGGCGTTCCAGGGCTGCGAGTTCCTGATGGACTACCTGAAGACCCAGGCACCGTTCTGGAAGAAGGAGACCACACCCGAAGGCGCCCATTGGGTCGACGCCCGCGCCAGCGACGATGCCGCACTGGCCCGCTGGGGACTGTCGTCGGATAACGCCGGATGACGGCGCTCAGCGTTACGGGGACCGCGGGGTGAACGTGGTGCAGGCGCTGGCTGTGGCCGGCGGAGCCGGTCTTGGCGCGCTGGCGCGGTGGTGGATGGGCATGGCCCTGAACCCGTGGTGGGGCGGTTTTCCACTGGGCACGCTGGTTGTCAATTGCGTAGGCGGGCTGCTGATAGGTGCTGCCATGGTTGCGCTGGAGCGCTTCCCCGACCCGCACTGGCGCTTGTTCCTCGTGACCGGCGTCCTGGGCGGCTTCACCACCTTCTCTTCGTTCTCGGCCGAGTCGCTGGGGTTGTTGCAGCGCGGCGAGTGGGCCATGGCCTTCGCGCACAGCCTGGCCCACGTGTTCGGCGCGCTGGCCTGCGTGGCCGGCGGCTTCTGGCTGGCCAGGCTGGCTCTGCGGTGGATCTGACCGTCGCCGATGCCTCCGCGCTGCGGCGCGCACTGGGGCGGTTCGCGACCGGCGTCACCATCGTCACCTGCCGTGCGGCAGATGGCGCGCCGGTGGGCCTGACGGCGAACTCGTTCTCCGCGCTGTCGTTGAAGCCGCCGCTGGTGCTGTGGTCGCTGCGCGCGGCCAGCCCGAGCGTCGCGCCGTTCCAGCAGGCGGCGGGATTCGCGGTGAACGTGCTGGCGCAGTCGCAGCTGGCACTGTCCCGCCGATTCGCTTCTGTCGTGCCCGACCGGTTCGCCGCCGGGGATTGGAGCTCGGGACTGCACGAGCTGCCGGTGCTGGCGGGTTGCGCCGCGGTGTTCGAATGCCGGCGCGTGTCACACCAGGAGGCCGGCGACCATGTGCTGTTCATCGGCGAGGTTCTGCGCATGACCGAACATCCCGTGGCGCCATTGGTTTTTCAGGGAGGACACTACCGAGGGCTGGGCGACCCGCTGTAAAGCCGCGGCGGTGCTGGCGGCCACCGTGCGGGCTTGATTTCGCAGCCGCATGCCCCACATCCAGCGGCAGACGGAGGATCATTCCATGCGAGTCGACAAGTTCACCACCGCATTCCAGCAGGCCCTGGCCGACGCCCAGAGCCTGGCCGTGTCGCGCGACAACCCCTACATCGAGCCCTCGCACCTGCTGGCGGCCATGCTGGTCCAGCCCGATGGCCCGAAGGCGCTGCTCGATCGGGCGGGCGCCAATACCGCGGCGCTGAAGACGGCGATGGAGACTGCCAACGGCGCGCTGCCCAACGTGCAAGGTGGCGGTCCGGTGCAGCCGGGGCGTGATCTCGTGCAATTGCTGCAGGCCGCCGACAAGGAGGCCACCAAGCGCGGCGATCAGTTCATCGCCAGCGAGATGTTCCTGCTGGCGCTGGCCGATGCCAAGAACGACATCGGCGGCGTGGTGCGCGGCCACGGCCTGACGCGCAAGGCGCTGGAGGCGGCCATCGAGGCCGTGCGCGGCGGCCAGAAGGTCGACTCGGCCGAGGCCGAAGGCCAGCGCGAGGCCTTGAAGAAGTACACGCTGGACCTGACCGAGCGCGCCCGCCAGGGCAAGCTGGATCCGGTGATCGGCCGCGACGACGAGATCCGCCGCGCCATCCAGGTGCTGCAGCGCCGCTCGAAGAACAACCCGGTGCTGATCGGCGAGCCGGGCGTGGGCAAGACGGCGATCGTCGAAGGCCTGGCGCAGCGCATCGTCGCTGGCGAGGTGCCCGAGACGCTGAAGGACAAGCGCGTGCTGGTGCTCGACATGGCCGGGCTGCTGGCCGGCGCCAAGTACCGCGGCGAGTTCGAGGAACGCCTGAAGGCGGTGCTCAAGGAGGTGGCCGCCGATGAGGGCCGCATCATCCTGTTCGTCGACGAATTGCACACGATGGTGGGCGCCGGCAAGGCCGAGGGTGCGATCGACGCGGGCAACATGCTCAAGCCCGCGCTGGCGCGTGGCGAGTTGCACTGCATCGGCGCGACCACGCTGGACGAGTATCGCAAGTACGTCGAGAAGGACGCCGCGCTCGAGCGTCGCTTCCAGAAGGTGCTGGTCGACGAGCCCAGCGTCGAGGCCACCATCGCCATCTTGCGCGGCCTGCAGGAGAAGTACGAGGTGCACCACGGCGTCGAGATCACCGACCCGGCCATCGTCGCCGCGGCAGAGCTCTCGCACCGCTACATCACCGACCGCTTCCTGCCCGACAAGGCGATCGACCTGATCGACGAGGCGGCGGCGAAGATCAAGATCGAGATCGACTCCAAGCCCGAGGCGATGGACAAGCTCGACCGCCGGCTCATCCAGCTCAAGATCGAGCGCGAGGCGGTCAAGAAGGAGACCGACGACGCTTCGAAGAAGCGGCTCGGCCTGATCGAGGACGAGATTGGCAAGCTCGAGCGCGAGTACGTCGACCTCGAGGAAATCTGGAAGGCCGAGAAGGCCACGGCCCAGGGCTCCGCGCAGGTCAAGGAAGAGATCGATCGCATCAAGTTCCAGATCGAGGAGCTCAAACGCAAGGGCAACTTCGACAAGGTGGCCGAGTTGCAGTACGGCCGTTTGCCCGAGCTCGACAAGCGCCTGAAGGAAGCACAGGCCAAGGAGGCCGGCAAGAAGGGCGGAGGCAAGGGCCCGCAGCTGCTGCGCACGATGGTGGGCGCCGAGGAAATCGCCGAGGTCGTCTCGCGCTCCACCGGCATTCCGGTGTCCAAGCTGATGCAGGGCGAGCGCGACAAGCTGCTGCAGATGGAGGGCAAACTGCACGAGCGCGTCGTGGGCCAGGACGAGGCCATCGTTGCCGTGGCCGATGCGATTCGCCGTTCGCGCGCCGGCTTGTCGGACCCGAACCGGCCGCTGGGCTCGTTCCTGTTCCTGGGACCCACCGGCGTAGGCAAGACCGAGCTGTGCAAGGCGCTGGCGGGGTTTCTCTTCGACAGCGACGACCACATGGTGCGCATCGACATGAGTGAGTTCATGGAGAAGCACTCGGTCAGCCGTCTCATAGGCGCGCCCCCGGGCTATGTCGGCTATGACGAAGGCGGCTACCTGACCGAGGCGGTGCGGCGCAAGCCCTACAGCGTGCTGTTGCTCGACGAGGTGGAGAAAGCACACCCGGACGTCTTCAACGTGCTGCTGCAGGTGCTCGACGACGGACGGCTGACCGACGGTCAGGGCCGTACGGTCGACTTCAAGAACACCGTGATCGTGATGACCAGCAACCTGGGTTCTCACCTGATCATGCAGATGGCCGGGCAGCCGGCCGACCTGGTCCGCGACGCTGTGTGGGCCGAGGTCAAGCAGCACTTCCGCCCGGAGTTCCTCAACCGCATCGACGAGACCGTGGTCTTCCACGCGCTCGACCAGACCCACATCGAGAACATCGCCCGCATTCAGCTGCGCGGCCTCGAGGCGCGGCTGGCGCGCATGGAGATGAAGCTCGAGGTGACACCCGCGGCGCTGGCCGAGATCGCCAAGGTGGGCTTCGACCCGGTGTTCGGTGCACGCCCGCTCAAACGCGCCATCCAGCATCGCATCGAAAACCCGGTGGCCAAGCTCATCCTGGAAGGCCGCTTCGGGCCGAAGGACACGATCCCGATCGACGTCAAGGGTGGCGAGTTCCGGATCGGCCGCCAGTTGCACTGAGCCAGGCCGCTTGGACGCGACCCAGCGGCCGGGTCGCCGGGGTCCGTAGAATCGCGACCCCATGAGTGCATCCGCTTTGCCTGTGGTGATCGTCGGTGCCGGCTTGGCCGGACTGAGCGCAGCCCTCGAACTGGCCGATAACCGGCCGGTTTGCGTGCTAGCCAAGCGCGGTCTCACCGAGGCCGCCACGCCATGGGCACAGGGCGGTATCGTCGGCGTGCTGGGTGACGACGACAGCGTCGAGGCCCATGTCCAGGACACCGAAACGGCCGGCGCCGGGCTCGTAGACGATGCCACGGCCAGGTTCGTGTCACAGCACAGCGCCAGGGCCATCCAGTGGCTGCTGGCGCAAGGTGTCCAACTGACCCACGACGCGCGCGGCCCGATGGGTCTGCATCTGACGCGCGAGGGCGGGCACGGTGTGCGGCGCGTCGCCCATGCTGCCGATGCCACTGGCCGTGCCATCCACGAGGCGCTGCTCGAGCGCGCCCGGGCGCACCCCAACATCACGCTGCGCGAGCATTGCATGGCCGTGGACCTGATTACCCATCGCCATGTGCAGCGCGGCAGCCCTGCCTGCCACGGCGTGTACGCACTCGATGTCGAGCAGCGCCAGGTGCTGGCTTTGCCGGCATCCGCGGTGGTGCTGGCCAGCGGCGGACTCGGGCGCGTCTACCGCTATACGTCGAACCCCGACACCGCCACTGGCGACGGCGTGGCCATGGCCTGGCGTGCCGGTTGCCGGGTGGCGAACATGGAGTTCATCCAGTTTCACCCCACTTGCCTGTACCACCCGCAGGATCGCGTGTTCCTGATCACCGAGGCGTTGCGTGGCGAGGGTGCGCTGTTGAAGCTGCCCGATGGCACTCGTTTCATGCCTGGGCACGACGCACGGGCGGAGCTGGCACCGCGGGACATCGTGGCGCGCGCGATCGACTTCGAAATGAAGAAGCACGGTCTGGACCACGTCTGGCTGGATGCCACCCACCTGGGTGAGGCGCGGCTGCTCGAGCACTTCCCGACCATTCACGAGCGCTGCCTGGCGCTGGGCATCGACATTGCGCGCCAGTCGATTCCGGTGGTTCCCGCCGCGCATTACAGCTGTGGCGGGGTCGTGACCGACCTCAACGGTCGCAGCGACCTGCCGGGTCTGTACGTCGTCGGCGAGGCGGCCTACACGGGCCTGCACGGCGCCAACCGTCTGGCCAGCAACTCGCTGCTCGAATGCGTGGTGCTCGGACATGCCGCGGCGCGCCATATCCAGGGCAGCACATGGACCGAGGCCGCGCCGGTGCCGGGTTGGGACGAGAGCCGCGTGGAGGACGCCGACGAGCAAGTGGTGATCGCCCACAACTGGGACGAGTTGCGGCTTCTGATGTGGAACTACGTTGGCATCGTGCGCAGCAGCAAGCGATTGGAGCGTGCGCTGCGCCGCATCGCACTGCTGCAGGGCGAGATCAACGAGTACTACGCGAGCTTTCGCATCACGCCTGACCTCTTGGAACTGCGCAACTTGGCCGTGTGTGCCGAACTGATCGTGCGCTCGGCGCTGGCCCGTCCCGAGAGCCGGGGGCTGCACTTCAGCCTCGACTATCCCGAGCCCCTGCCGGCGAGCTTCCCGACGGTGCTGCCCGGACGGCGCAACTGATCGCCTCTGCAGCGGACGGCTGCCGGCCTGTCAGGCCCCGGTCTCGGTCACCCGCATCGAGAAGTCGACGGCGCGCACGTCCTTGGTCAAGGTGCCCAATGAGATTCGGTCGACGCCGGTGGCGGCGATGTCTCGCAACTGCTCCAGGCTGACACCCCCGGATGTCTCGAGCAGGGCTCGCCCGGCGTTCCGGGCCACGGCCTCGCGGGTGGCTTCGAGCGAGAAGTTGTCGAGCAGGATGCTGCGCGCACCCGCGGCGAGCGCCTCGTCGAGTTGTGTCAAGGTCTCGACCTCGATCTGGATGTCCACCGCGGCATCCAGTGCGTGCGCCGCGCGCAGTGCTGCGCCCACGCCGCCCGCAGCGGCAATGTGGTTCTCCTTGATCAGGATGCCATGCCAAAGCGCCAGGCGCTGGTTGGCCCCGCCACCCACGCGCACCGCGTACTTCTGAGCCAGTCGCAACCCCGGCACGGTCTTGCGGGTGTCCAGCACAGCGCAGCCGCGTGGGTTGGACGATGCGCCGGCGATGGCCTGCACGTGGGCGCGCGTGCGCGTGGCCGTGGCGGACAGCAACTGCAGGAAGTTCAGGGCGCTGCGTTCGGCACTGAGCAGCGCTCGGGCACGGGCACGGATTTCCACGACCACATCGCCTGGCGAGGTGTCGGCTCCCTCTGCACAGACCCAGCGCAACTGCGCATGTGGGTCGAGTGCCTGCACGCAGGCATCGAACCAGGCCTGGCCGCACAGCACGGCCGCATCACGGCAGACCACCTGGGCCACCGCCATGCGCTCTTGTGGCACCAGCAGCGCGGTCCAGTCACCCGTGCCCAGGTCTTCGCGCAAGGCATCGCGCACGTTGCGCGCGCGGGCTTCTTCGAGGGTTTCGTTGTGTTCGAGCAGTTCCATCGCAAACCAAGCCTGAGGAAGTAGGCAGACCGGGGGCTCAGGCCGCGCCCATGTGACGCACCAGCCCGGTGGCGCCTGCCGCACTGCCGCCTGTGGCTGTGAAATGGAGCATGCGCTCGATGCAGCCCAATGCGCGCCGGCTGACATCGGTGTCGACGACGATCTCGCCGTGCCCGTGGTTCAGGCAGTCGAGCACGCCCTGCAGCCCGTTCATGGCCATCCAGGGGCAATGCGCACAGCTCTTGCACGTGGCGCTGCGACCGGCCGTGGGAGCCTCGATGAGGCGCTTGCCGGGAGCGAGCTGGCGCATGCGGTGCATCAGGCCGTTGTCGGTGGCGACGATGTACTCGACAGCCTCGCCCTCGACCACTGCCTTGAGCAGCTGGGAAGTGGAGCCGACGACGTCAGCCTGCTTGACCACGCTGGCCGGGGACTCCGGATGCACCAGCACACGGGCTTGCGGGTGTTGTTGCCGCAGCAGTTCGAGCTCAAGCCCCTTGAACTCGTCATGCACGATGCATGCGCCGTCCCACAGCAGCATGTCGGCGCCTGTCTCCTCGGCGATGTAGCTGCCCAGGTGGCGGTCGGGTGCCCAGAGAATGCGCCGACCCTCTTCCTTCAGGTGGCGCACGATGGGCAGCGCGCAGGAGCTCGTGACCATCCAGTCGGCCCGTGCCTTCACGGCGGCGCTGGTGTTGGCGTACACGACCACCTCACGATCCGGGTGGGCATCGCAGAAGCGCGCGAACTCGTCGGCGGGGCACCCCAGGTCGAGCGAGCAGGTCGCGTCGAGATCGGGCATCAGCACGCGCTTGTGCGGTGAGAGGATCTTCGAGGTCTCGCCCATGAATCGCACCCCGGCGACGATCAGGGTGCGGGCGGGGTGATCGCGCCCGAACCGGGCCATTTCAAGTGAGTCGGCCACACAGCCGCCTGTGGCCAAGGCGAGATCCTGAAGGTCACCGTCGGTGTAGTAATGTGCCACCAGCACGGCTTCGCCAGCACGCAAGCGGGCGGTGAGCTCGTCGAGCAGCGCCTGCCGGCGCGCAGCGCTGAGCGGTGCGGGTACCTTGGCCCAGGCGTGGGCCACGCAGCTGGCTCCATCGGCCTGCTGGAGGGTGTAGTCGAACAGCTGTTGCTTCACGGCTAAGGCGCATGGGGCGGGACATCCGCGCATGTGGGCGCCACGCCATCCTAGCAGCGCCACGCAGGCGAGTCGCTCTGCCGGGCGCCGAGGGAACCCGAGCTCGTCAGGCAGCGGTCGGTGCGTCGGACTGCCCCGGATCCAGCCGGTGCAGCTTCATGCGTACCAGCGTCAAGTTGGCGACGTGGGAGTCGAGCACCGCATGCAGGGCCAGTCCTGGCGTCTGCGGCAACGGATGGAGGATCAGGTGGTGCTCGGCCAGCGTTACCGCAAGATCAGGCTCGCCGGGTGGCAGGCCCATGCTGCGTGCCACCTGCACCAGGGTTCTGAACACGCCGCTGCCGCTGGAAGCAAGGGCCGCCGCACCCGGACGACTGCCGGCGTGCGCCAGCGTGCGCTCAGTGGCCAGATCGAACACGCAGCAGCTGAGCATGCCCGGAATGCTGGCGCAGGCCTCGATGTACTCGCGCCAGGCGCCCGGTTGATCGGGGGAACCCGCCACTGCCGCGACAGGGGCCCGGGTGGCAGGCATGGGCCGCAGTGGCAGTGGCGCAACCGCGGGCGCCGAGATGGATGCGGGCGCCGGCGCGGGCCTGGTGGGTACCGCAGTACCGGGCCGTGGCAACGGGGCCGCTGTCGGCGCCGGTGCGGTCGGTGCCAGTTGCGGGCTCTCTCCAGTGCGCAGCTGGTTCCACAAGCTGCTGATGATCGGCCATGCCTGGCCCAGGTCGGATACCGGTGGAGCGGTGTGAACCTGAATGGCGCCGCGCATCGGCAAGTGATGCGCCGGCGATGACAGTGACTCCAGGCCCACGGGCAGCCAGAGCAACTGATGGTTGCGCCAGGCGGGCTCTGCCATGGCGTCGCGCAGCCGCAGCAGGGTCGGCTCGGCTGTGGCGCCATCAGCGCCACCCGTCAGCACGACCGCCAGCCGACTGTGGCCGAGCAGCACGTGGGCCAGCGCGTTGCGTTCGGCCGGCTCAGGTGTATCCGTGAATGTGCTGTACAGGCGCACACGGGGGCCATCGGCCGGACCCGGCAACTCGACGAACTCGATCGTCGCCAACGCCACGCCGAAGCCCTGGCGCCGGATCACCAGCTTCTGTACCTTGCGACGCAGCGCGCGCGCCAGGCCGCGCAGCAAACGCAGTGAATCGGCACCCTTGAGATCGTGCAGCGCCAGAAAGTCGGGCGTGCGCAACTCGAACTGCTGGTGCATCGCCTCCGAAGGGTCGCACACCACGAACAGTTCATGCTGTTCGGCATTGATGCGCCGGCCAATGGCGTGGTTCTGGCCGCCGAGGTATGCCTCCTTGTCGCCCATCAGCTGCGTTTGCAGCACGGTTTCGGCCCGGGTGCGGGCCCATTCGTCCTCGACATCGGGGCGGTTAGGCATGTGGGGGTGCGGCGAACGCATGTGAATCAACGGCGGGCGGCCATTGCGTGGCGGGCTTGGACGAACGCATAGGCATGTTCGACGGCTTCCGCAATGGTTCGCTCATTGTCTGCGCGTTCACGCTCCGTGAGGAAGAAGGCCAGATCCACATCATGACGGATGTAGCGCGGCGGCACACGGTTTAGTGCCACGCACGCCACATCGGCCAGCAGGTCGGGATTGGCGGCCACGCCAGGGTGCGTCGCAGCGGCGCGGGCAACGGCCTCGAAGACCGCGTTCTCGTGGATGTTGTGGACGGACGAGAAGTCCATGGGCGGGCCTTGCTTCTGAGTGGACCAGTGACCGGTTATCGGTACCGCCCGTACCACCCTTGAGCGGTGGTGGTCCGCTCGCCACCCGCGGGTCGGATCAGGCCAGGTACCGCTCGGCTTCCAGCAGTCTAAAGCGAAGCAGCGCCAGATTGGCCTGAGAACGGTCCACCAAGGCCACGAAACCTGTGGACGATGTGGCGGGAAGGCTGCGCAGCAGCGCTTGCCTGGGTCCCATGGTGATCAGCAACTCGTCAGGAGTCGGGGAGTCGGGCGGGCTGGCGGCGGCGTGGGCCTGGCGCGCGGCGCACAGCGCGGCCGCGCTGCGCGCCAACTCATCGCGGGCTTCGCCCACGGCGTCGGTGCACAGCAAGTCTCCGCAACCCAGGTTCACCACGCCGAAGGCGAGCAGGCCGTCGGTGCGCGAAACCAGCTGCAGCGCGCGCTGCACACCTTGCGGGCTCAGCGGCGCCGGTTCGACACCCCGCGGTTCGGCACCGGGCGCGGGCTCGCGTGCCACCAAGGGTCGGGGGGAAGCCGTGGCGGCCTCCCAGGCGGTCAGGACGGTGTTCCAGACGGCCGAAGCACCCGCCATCGGCTCGCACATGGCAGCGGCGCGGACATGCGCCGGCCAGGGTTGGGTCAAGATGCGTTGGCGCAGCGCCGGTGCGCCAGGCGGCAGCAAGAAGACGAGCCAGGGACAGCGCCATTCGGGTTGTCGTGTGGCATCGAGGATCGCTTGCACCAGGGCAAGCACGGCCGGTGGTTGCATCGCGCCGACGATCACGGCCGTGAGGTGGCTGCCTTCGGCCAGGGCACTGGCAATGGCCTCCTGGTCGGGTCCGGTGGCTCGAACGTCCGGGTGGTAGACCTTCAGCGGTGCGGCATCGTGTCGAGGAACTGTGGTTCGCTCGATGACGGCCAGCGTGCGCAACGTGCCGCGCTCGCGCAGGTTGAGTCGCTCCAGGGGCTGCCCCGCGGCGGTCGATAGCGCAGCGAGCACTTGCGGCGCCCACAGGTGCGACGGATCGAGCAGGGTGATCATGGCCCCGGCTGCGCCCAAGTCGGCGCGCGTGGTGGCGAAGTGCGTGCGGATCGCCACAGCCGCACTGGCGTCGACCACCACGTCGACGCCACGCTCGACGCGGGGCCGCGCCCGCACCTGCGGCGTCGCAACGGCGTCAGCGTCAGCCGAAGCGTACGCCACGGGCTCGTCTGGGCTGCGGGTGCCAGGCATCAGGCGAGGCGCCAGTTCACCGAACAGGGTACGCAACATCAAGGTCTCCCCACCGATGACAGCACTCTAGTGGCACCCGCCCGATACAGCGTAAGCCATTGTTGCGGCCGACCCGGGGCGATGACGCCGCGACCCTGAGCGAGGCAGGGCAGGCGGGATGGATCTACCATGTCACACATGCAAGTGCGCCCGCTCTCTGACGGCAGCCGCGGCCAGGATGTGCAGACGATCGGACTGATCGGTCTGGCCCACGGAACGTCGCATTTCTTCCACATGCTCTTGCCACCGATGTTCCCGTGGCTGATCGACGCATTTGGATTGAATTACTCGCAGCTGGGTCTACTTGTCAGCGTCTTCTTCGTGATTTCGGGTACCGGTCAAGCGCTTGCCGGTTTTCTGGTCGACCGCGTCGGCGCGCGCCCGGTGCTCTACGCGGCATTGGTGTGCTTCGCTGCGGCGGCTATCGCGGCAGCCGTTGCACCGGGCTATGGCGGGCTGATGGTGGCTGCGGCCTTGGCCGGGCTGGGCAATGCGCCGTTTCATCCCGTGGACTTCACCATCCTCAACAAGCGGGTTTCCCAGGGGCGGCTCGGTCATGCGTTTTCGGTGCATGGCATTTCGGGCAACCTGGGCTGGGCATCGGCACCTGTGTTCCTGCTGGGCGTGACCACCGCCACCGGCTCGTGGCGTGCGGCCTACAGCGCCGCCGCCCTGGTACCGCTGGCCGTGCTGGCCATCCTGATCTGGCAGCGGCGCGCCGTGGATGATCGCCTCGGATCCTGGGCACCTCCTGCCGAGCAGCGGGATCGGCCTGCCGCAGTGGTGTCGGAACACCCGATGGCGTTTCTGCGCCTGCCGTCGGTGTGGCTGTGCTTCTCGTTCTTCTTCTGGACCACGGTCACGCTTTCTGCAGTGCAGAGCTTTGCCGGTCCGGCGCTGCTGATCAGCTATGGGCTGCCCAAGGCCTGGAGTTCGATGCTCGTGACCGGCTACATGATCTGTGGCGCCGTGGGCATGCTCCTGGGTGGCTTTCTAGCCGTTCGTGCCGAGCGGCTCGAGCGCGTGATCGCGGCCAGCCTGCTCACGTGCGGCCTGCTGCTGCTGCTGGTGGGGCTTGGCTGGGTCCAGGGTGTCGCGGCAGCGTGGCTGGTCATCCTGGCGGGACTGGGCAGCGGCATGGCCGGGCCTTCGCGCGACATGTTGATCAAGCGCGCTGCGCCTGCGGGCGCCACGGGGCGCGTCTACGGCACTGTCTACTCCGGACTGGATCTCGGTTTCGCGCTGGCCGCCCCGGTGCTGGGGGCGCTCATGGATCGGGGCCAGCCGTTGGCCATCTTCCTGGTGGGTGCCGGAGCGTTGGTGGTGGGCGTGGCATCGGCTGCCTGGGTCGGCCGCGCCGTCGGCGGCGGCAGGGCGCGCCCTGCGGCGAAAATGGCGTGATGACCGACCCTACGACGCATCTCGCTTCCCAGACCCCCGCGGCGAACGCCCGCCCAGCCGGCCATCTTCTGGTCGAGGCCCTCATCGAGCAGGGCATCGACACCGCTTTCGGCGTGCCCGGAGAGAGCTACCTCGCGGTACTGGATGGATTCCACGAACACCGTGATCGCATACGGTTCGTGGCCTGCCGCCAGGAGGGCGGCGCGTCATTCATGGCCGAAGCGCAGGGCAAGCTCAGCGGGCTGCCCGGCGTCTGCTTCGTCACACGCGGTCCAGGAGCCACCAACGCCAGCATCGGTCTGCACACCGCGTTCCAGGACTCCACGCCGATGGTGCTGTTCGTCGGTCAGGTGGCAAGCGACCAGCGCGACCGTGAGGCGTTTCAGGAGGTCGACTACCGCCAGATGTTCGGGCCGGGGACGCTGGGCATGGCCAAGTGGGTCGGCGAAGTGCACGACGCCGATCGCCTGCCAGAGTACGTGTCGAGGGCATTTCACACCGCGCTTCAGGGGCGGCCGGGACCGGTGGTCCTGGTTCTGCCGGAAGACATGCTGACCCGGCCGACTGCGGCAGCGGTGCTGCCCAGGGCGAGGCCGGCGCAGTGCGTGCCGCACCCCCAGCAACTGGCCGAACTCGGGCAGTTGCTCGAGCAGGCCCGGCGACCGCTGGTCATCGTTGGTGGCAGCGGCTGGACGGCCGACGCTGCGCGCTCCCTCGAGGTGTTTGCCCAGGCCTGGCAACTGCCGGTGGCCTGCGGCTTTCGGTTCCAGGACACGTTCGACAACCGTCACCCGTTGTATGCGGGTGATGTCGGCATCGGCATCAATCCGCTCCTGGCGCAGCGCGTGCGCGACGCCGACCTGGTGATCGCGTTGGGGGTACGGCTGGGCGAGATGACCACCGGCGGCTACACGCTGCTCCAACCGCCACGACCGCAGCAGCGCCTGGTGCACATCCATGCAGGGGCCGAGGAACTTGGGCGCGTCTATGCCGCCGACCTGCTGCTGCAAGCCACCATGGGCGCCGCTGCAGGTGCACTGGCCCGCCTGGTGCCGGCGCGTGCGGTGGCATGGGGCGACTGGACAGCAGCCGCGCATGCCGACTACCTCGCCAACCTCGACGCGCCGGCCGTCTCTCCACTGGACATGGCCGTGGTGATGAAGACCGTGCAACGCCTGGCGCCAGCCGACACGATCTACACCAATGGTGCCGGCAACTACAGCGGCTGGTTGCACCGCTATGTGCGGTATCCGGGGTTGCAGCACGCCGGTCGCACCCAGCTCGCCCCCACTTCGGGCGCCATGGGCTACGGCCTGCCCGCTGCAGTGGGCGCAGCCTTGTTGTACCCGCATCGCACCGTGGTCAATGTGGCCGGCGATGGCGACTTCCTGATGAACGGACAAGAGCTGGCCACGGCCGCCGGTTACGGCGCCAACCGTGGCACGGGGCGACTGGTGAGCCTGGTGGTCGACAACGCCACGTACGGCACCATACGCATGCACCAGGAGCGGGAGTTCCCAGGTCGCGTGAGTGGCAGCGATCTCTGCAACCCGGACTTCGCGGCACTGGCACGGGCCTACGGCTGGCGTGCCGCGTGCGTTGATCGCACGCAGGCGTTCGAACACGCGTTCGCACAGGCCTTGGAGCCCGGTGCCCCGATGTTGATACACCTTCGGCTGGACGCTGACGTGAGCACCTCGCGGACGTCGCTGGCCGCGATTCGCGCCGCGGCACGAGCGGCCGGCCGGTAGTGCAACCCACACTGGTGGGGACCCGGCACCGCCACCGGAGCGAAATCACCTTGATCAATATTATTTTTGAGCCAAGGGTAACCCGGTAGGATTCGCTGCGTTCAACGGCGAACACATGACATTCCTGAACGCAACTGCCACACCGGCCGCCGACGGAACGGTGCTGCTCTGCGCACAAGGCTTGGACTGCCGCCGCGGCCGTCGACTGCTGCTGCGTGGCGTGAACCTGAGTCTCGGGCCAGGTGAGATCGTATGGTTGCGCGGCGCCAACGGCAGCGGCAAGACCAGCCTGCTGCGTGTCCTGGCGGGGCTGGTGCAGCCCGAGCGCGGGAGAGCTTGGCCGGGACGTGGGCGATCCCTGTTCGTCGGTCATGCCAACGCGCTGAAGGATGACTTGACGTTGGCCGAGGCCGTGGCCTTTCTGGCGCGGCTGCAGGGTGCGAGTTCAGATCGGGTGCCGCATGCGCTCGCACAGATCGGTGTGGCGCAGTGCGCGAGTTCGCCCGTGCGCCAGCTGTCGCAGGGCCAGCGGCGGCGAGGTTCGCTCGCACGGCTGGCGCTCGATGCCGAGGCGCCGGTGCGGCCCTGGATCCTGGACGAGCCCTACGATGCGCTCGATCAATCCAGTTCAGGCGTGCTCAGCCATTGGATCGAAGCCCATGCACACCGGGGTGGCGCGGTGCTCCTGACCAGCCACCAACCCGTGGCCCTGCGTGGCATGCGCACGGTGGATCTCGATGCATGGTGTGCATCGTGAACATCGACGACAGCGCGTTGCAGCGCGTGGCGTCGTCCGCCGGTGCACGCGACGTGACGGCCGCGCCGGCGGGCACCTACTGGGCAGTCGTCAGGCGCGACCTCCTGCTGGTACGCCGCAGGCGTGTCGAATCGCTGCTGCCGCTGGGCTTCTTCGTGGTCGCGGCCAGCCTCTTTCCTATCGGAGTCGGACCCGAACCGCAAACGCTGCGCCAGATCGCTCCAGGAGTGCTGTGGGTGTGCGCGCTGCTGGCCAGCATGTTGTCGGTCACCCAGATGTTCGCCGGCGACCATGCCGATGGCACGCTCGAGCAGATGCTGCTGTCGCAGCACCCGTTGATCACGCTGGTGCTGGGCAAGATCACGGCACAGTGGCTCAGCGGCGGCCTGCCGCTGGTGCTGGCAACGCCGTTGCTGGGCGTGCAGTTCGACATGAGTGCGCCGTCCGTCGCCACCTTGTGCCTGACGCTGATGCTGGGCACGCCCGTGCTCTCGGCGCTGGGGGCGCTCGGTGCCGCCTTGACGTTGGGCTTGCGCGGCGGTGCTGCGCTGGTGTTCCTGCTGGTGCTCCCGCTGACCGTGCCAGCCCTGATCTTCGGCACCGGCGCCGTGGGTGCGGTCGAGGCCGGCATGGGAGCGCAGGCCCACCTGTCGCTGCTGGGTGCGTTCCTGATCTTCACGTTGCTCGGCGCACCGCCGGCGACCGCGGCGGCCCTTCGCATTTCGATGGAGTAGGTGCGCCCCATGAGTGAGGTCAATCGGATCACGTGGACGACCTATGCGGCACCGTCACGCTTCTACGCGCTGGCCGGCGCCTGCATCCCGTGGTTCTGGGCGGTGGCACTGGTTTTCGCCGCAGCGGGGCTGTGGATGGGATTTGCCGTCGCCCCCACCGATTTCCAGCAAGGCGATGCCTACCGCGTCATCTTCATCCACGTGCCAGCGGCCTGGCTGTCGATGCTGGTCTATCTCGTGATGGCATTCTGGGCGGCCTGGGGCTGGATGCTGAACGCCCGCATGGCGTCGATGTATGCCCGCGCGCTGGCACCGACCGGGGCGTTGATGACCTTCATTGCGCTGTGGACCGGTGCGCTGTGGGGAAAACCGACCTGGGGAACCTGGTGGGTCTGGGACGCGCGGCTCACATCGGAGTTCATCCTGCTGCTGCTCTACCTGGGGTACATCGCGCTCACGGAGGCGATCGACGACCCGCGGCGATCGGCCCATGCAGGTGCGCTGCTGGCGCTGGTCGGCGCCGTGAACGTGCCGGTCATCTACTTCTCGGTGCGTTGGTGGAACACGCTGCACCAAGGTGCCACGATCAGCATGACATCCGCGCCGAAGATGGCGAGCACCATGCTCACTGCCATGCTGCTGATGACGGTGGGCATGTGGGCCTACAGCTTTGCGGTGGTCTTCACACGGGCGCGGGCCATCGTGCTCGAGCAGGAGGCCGATACCGAGTGGGTGCGGGCGCTGCGTTGAGGATGGGTGGGTCTTGGAGGTGGTGACGATGCAATGGGGCTCCTGGGGCGACTTCCTGCACATGGGCGGCTACGGCCTGTATGTGTGGGGTTCGTATGGCGTGACGCTGCTGGTGATGCTGGCCGAGGCCGTGGCCGCCCGTCGCAGGCATCGCCTGGCCCGCAGTGCGTTGCAGACGGAGCAGCCGCGATGAAGCCCCGCCATCAGCGCGCGGCGGTCGTGTTGGGAGTGTTGGCCGCTGTGGGTGTCGCCGTGGCGCTGGTGCTCAATGCCTTCAACAGCAACCTCGTCTTCTTCTACACACCCACGCAGGTGGCGGCCAAGGAAGCGCCGCTGGCGCGCACGTTTCGCGTCGGCGGGCTGGTGCAGCCGGGCAGCGTGACGCGCGAGGGTGTGATGGTGCGGTTCGTCGTCACCGACTCCGCGCAGAACGTGCCGGTGCGCTACGAGGGCGTGCTGCCCGACCTGTTCAAGGAGGGCAAGGGCGTCGTGGCGCAGGGCCAACTGGGCAGCGATGGCGTGTTCACGGCGCGTGAGGTGTTGGCCAAGCACGACGAGAACTACATGCCGCCAGAGGCGGCCGAGGCGCTGCAGCGCGCCGGTGAGATGAAAGCGCGCATGTCGGGCACATTGCAGCAGAGCGGTCGCCCATGATTCCCGAGCTGGGTCAGCTGTTCGCAATCATGGCCCTGGGTGTCTCGCTCGCCCAGGGCGTGATCGCATTGCTCGGTGCACACCGCGGGCGGGTGGACTGGATGAGCACGGCTCGGCCACTGGCGGTGCTGCAGGCACTCCTCGTCGGTGCTGCCTTTGCATGCCTGACGGTGGCGTTCGTTCGGCACGATTACTCCGTGTTGTATGTGGCATCGCACTCGAACAGCGCACTGCCGCTCGCCTATCGCGTGGCCGCGGTCTGGGGCGGCCATGAGGGTTCGCTGCTGCTGTGGGTGGCCATGCTCAGCCTGTGGACCGTGGCGGTGGCGCTCTTCAGCCGCTCGCTGCCACTGCCGTTCGTGTCCCGCATCCTGGGTGTTCTGGGGTTGGTGGCCACCGGCTTCTTGCTGTTCCTGCTGTTCACGTCCAACCCGTTCGAGCGCCTGCTGCCGCCGGCGCCGGACGGCAGGGATCTCAATCCATTGCTTCAGGACCCCGGCATGGTCGCGCACCCGCCCATGCTGTATATGGGCTATGTCGGCTTTTCGGTGGCCTACGCCTTTGCCATTGCCGCGCTCTTGGGCGGGCAACTGGACTCCGCGTGGGCTCGCTGGACCCGGCCCTGGACGACTGCCGCCTGGGTGTTCCTGACGTTCGGTATCGGCCTGGGCAGCTGGTGGGCTTACAACGAGCTGGGGTGGGGCGGCTGGTGGTTCTGGGACCCGGTGGAGAACGCTTCGTTCATGCCGTGGCTGGTGGGTACGGCGCTCATCCATTCGCTGGCCGTCACCGAAAAGCGCGGCAGCTTCAAGGTCTGGACGGTGCTGCTGGCCATCCTCGCCTTCTCGCTGTCGCTGCTGGGTACGTTCCTCGTGCGCTCGGGCGTGCTGTCATCGGTACATGCCTTCGCGACGGACCCGCGCAGGGGACTCTTCATCCTGGCTTTCCTGGTGGTCGCGATCGGGGCGTCGCTGATGCTGTTCGCCTGGCGCGCCCCTCGGGTGGGGCTGGGCCAGCGGTTCGGCCTGCTTTCTCGCGAGACCTTCCTCTTGGTCAACAACGTGCTCCTGCTGGTCGCCACTGGCGCCGTACTGCTGGGCACACTCTATCCTCTGTTCCTCGATGCACTCGGGCTGGGCAAGATCTCCGTCGGACCGCCCTATTTCGAGACGGTGTTCGGTTTGCTGATGCTGCCGCTGCTGGCGCTGATCGGCGTCGGTCCACTGACACGATGGCGCCAGGACGAGACCCGTGCCCTGCTGAGAGCACTGCCCGTGCCTGCGGCCGTCGCAGCCGTTGCCGGCATCGCTGTGGCCTGGAGTCAGGGCACGATCCACGCCGTGTCATTGGTCGGCTTGAGCTTTGGTTGCTGGGTCGCCGCGGCGACGCTGGTGGACCTTCGCCAACGGTTGCGCCGACGCGAAGATGGCACATCGCTGTGGCGTCGCCTGCAACAGGTGCCCCGCGCCGTGCAGGGAATGATGGTGGCCCACATGGGCGTTGCGGTCTTCACGGTCGGTGTCGTGATGGTCAACACGTATGAGCAGGAGCGTGACGTTCGCATGCAGACCGGCCAGGCAACGGAGCTGGCCGGCTGGACATGGACACTCACGGACCTGCAGCCGTTGGAGGGGCCAAACTACACGGCGACGCAGGGCACGATCGACATCAGCCGTGCGGGGCAGCCCGTGGCGCGCCTTCAACCGCAAAAGCGCGTTTACCGTGCCCATGCCAACCCAATGACCGAGTCCGCCGTCCACTCGTCGCTCTGGCGCGACCTCTACGTGTCGATGGGCGAGCAGCTTGCCGACGGCGCCTGGATCGTGCGGGTGCAAGTCAAGCCGTTCATCGGCTGGATCTGGCTCGGTTGTCTGATCATGATGGCGGGCGGCGCGCTGGCGGCCAGTGATCGTCGCTACCGGGAGCGCCGACCGGTGGCAGAGCGACCGGCGGTGGCAGCGCAGGGGGTGCGCGGATGAGTCGATTCCTGTGGCCTTTGGCGCTCTTCCTGGTGCTGGCGGGATTTCTGGCAGTGGGGCTGCGACTGGATCCTAGAGAAGTGCCGTCGCCGCTGATCGACAAGCCGGCACCGGTGTTCTCTGGGGAGGTGCTGGCGGAGCCGCAGCGGCAGCTGTCAGCCGCCGACTTGGCGGGGCGCCCCTGGGTCTTGAATGTCTGGGCATCCTGGTGCGGCGCCTGCCGCGACGAGCATCCGGTGCTGCTGGACTTTGCGCGCACTGCCGGCGTACCGTTGATCGGGTTGAACTACAAGGATCGACCCGATGACGCCCGGGCCTGGCTGCGCCAGTTCGGTAATCCCTACACCGACTCGGTGATGGATCCGAACGGCCGCATCGGCCTGGACTACGGCGTGTACGGCGTACCCGAGACCTTCGTCGTGGATGCCCAGGGCATCATCCGCTTCAAGCACATCGGCCCGGTGACGCCGCAGGTTCTGCGGGACAAGATCCGGCCCGTACTCCAGAGGCTGACCCGTGGCTAGTTGCGCGTTCAAGCGAGAACAACCCTGCGGCAGGCGCAGACGCGCCATGCGCGCGCTGCCTGCGCTCGCCTGTCTGGTGTTCGCGGCGGCCGCCTTGGCAGGAACGCCACCAGACGCGGCCTCGAACGCCACTTCCGCAGCAGCACCAGTGGCGGCCGACGCGGCCCTCGAGGCGCGCGTCATGGCCCTGGCTGGCGAGCTTCGCTGTCTGGTTTGCCAGAACCAGACGATCGCCGACTCGAACGCGGGTCTTGCCCTCGACTTGAGGCAACAGATCCGGCAGATGCTGCAGGCTGGCCGCACCGAAGCGGAGGTTTTCGCGTACATGACACAGCGGTATGGCGACTTCGTGCTGTACCGGCCCCCCGTGAAGTCGACGACGGCATTGCTGTGGGCCGGACCAGGTCTGCTGTTGGCTGGCGGGCTTCTCGGTCTGTGGCGTGTGCTTCGTCGTCGGCAGGCGCTGGGTGACGAGGCCTTCGAGGCGGTCGCGGCGTCGGAGGGCGACGACGACGAGCGATGGGTGGCCGGCGATCCGTCCGGTACGAGCCGCCCGGGAGGCGAGCGCACGTCCGACTCCATCAACACTTCCACGCAGCGATGAAGCCCCAGCGACCAACCCCCATCGGGCCCCATCCGACGGAACCGGCCCACCCGCGCCCACTCCCGCAGCGGCCATCATGGCGGCTGTGGTCGGCCGTGTCGCTGTTCCTCGTTGCGTTCACAGCTGGCGGGTACGCCTGGCTGGGCAACATCCAAGGATGGACGGTTGCGCCTGAGCCCGTGGCGCAGGCCATGCCCCACAGCATGGAGCGCGCGCAGTTCGAGGCGATGGTCCAGCGTCTGGCGCAGCGCCTGGAGGCGCAGCCCGAGGATGCGGATGGATGGGCCATGCTGGGCCGCTCGTATGCGGTGATGGGCATGCCTGAGCCATCGGTACAGGCCTATCGTCGATTGGCGTCGCTGCGACCGGATGATGCTCAGGCGCATGCCGACCTGGCCGATGCGCTGGCGAGCCTGCAGCAGGGGCGCTTCGAGGGCGAGCCGACCCAGGCGATCGAGCGAGCGCTGTTGCTGGATTCGCGCAACGTAAAGGCGCAAGCGCTGGCCGGTACAGCCGCGTACAACCGGGGCGACACACGTTCGGCCGAGCGCCACTGGCAGGCCGCGCTGGAGGCTGCCGAGCCCGGCAGCCGGATGGCAGCGCAGCTTCGCGATGCGCTCGGCGAGGTGAAGCAGGGTTCAAAGCAGCCGACTGCACCCTGAGCGATCACTGGCCAGGCCGCCACAACGCATATCATGGCCAGCCTGACATGCACCACTTTTGGCGCTACTCGAGTTGTGCCGACTGCCATGCCGCTATTTGCCACCTGCGACCTCTGCGACCTCCACAAGAACGACACCGACGGTGCGTTCAGGGTGTTGCCCCCTGTGTTCCGCGACTTCGGCGCCAAGAGTGTGTTCAGCGGTCCGGTGGCGACCGTCAAGTGCCATGAAGACAACTCGCCGGTGAAACTGGCCGTCGAGTCGCCAGGGCAAGGTCGGGTGTTGGTCGTGGATGGTGGCGGTTCGCTGCGTCGCGCGCTCGTCGGCGGCAACCTGGGCGCGGCCGCGGCGCGCAACGGCTGGGCCGGTATCGTGGTCGATGGCTGTGTGCGCGACGCCGGCGAACTGGCCGAATGCGCGATCGGCATACGCGCCCTTGGATTGATGCCCATGCCCACCGTTCGACGCGAACCGGGGTTGAGTGAGGTCCCGGTACAGGTGCAAGGCGTATGGATACGCCCAGGAGATTGGCTTTATGCCGATACCGACGGCATCGTGGTGATGGCTCAGCCGGCTTGATGGCAGCAAGTCGCGTTCTCAGATGCCCGTCGCGACTGGCCCGGTGCCCGGATAGAATTGCTGGCTTCGGGGTGTAGCGCAGCCTGGTAGCGCAACTGCTTTGGGAGCAGTGGGTCGGACGTTCGAATCGTCTCACCCCGACCAAATATCGAGGGTCCGACCGCAGGATGAACGCGGCATGGTCCTGCGACAGGTCGCGGCTTGGCGACACCTGTTGCCAGCCCGGGCAGGGCGCCCGGGTAGAGGGTCAGGCCCTGGCGTCGCCGCCCTGCGCCAGAATCAATGCACGCTCGGCCGCATCCAGCAGCGCTTCGACGGTCGCTCCGTCGCGCGGGAAGAGCGCCACCCCGATGTGGGCGGCAGGCCTCACCGCCAGTTGGTCGATCGTCATCGGACGCACGATGCTCTGGCGCACCTTTGATGCAATGACTTCGGCATAGTCAGGCTCGTCAAATCCGTCGCACAGCAAAGCGAACCGGTGGGTGCCCATGCGTGCTGCGACGTCAACCTCGCGAACACTGCCACGCAAGCGCCCGGCGATGGATGGCAGCAGGGCTTCAGATGGGCCACCGGTACCGTCACCATCAGTCGCACTGGACAGGAGGTCCGACGGTGGCGCCAGGATGTCGCGATCGGTCCCGGCGCCGGTGCCGAGCGGGATGGCGTCGGACACCGGCTGCACCGGATCGAGCTCGATCAGCATCAGCGCGAAGATCCGATGGCTCCGACGGGCCTTGGCCATGGCTCCTTCCAGCAGTTCCCTGAACAGGCGCTGGTTGGGCAGACCGGTCAGTGGGTCGTGCGTGGCCAGGCGTTCAGCGGTCTCCCGGCTGTCGCGCAACTCGGTCATGCGCGATTGCACCTGCTGCTGCATGGCGTGTAGCGCTCGTCCGAGTTCGCCAACCTCGTCATGCCGGTGCGTCGGCAATGCCTGCATCGCCTGGTCATGCGCAAAGGCATGCGCCGCATCCGTCATCGAGCGCAGTGGACGTGAAATGCGTCGCGCGATCAGCCAGCCCACACCGCCGGCCAGCAATGTGGCCAAGGCGATTTGCTGCCAGGCGCTGATGGCGATGTCGCGCGTCGCGTCGACGATGTGCGCATGTGTGCGTGCAAGGCCGAGCACCATGAACCGGCCTTCGCCAGGATCGCCGATCGACAGGCGCGCGAATGCCGCGACCAGCGCATCGTCACCACTGCCGGCCTCGCGGCCATACCCCACGACCGTGTCCTGCGGGCCCTCGAGCACTTGGGCGGCCACCGGAAAGTCCGACTGCACCAGGTAGCGTCGGCCGGTGTCGAACCCGAAGGTGCGGCGGGTGTCGGGGTGTATCAAGTAGTCGCCGTGGCGGTTGGTCATGTAGACACGCACAGTGGGCGGCAGGTCGGCGCGCAACAGCTCGAACAGCCCCCCCATGTCGATGTTGATCACCAGCACGCCGATCACGACACCGTCGTCGTGCGCCACCGGGACCGCTACTCGCAATGTCGGCCGGTCCTCGGCGCCGTGTACCCCCTCCTCCCGATTGAGGGAAATCGTGGACAGGTAGACCTGCCCAGCCAGTCGCTGCTGCGCCTCGTACACGTACGGGTAATGCCCTTTCTCCTGCAGATCGTCGCCCAGCACCCGGACAGTGCCATTGGCAGTGCGGTCAACCCGCACGATCTCGGGACCGCCTGTTGCGACCGAGATCAGTCGGACCTGCGTGTAGTTGGGGCGCGTCGCCAGCACGGCCTCGAACCACTCATGCATGACCCCGGTGGCCGGGGCGGTCTGCGCAGCCGACGTCCGTCCCGATAGCGCCCGAGCCGCATACGGCGCGCTTGCCAGCATGCGCGCGTCGTGCTCCGCCATGAGCAAGGCCAGTCGCACGCTGCGCGCCAGCACGCGCACCGCTGCCGTCATGTCCTCTTCCGCTCTGGCTACGAGCAGATCGCGACTGGTGCGATAGCCGTGGAAGACGCCCGCGGCGGTCGCCGCGAATGCCAGTACGGCCACCAGCGCGCCGAGTTTCGCGGCGAGGCCGCCCGGGAAGATCAAGCGAACCTCACCGCAGCCGCTCCGGGCGTTCGCCCGACATGATGCGGCGCCACAGCGCCGCGCGCCGCGACTCGTCCTCCACGGGTTCGAGCCAGACCAGCCTTCCGTCGGCGACGGCTGTGGGCAGCGGCTCGACGGTGTTGGCCAGTCCCTGGCGCTCACTGAGCCGGCGACCCACCGATACCGACAGCATGTGGTCGAGCCAGGCGTGGGCCAGCTCGAGCCGCGTGCAGGCGGCAGTGATGGCCCAGCAGTCGAGCCACGCCAGGGCGCCTTCGCGCGGCAGCACATATCCCACGTCTGCGCCAGCGTCGCGAAGGAGCTTGATCTGCTGGCTGCCGTAGTTGGCGAACATCAGTGCCACGCGATGGCGGCGAAACAGCTCGACGGACTCCTCCGGCTGGGTGTAGAAGCCGCGTACGTTGCGCCGCAAGTCGACCAAGTGCCGTGCGACGCGCAGGATCTCATTGGACGGGATGCGAAACGGCGGCAACTCCAGCGCCTGCGCTGCCAGGGAAAAGTTGTGTGAGCTCCCGTCGTAGGCGAGCACCTTGCCCCGAAGTTGCGGATCCCACATCGATGTGATCGAGGCCGGCGGTCGAGACAACTGGCGGCGGTCGAAGATGAGACCCATCTCCGCGAAGGTGTACGGCAAGGCATGCAAGGTCCCTTGCCGCGTGAGACCCGGTATCGAGGCATGGTCGCGGAACCGCGGCAGCTGCCGAGCCGCGCGGGGTACGCGAGTCAGGTCGATCCGGGCCAGGCGCGAGGCTGCCGCGTAGCGGGCAATCTCTGCCGTGTTCGCCGCGAGCACATCGAAACCGGCGCTGCCTTGTGCATCGACATGGGCACGGAGTTGATCATCTGTCGCCACAGTTGTGATCTCGACCCGGCTGCGCGTGCGCTCCTCGAACTCGGCCACGATGTCGGCATCGGCATAGCCGGGCCAGGCGAGCACTTTCAGTGGCGCGACGGCAGGCGATTGGGCGCGGACCGAAGCGCCGGGCAGGTGCTCTATCCAGTTGAGCTACGGGCAGCGGCTGCACATTTTAGGCAGTGGTACCGTCCCGCGCGGCGACGAACCACGTTCGAGACTGGGGAAACCAGGCGCTGCCTTCAGTGGCGACGGTATTGCTCCGTGCCGAACAGCACCTCGCGCGCGCGGTCATCAGTGACCGGGCGCCGCCGATCGGCCAGCACCTCCACCCCGCGCTGAACGGCCGGTCGGGCCGACATCTCATCGAACCAGCCCTTCAGGTGCGGGTATTCGGCCCAGTCGATGCCCTGGTTCTTCCAGGACCGCAACCACGGGAAGACCGCGATGTCGGCGATCGAGTAGTCGGGGCCGCCGAGGTAGCGCGATCGAGCCAGGCGCTTGTCCATCACGCCGTACAGTCGCCGCGCCTCGTTGGTGTAGCGCTCGATCGCGTAGCCGATCTTCTCGGGCGCGTAGACGCGGAAGTGGTGCGCCTGACCCAGCATCGGCCCCACGCTGGCCATCTGGAACATCAACCACTGGAGCACTTCGTACTTGCCCGCCACGCTGGCCGGCAGGAAGCGTCCGGTCTTGCCGGCCAGGTACAGCAAGATGGCGCCCGACTCGAACATGCGCATGGGCTGGCCATCAGGACCCTCCGGATCGATGATGGCCGGGATTTTGTTGTTCGGGCTGAGCGACAGGAACTCCGGCGTGAACTGTTCACCGGCGCCTATGTCGACAGGGTGAAGGCGGTAGGGCAGGCCACATTCCTCGAGCATGATGTGCACCTTGTGCCCGTTGGGCGTGGCCCAGGAATACACTTCGATCATTGTCGGTCTCCACATCGGCCGCGTGTCCTGGGTCGACTCTAAACCATGCTGGAATCGCTGCGCAGGCTATTGAGCAAGGGTCCGAAGCCGGTGGACATGTCCGCCCTGCAGTCATGGGCGGAGGGGCGTGGATTCCGCTTCAAGCGGGTGAAGGACGAAGACGGCGGTCTGGTGGAGCCCATGCAGGCCGCCGTGCCCCATTGGCGCATCGAGTGGGGCGACTCCCACCGCAGCTACATCGAGTCGCGAGAGCTGCGCTTCAGCGCCGAAGTGGGTACGCCTCGCGAACTGCAGCTGCTCGTGCTGAACAAGGTGCTCATGGAGCAGGTGGAGCGCGCGGTCTTCGAGCAGTATGTCGAGGACGTGCAGACCCGCATCGACACCGAGACCCCGCCTGAGATGCGCTGGCTGGTGATGTATCCCAAGTTGGCGCCCACCGAGATGGGGCGGCTGCGCGACCGCTACGGCGCGGCCGCCAGTGCCAAGACCTGGCTGCAGCGATGGCTGGTCGGTCCGGTGGAGGACGCGCTGGCGCGCGCCGGTGCTGAAGTCCCCGAAGCCGTTCCCATTGTGGTCACGATCACCCGAGGCCGGCTCACGTTGCGAGTGCCGTTGCCGGAGCCCGAGAAGGCCGACCTCGACCGATGGTTCGCCGTATTCGAGGTCCTGGCCAAGCAAGCACATGCACGCTCGCGCGATGCGGTCGAACTGGGCGGTGGCCCGAGTCAGCTGTCAGGCTGGCCGTCGTCCGAAACACCCGGGCGCGACGAGTAGGCGCTCCCTGTGCGGGCGGTGAGGGTCGCGGCCACATCCGGCGGTGGTCTCAGGCGTACCGGCCCAGCTCCATCTTGGCCACCGCGTTGCGGTGCACTTCGTCGGGCCCGTCGGCGAAGCGCAGGGTGCGCACCTGGGCGTAGTAGAACGCGAGCGGAAAGTCGTCGCTGACACCCGCGCCGCCGTGTGCCTGCATGGCCCAGTCGATGACCCGCAGCGCCATGTTGGGCGCCACCACCTTGATCATCGCGATCTCGGCCTTGGCCGCCTTGTTGCCGGCCACGTCCATCATCCACGCCGCCTTCAGCGTGAGCAGGCGGGCCTGCTCGATCAGGCAGCGGGCTTCGGCAATGCGCTCCTGGGTCACGGTTTGCTGCGCCAGCGTCTTGCCAAAGGCCACGCGCTGAATCGCCCGCCGGCACATCAACTCGAGCGCGCGCTCGGCCATGCCGATGGTGCGCATGCAGTGGTGGATGCGCCCGGGCCCCAGTCGCCCCTGAGCGATCTCGAAGCCGCGGCCCTCGCCCAGGAGCATGTTCGACGCCGGCACCCGGACGTTGTCGAAGTCGATCTCCATGTGCCCGTGCGGTGCATCGTCGTAGCCGAAAACGGGCAGGTTCCGAACGACGCGCACACCCGGCGCATCGATGGGCACCAGGATCATCGACTGTTGGGAGTGCCTGGGCGCCTGGGGATCGGTCTTGCCCATGAAGATGAGTACCTTGCAGCGCGGGTCCCCGGCGCCGGAGGTCCACCACTTGCGCGCGTTGATCACGTACTCGTCGCCCTGGCGCTCGATGCGAGCTTCGATGTTGGTCGCATCCGACGACGCCACGGCCGGCTCGGTCATCGCGAAGCCGGAGCGGATGCGGCCGTCGAGCAGCGGCTCGAGCCACTGCTTCTTCTGCTCGGCGCTGCCATAGCGCACCAGCACCTCCATGTTGCCGGTGTCGGGTGCCGAGCAGTTGAAGACCTCGCTGCTCCACAGCACCCGTCCCATCAACTCGGCCAACGGCGCGTACTCCATGTTGGTGAGTCCGGCGCCCAACTCGGATTCAGGAAGAAACAGGTTCCAGAGCCCGGCGGCACGCGCCTTCAGCTTGAGCTCCTCAACGACGGGCAGGGGGCTCCAGCGGCGACCCTCGCGGGTGTTGTGGGCGAGTTCCTGGGCGAAGCGCTTCTCCGCCGGGAACACATGCTCGTCCATGAAGGCGATCAGCCGTGTTCGCAGTTCCTGTGTGCGGGGGGTGTAGTTGAAGTCCATGTGGTGGGCCCTTCGGGTGGATGTGATGGCGTCGGTGAGCGACGCCTGAAACGCAGTGACAGGCAGCGCCTGGAGAGCCGGCAGACGGATCGGTGATCAGGCCTTTTGTGCGAAGGACCAGGCCATCTCGGCGAGTGTGCGGGTCGCCGCGCCGGTGGCGCGCGCCTGCGCGCTGGCGGCTGTGCCGTCGACCACTCGCTTGGCGATGCCCTGGGTGATGGCTCCCAGGCGGAACAGGTTGTAGGCCAGGTAGAAGTTCCAGTCGGCCAGCAAGGCATCGGGATCGCCGCGGCCGGTGCGCTCGCAGTAGCGGCGCACATACTCCCGCTCCGACGGGATGCCCAGTGAGGCATGGTCGAGACCACCGATGCCGCGGAAGACCCCCGGCGGGATGTGCCAGGCCATGCAGTGGTAACTGAAGTCGGCCAGCGGGTGGCCCAGCGTGGAGAGCTCCCAGTCGAGCACCGCGATCACCCGCGGTTCGTCCGGGTGGAAGATCAGGTTGTCGAGTCGGAAGTCGCCATGCACGATGGAAACCTGCGTATCGTCCTGAGCGCTGGCGGGCATGTGCGTCGGCAGCCAATCGATCAACTGCTGCATCTGCGGGATGTCATCGGTGATCGAGGCCAGGTACTGCTTGCTCCAGCGCCCGATCTGGCGTGCGAAGTAGCTGCCTGGCTTGCCGTAGTCGGCCAGGCCGACGCTGCGCGGGTCGACATCGTGCAAGGTGGCGATGACCCGGTTCATCTCGTCGTAGATGGCACCGCGCTCGGCCGGCTTCATCCCGGGCAATGCCTGGTCCCACAGCACCCGGCCTTCGATGAATGCCATCACGTAGAAGGCACGGCCAATCACCGACTCGTCCTCGCACAGCGCATGCATGGAGGCCACCGGCACCCCGGTGAGCGCCAATGCGCTCATGACGCGGAACTCGCGCTCGATTGCATGGGCCGACGGCAGCAGCTTGGCCGCCGGGCCAGGCTTGGTGCGCATGACGTAGCTGCGCGCTGGTGTGACCAGCTTGTAGGTGGGGTTGGACTGCCCACCCTTGAACTGCTCGACCGTCAGCGGGCCGTCAAAACCGGGAACATGCAACTGCAACCACGCCTGCAGCGCATGCTGGTCGAAGGCATGCTGCGGCAGGACCGCGCGGGTGCCGGTGTACTGTTCCATGATGTCAGCCCCCGCGTCCGGCGCGGGGCCGCGCCGCGCGCGCCGACGCGATCAGCGGTCGGCGATCGCCATCAGCTTCTCGCGCGACAGCACGACCAGGCGCGTGGGTTCCACGCGCACCGCGCCTTCGCGCTCGAAGCCCTTGAGCTCCTGGTTGACCCGCTGGCGCGACGCGCCCAGCAGATGCGCCAGATCTTCCTGCGCCAGTTGGAGACCGATGCGGATCTCCTGGCCGTGCTCGATGCCGTAGCTCTTGGCCAGCAGCAGGATCTGCTTGGCCAGCCGAGCCGACAGGGGCCGGGTGTTGAGATCTTCGAACTGGTTGAACAACAACCGAAGTCTGCGGCAGTTCAGTCGCAGCAGGGCCTCGTAGAGCTCGCTGTGTTGGGCCAGGAGCTCTTTGAAGTCGGCCTTGCGTACGCACAACAGGGTGGTCTCGCCATGGGCATCGGCATCGTGTGTGCGCGGCAGGCCGTCGAACAGGGCGATGTCGCCGAACCACGTGCCCGGCTCGACATAGGTGAGCGTGACCTGCTTGCCTGCCAGCGACACCAGCGACACCCGCACCGCACCCTTGGCCACGCCACACCAATCCTCGGCGGGCGTGCCCCGCGAGGCCATGGGTGCGCCGTCGGCCAGCCGACGCACGTAGGCACGCGACAGGATGGCATTGCGCAGGGGTTGGGAGAGCTTGGAAAACCACGAGCCGGACTCGATGTTTTGACGCTCTTCCATTGTAAGAACGGGGCTGTTCATGGCTTGTCCCAGGCGCGACAGCGCCGATACTGTGAACCGAGTGCTCCAACTGACAATGCTATTGTCCATCGGCTGCGGAGCGGGCGTGACGCACCGGCTGTGGTGAACCTGCCAAGTCCGACATCGGCGGGCTGGCTCCATCGCGACTCGCGCTCCGGACTTGTAACGCTTCGTGCTAGAGTGGCCCAGACACCTCCTGCGCTCGAACGGGCGTTACATCCCGCATGCTGCGATCACGTTGGCCGCTGGTAGTAGTGACCGGAACGCTGCTCTGGGCAATGGGGGCCCAGGCCGTGGGCCTCGGTGCGGCCCCGCCGTCGGTACTCATGGGGGCGCCGCTGGAGTTCGCGGTCCCGGTGCAGCTTGAACCTGGGGAGAGCCTCGACGGCGAGTGCCTGTCGGCCGAAGTTCGGATCGGTGATCGGCGCCAGCCCGCATTCAGCGTCAGCGCCGTGGTCGACACCGCCACCGATGTGCGCCGTCCGTGGGTGCGCGTGGGTACTCTGGCCATCGTCGACGAGCCAGTGGTGACGGTGCAGGTGTCGTTGGGCTGCAACTCACGCATCGTTCGGCAGTACACCGTGTTTGCCGACCCGCCATTGTCGGGGCCCGGCATCCCGCCATCTCCCGCTATTGGGTCCGTGCACGAAGCCCCTGCGCTGGCCGACGGCTCGGCAGCTGTTGCGCCGCGAGCGCCCGCAGCGCAGGCTTCCATGCCTGCGGGTGTGGGTGCGCAACGCGGTGACCGGACCCAGGCCCAAGCACCGGCTGTGCGGCCCCCGAGACCTCGCAAGCCCCGGCTCGCCGCGTCCGCATCAACGGGGCGTGCGACCGCGACCGCGATCGCGCCGCGCCTGTCGCTGGATGCACCCGACCCCGAGGTGCTTCAACGCGCCGTTGCGGCGGCGCTGGCCGAGCAGCAGGCCAGTGCAGCGTCGGCAATGGCACAGGCAGCCAGTGCCGCATCGGCCGCGGCGGCTCGTGTTCAGGGCCTCGAGGATCAACTGGTGGCGCTGCGCGCCGAAGGGGAGGCACAGCGGGAGCAGTTGCAGGCCCTGCGGCAACGCCTGGCCCAGGCCGACGCTGCCCGCACCTGGATGCCCTGGTTGCTGGCGGCATTTGCAGCTCTGGCAGGCGTGTCGATCTGGATGGGTTGGCGCTTGCACCGGCTGCGTCACGAGCAGCATCCGCAGTGGTGGGCCGATGCCAAGCAAATCCTGGCCGACGCGCGCCGCGACGAGCACGCACCGACACCTCTGGACATTGCGCAGCCGATGGCCAGGCCCGAAGGGACGGTGGGCTCCAAGCCCAGGCCGCATCGCGATGGCCCGGCCTCTGCAGCGCGTGCCCGCGCGGGTGAGGACGACTGGATTCAGGAGGCCACGTCGCCACGTCCGGTTGCGCCCGCACCGGTGCTTGATGCGCCAGCCCCGGTGACGTTGGTGGAGCCCCCTGCTTCGGCCAGCTCGCGAGCGGTATCGGTGGACGAACTCATCGACCTGGAGCAACAGGCGGAGTTCTTTGTGGTTCTGGGTCAGGACGATGCGGCGATCGACCTGCTCATGGGCCACCTCCGCGACACGGGTGGGATCAGTCCGCTGCCATACCTGAAGCTGCTCGAGATCTACCGGCGCCAAGGTGACCGCGAGGCCTACGAGCGTACGCGCACGCGCTTCAACCAGCGCTTCAATGCCTACGCACCCGATTGGGACACCGACATGCAGCATGGGCGCTCGCTGGACGAGTACCCGCAGGTGATGACGCGGCTGGAGCGGGCCTGGCCTTCACCGATCGATGCGATGGCGGAGCTGGAGGCCCTGCTGTTCCGCAAGGATGGCGGCGAGGTCTTCGACCTTCCGGCGTATCGCGAGGTGCTGATGCTCTATGCGCTGGCCCATGCGCTGATGGGCGAGGCTGGCGGTGATGCGCCTTCGGTGGACGTGTTGCTGCCACTTGACTCCCGGTTCCAGATGGACGTGACGGCACCACTGCCCGGGGCTGCCATTGGTGAATCGACGATCGTGGTCACCCCGGACATCATGCTCGATCGGCCGACTCAATTTGCCAGCGTCGATCTGGAACTGGCCGATCTCGAACCGGACACGCGGCCGCCCGTACGTGGCGATGCCCACTGAGTTGTTCTTCGATCGGGGCGGGCGCGCGCCCGTCCCAAAGCCCGACAGGCTCCTAGAGGCGGGCCAGACGCTCGACCGCCCGGTCCAGCGTATCGTCGCGCTTGGCGAAGCAGAACCGCACGACGCCCTGGCTGCGACCGTCGCCATAGAACGGCGACAGCGGTATGGCGGCCACGCCGATCTCGGTGGTCAACCAGCGGCAGAAGGCCTCGTCGTTCAGGTCGCTCACGCCGCGATAGTCCACGCACTGGAAGTACGTACCCTCGCAAGGCAGCAGACCCAGCCGCGTACCGGCAAGGCCGGCACGGAACCGGTCACGCTTGGCCTGGTAGAAGTCCGACAGTCCCAGATAAGGGGCCGGATCGGTCATGTAGCGCGCGATCCCATGCTGCATCGGCGTGTTCACGGTGAAGACGTTGAACTGGTGCACTTTGCGGAACTCGGTCATCAGCGGTGCCGGCGCTGCCACGTGGCCGACCTTCCACCCCGTGACATGGTAGGTCTTGCCATAGCTTGAGATGACCATGGTCCGCGCCGCCAGCTCGGCGTGCCCACTGAAGCTGGCGTGTGGTGCACCGTCGTACACCATGTGCTCATACACCTCGTCGGAGATCACGACCACCTCAGTGGGGCGCAGCAAGTCGGCCAAACGGTTCAGGTCAGTGGCGTGCCACACCGTGCCGGTGGGGTTGTGAGGCGAGTTGACAATCAATGCGCGCGTGCGAGACGTCAAGGCTGCGCCGATTGCAGCGAAGTCGGGGCGGAAGGTTCCTTCGCTCAAGGGCACTCGCACCGCGCGCGCGCCGGCCAACTCGATGTTCGGCACGTAGCTGTCGTAGCACGGGTCGAGCACGATGACCTCGTCTCCAGGGCCGGCCACCGCCAATACCGCGGTGAGAATGGCCTGCGTAGCGCCTGCGGTGATCGTGATTTCGGTGGCGGGGTCATACGTGTGACCGTGCAATCGCGCGATTTTTCGGGCGACGGCATCGCGCAAGATGCCGACGCCGGCCATCGGCGGGTACTGGTTGTGACCTGCCCGCATGGCATCGTGCACGGCATCGGCCAGGCGTGGGTCGCAGTCGAAGTCCGGGAAACCCTGGCCGAGATTGACGGCGCCGTGCTCGGCCGCCAGCGCTGACATGACGGTGAAGATGGTCGTGCCCACCTGTGGCAGGCGACTGGGCGGCACGGGGGTGCGCGGGGAGGAGGAGTGCATCGGTTGACGGGCTACAGATCGTACAGGTCGGGATTGCCGCCCATGGCGCGCTCGATGAGCGGCCGGCTGAGTCGGTCGGACAGCAATTCTGCAAACGCGAACACGAAGTGGCGCAGGTATGCGCCGCGCTTGAATGCCACGCGGGACGTGTTGGAGCCGAACAGGTGGCCCACGGGATGCCACATCAGTTCGCCCCCGGCAGGGTCGTCGCCCACGGCAAGCTCGGAGATGATGCCCACGCCCATGCCGAGCCGTACGTAGGTCTTGATCACATCGGCGTCTATGGCTTCAAGGGCGATGTTCGGCGTGCAGCGGGCACGCATGAAGGCAGCGTCGATGCGGCTGCGGCCGCTGAAGGTGGGGTGATAGGTGACCAACGGCTCCTGCGCGAGCAGTTCGATGGTGGGACGTTCGACGTGCGCCAGCGGATGGTGTACCGGAACCACGATCACGTGCTGCCACTCATAGCAGGGCAAACTGACCAGCGTTTCGGTCTCGGCCAGTGCCTCGGTGGCAAGGCCGATGTCAGCCACATCGTCGACCAGCATCCGCGCCACGTCGGCAGGGGTTCCCTGGTGCAGCACCACCTGCACCTTGGGAAACCGCCGTCGAAGCGCTGCGACCCGTTCGGGCAGGAAGTAGCGTGCCTGCGAGTGCGTGGTCGCGATCGACAGCGTGCCGGCATCCTGCTTGGAGAACTCATCGCCGATGCGCCGCAGGTTGGCGACCTCGCGCATGATGATCTCGACGGATCGCAACACCAGCTGGCCGGGCTCGGTCACCCGGCGGATGCGCTTGCCGTGCCGCGCGAAGATGTCCACCCCGAGCTCCTCTTCGAGCTCGATGATGGCTTTGCTGATGCCCGGCTGCGACGTGTGCAGCGCCTTGGCTGTCTCGGTCAGGTTGAGGTTGCGCCTCACGGCCTCCTGCACGAAGCGAAACTGGTGCAGGTTCATGGCAGGGGCACCTCGGGCAGGTATTGGGCGTCGAGCGCCACGACGGCCATGGCCGCAATGACCGTCGGTGCCGCGCCTATGGCTGGACGCAAGGTCCAGATCACGCCCGGACAGTCTTCGCGCAGACGCGCAATGAGCGCCGGCACATCCTTGCGGACATGGCCGCCGGCTCCCAGGAACAGCGGCATGACGTCCACCTGTGTGCAGCCAGCGCGGGCCAGCCGCTGTCCGGCACCGACCAGGTCGGGCTGCATGAACTCGAGGAACGCCAACTCGGTGGGCTGCTCGGGGCGCTGCGTACGACACATTTCGAGCATCTGCTCGAAAGGCCCGGCCCAGGCCGGATCGCGGGCACCGTGAGCGAACAGCAGCAGACCGCGCAGGGAGTGCGTCATCAGCGATACCTCACCAGCCACGCGAACGCGGCCATCGACAGCAGCAGATAGAACAGGCCAGGAGCCGCCGCGGCCATCCACGGCGTCCATTGGCGCAGCAGGCCGAGATGTCCTGACACGTTGTTGAGCAGCACGAAGCTGATTCCCAGAAGGATGCCGCCGAACACCTTATAGCTCACGCCGCCGGCACGTGCGTGCAGATAGCCGAAGGGCAGTGCCAATGCCACCATGACCACGCAGGCCAGCGGGTACAGCGCCTTTTTCCAGAACTGGATTTCGTGGCGCTGCGTGGCTTGCTCCTGATCGGTCAGGTGCATGCTGTAGCGCCACAGCTCCAGCGTGGACATGGTCTGCACGGGCAGCAGCGCTGCCGCCACCACTGCAGCGTCGAGTGTGCTGGGCCAGCGAAGTTCCGGCAGCATCTGGCTGCTCAGCGCCGCGGCCTGCGCGGGCTCCGTTGCCCGAGCCGGGAGTGGCCAACGGGTCAACGTCACCGTCTGGAGCAACCAATGGCCATCGCTGAGCACGCGGGCTCGGTCTGCGGTCACTTGGCTCAGCAAGCGGCCGTCAACATCGAACTCGAAGATGCGAATGCCGTGCAGCTCCCCGGCCGAGTTGACCGCTCCGACATGTGCCGACACGTTGCGCACGCCTTCGGGCGAGCTTCGCCGCTCCTTCAGCCACGCGCCACCTCTCCCATGCACAGCGCCGCCCCCCTTGAGCAGCGCTGCCTCTCGCTCTGTAGAGGGCGCGACGAAGTCGCCGACGAGGAAGGTCAGCAGCGCGAATGCGATGCCGGGTACCGACAGCAGGGCCAGTGCACGCCCGGGCCCGAGGCCACCGGTGCGCAGGATCGTGAACTCGCTGGACTGCGCAAGGCGGGCCATCGAATAGATGGTGCCGATCAGGACTGCGATCGGGAACAACTCGTAGAAGTGCCCTGGGACTTCGAGCAGCGCGCGTAGCATCACCCGCGCGAGGCTGTTGCCCTCGCGGGCGACAGAGTCAAGACCGTCGACGACATCGATGAAGAAGAACAGCGACAGGAAGGCCACGGCAACAAACACGACCGACCAGACGATGTCACGGTAGAGCAGCCGGCGCACCGTCTTCATTGGGTGCTCCTGGGCCGCAAGAACCACCTGACCGTGGCATGCTCTCGCCACCACAGCAGCAGCAATGCCAGGGCGAGCGCGCCGCCATGCACGGCGAGCATCACCGAGCCGAACCCGTAGCGCCCAGAACCCACCCAGGCTTGGGTGAGGTTGATGAGGTTGAAATAGACCACAAACGCCAGAAGGGCGAACAGAAGGTTCCAGTTGGTGGCACGGCGTGGGTGGGTGGCGGATAGCCCGACGCCCAGCAACAGCAGGTTGGCCGTGGCCAGCAGCAGCCCGAGGCGCCAGGCGAGCTCACCCAAGTGTCGGGCGGTGGGGTCGCGCAGCAGCTCCAGCGTCGACATCGTCCGCGCTGGTCGGGTCTGTGCGTCGCGCACGACGCGCTCGTCGACCCAGAGCCGATACTCCTCGAAGTTGGCCAGTGTGCGGGTACCGGCGCTGCCGTCGGTCGCATTGCGCTGGCCACCTTGAAGCACGAGCACACGCTCGCCCTGAAGCGTCTCGAGCCGGCCGCTGCGCGCCGAAGTCACCGACTCATGTTCGGCCTTGCGGGTCAGGATGAAGACGTTGTGGCCTTCGCCGCCTTCCTGGCTGGCGCGATCGATGAAGAACACCCGGCTGCCGTCACGCGATGTCTGGAACACGCCCGGGGCCACGCGGGATAGGTCGGAGCGTTGCTCATAGCGTTGCTTTAGCTCGGTGCTGCTGCGGTTGCCCCAGGGCCATACCAGCAACAGCAGGGCAGCCACCGCCACCAATACCGGCCAGGCCATCCGCAGAACAGGCCGCACGAACCGTGTGAGCCCTATGCCGCTGCTGAACCAAATGGCCATTTCGCTGTCGCGGTACATGCGCCCCAGCGACACGACAATGGCCACGAAAAGCGACAGTGCCAACATGGTGGGCAGGTGTCCGAGAGCCGTGTAGCCCAGCAGCAGCACCACGTCCTCGGGTGCAACCACGCCGCCCGCAGCCTGTCCGAGCGTGCGGATCAGCATCATCGTCAGCACGATGGTGAGTATCACCACCAGCGTGGCACCGAAACTGCGGGCCAGTTCGCGTCGTACGGTCGTATCGAATAACATCATCGGATCATCAAACCCGTACGAATTATGGACTTCCGTACTCAAGTGATCGCGCCAGGGGCCACAAGCCGTTTCGGCGCAGATGCGTTGCTGCTGGTCATCGCCGGACAGGCCGTGCCTGCTGGATTGGACGAGCCGCTGGCCGATGCAGTCCGCGAGGCTGTGGCGCAAGGCGACCTGACGCTGAAACCCGGCAAGGTGGCGTATCTGCGGCAGGTGCAGGGGGTGAAAGCACCGCGCGTGATCGTGGCGGTCAGCGCCGACACCACTGCACGCGCATTGAAGGTGGCTGCCGCAGCCGGGCTCGGCGTCGTCAAGGGCCTGGGTGCGCGTCACCTGGGCGTGATGCTGGCCGGATACGGCGAACTTCAGGACGCGCATGCCGAGGCCGTGGCCTCGGCGGCCAGCGAGGCGGTCTACGTTTATCGCACGACCAAACCGAGCGCCCCTGCCGCACCCAAGCTGGACAAGCTCACCTTGCTGGCCAGCGCCAAGACCGATGCCGCGGCCCTGGGCGCGGGGTTGGCGCGCGCAGCGGCGGTGGCTGAAGGCGTCACGCTGGCCCGCGAGCTGGCCAATCGGCCGGGCAACCACTGCACGCCCACACTGCTGGCCGCCGAGGCCCGCAAGATGGCGCGTGCTCAGGGCTTGAAGGTCGAGGTGATGGAGCGCAAGCAGCTCGAGAAGCTCGGCATGGGCGCTTTCCTGGCCGTTTCGCAAGGCTCCGACGAGCCGCCGCGCTTCATCGTCATGCAGTACCAGGGCGCGGGCAAGAGCGATGCCCCGGTGGTGCTGGTCGGCAAGGGCATCACCTTCGACAGCGGTGGCATCTCGCTGAAGCCGGGTGCCGAAATGGACGAGATGAAGTTCGACATGGGCGGTGCGGCCAGCGTCATCGGCACGATGCGCGCTGTCGCCCAGCTCAAGCCACGGGTGAACGTCGTCGGTGTGGTGGCGGCCTGCGAGAACCTGCCCAGTGGGCGCGCCATCAAACCTGGCGACGTGGTCACGAGCCTGTCGGGCCAGACCATCGAGATTCTCAACACCGATGCCGAGGGTCGCCTGATCCTGTGCGATGCACTGGCATACGTGGAGCGCTTCAAACCGGCGGTGGTCGTCGATGTGGCCACGCTGACCGGTGCGTGCGTCATCGCCCTTGGCGCCGTGCGATCAGGGATGTTCACCACCGACGATGATCTGGCTGGCGAGCTGTCTGCGGCGGGTGAGGCCGCGCTCGATCCTTGCTGGCGCATGCCTCTGGACGACGAGTACGACGAAGGCCTCAAGAGCAACTTCGCCGACATGGCCAACGTGGCGGGCCGCCAAGGCGGCGCCATCACGGCGGCCATGTTCCTCAAGCGGTTCACAGGCAAGCTGCGCTGGGCGCACCTGGACATCGCCGGAACGGCCTGGAAGTCCGGCGCTGCCAAGGGCGCCACCGGGCGACCGGTGGGGCTGCTGACGCACTTCGTGCTGTCTCGCGCGGCGCGCTAGTTCCGCCGGGCATGACCGAGGTCGCGTTCCATGCCGGGCTTGCGGACACGCTCGGGTATGCCTGCCGCCTGCTGCGCAAGGCGTGGCGACAGCGGCTGCGCCTGACCGTGACCGGACCGCCGGAACTGCTGCGTCGCCTTGACACCCAGCTGTGGGTGTTCGAGCCGGGGTCGTTCATCCCGCACGCGCTTCTGGGACGCGGGCAGGTGCCCGCATCGGGGCTGGAGCCCACACCCATTTGGCTGGCCGAAGAGCCGGGCACGGCACCACCCGCGCCGGTGCTGGTCAACCTCGGCTCGGCTGACTTGGCGGAGTTCTCGCAGTTCGAGCGTGTCGTCGAACTGGTTGGCGCGGACCCGGAAGATGCCGCGCGAGGGCGGCTGCGTTGGCGCATGTACCAGGCGGCCGGCATCACCCCGGTGCTGCACCAAGGCCTGTCAGGGCGGTGATGCCCTGCGCTCAGTGGGGGCTGGTTGTCGTCCGGTCCGGCTGCTCGAGCGTTGAGTCCGTCAGCCTGCACCGGTCGCCCGAGGCACACGCCGCACTCATTCGGCGGCTGCGCCCCGAGGATTCCCGGTGTAGGCGGGTGGCCCAGTTGGGGTATCGTTGCGCCCGTTGAGAAACACCCCTGGGGACATTTTTAGTCTCAACACATCCCATTCCGGAGGTTATTCATGCAAAGCAAGCTCAAGCTCATCGTTGCCGCCGCAGCCACCCTGTGCGGCAGCGCCGCGATGGCGCAGGACATGGTTGTCAAGATCGGCCACGTCGGTCCGGTGTCGGGTGCGCAGGCGCACTACGGCAAGGACAACGAGAACGGCGCGCGCATGGCGATCGACGACTTGAACAAGAAGGGCGTGACGATCGGTGGCAAGAAGGTCAAGCTCGAGCTGGTGGCCGAAGACGACGCGGCCGATCCCAAGCAGG
>JAKLLB010000027.1 GCA_023150345.1 Aquabacterium sp.
TTGCCTTCGGTGAGCGTACCGGTCTTGTCGAAGGCGACCGCGGTGACTGCATGCGCGATCTCCAGGGCTTCGGCGTCCTGGATGAGGATGCCGTGTCGCGCGGCGACCCCGGTGCCGGCCATGATGGCCGTCGGCGTCGCCAGACCCAGCGCACAGGGGCAAGCGATGACCAGCACGGCCACCGCGTTGATGAGCGCGTGTTCCCAGTCCCCCGTGAAGACCGTCCAACCGAGGAAGGTGGCAAGCCCGATGCCGAGAACAACCGGGACGAACACCGCGCTCACGCGGTCCACGATACGCTGGATGGGTGCCTTTGCCGCCTGAGCCGACTCGACCATCCGGATGATGCGAGCCAGCGTCGTCTCCGCGCCGATGGCGGTCGTGCGAACGGTCAGCGCGCCTTCGGCGTTGATGGCGCCGCCGGTGACCTTGTCTCCGGGGGCCTTGGGCACTGGGAGGCTCTCGCCGGTGATGAGCGACTCGTCGACGTGGCTGCGCCCCTCGACGATTTCACCGTCGACAGCGACGCGGTCACCGGGCCTGACGACGACGAGGTCACCCACGACGACCTGCTCCACCGGAATGTCGACTTCCGCGCCGTCTCGGCGTACCCGGGCGGTGGTCGGCCTCAACGCGTTCAACGCACGGATGGCGTCGGCGGTCTGCCGCTTGGCCCGGTGCTCGAGCCACTTGCCCAACAAGACCAGCGTGATCACGGCCGCCGAGGCCTCGAAGTAGAGGTGCGGCATGCCGTGCCCGGCGTGCTTGAAGAGCAGGTAGACGGACAGTCCGTAGGCCGCGGAGGTGCCCAGCGCCACCAGCAGGTCCATGTTGCCGGTCTTGGCGAGCACGGCCTTCCAGCCGGCCCGGTAGAAGCGCCACCCCAGCCAGAACTGAACTGGCGTCGCCAGTGCCAGTTGTGCCCAGCCGCTGAGCATCCACTCGATGCCGAAGAGCGACAGCAGCATCGGAGCGACCAGTGGCAAGGTCAGCACAGCGCTTGCCGCCACTGGCCACCAGACCGGCAGCCGAGTGGCTGGCGGCGGCCTGTCGTGCTGAACGTCCTTCGCCGCGTAGCCCGCCTTCTCGATGGCCGCCTTCAGCGCCGAAACCGGCACGGTCGAAAGCGCCTGGATGGTCGCCTTCTCGGTCGCCAGGTTGACGGTGGCGCCGGAGACGCCGGGTACCTTGCGGAGCGCCTTCTCCACCCGCGCGACGCAGGACGCACAGGTCATGCCCTCCACCAGCAGCGTTGTTTCTGTGATGGCAACGTCGTAGCCGGCCTTGCGAACGGCCGCTGCCAGCGAGTCCGCCGTCACGGAGGGATCGGCGTTGACAGACGCCTCCTCCGTCGCCAGGTTGACGCTCGCCTCCTTGACTCCCGGAACCGCCTTGAGCGTCTTCTCGACGCGCGTGACGCACGAGGCGCAGGTCATCCCGGTGACCTGGAGCTTGATTCCGAGTGGGTTGGACAGTGCAGCGGTGCTCATGAGTGCCTCGATATGCCGTTCAGTGTCTGCGCATCGTCAAGGTTCCAACAATGGAAAGGTCAAGAGTGCCGTTGGCTTCTGCCTGCAGCTAGAGGGGTCTCTCCAGATCATCGCTTGACCTTACAACGATGGAAAGGTCAACAGTATGCCCGTCAGCAACACGACCCCACTGGAGATAGCGATGATCACCTTCGAAGTCAACGACATGACCTGCGGCCACTGCGTCAGCACCATCACCAAGGCGTTGAAGGCCACGGACAAGGACGCCAAAGTCGCTATCGACCTGGCCTCGCACCGTGTGCAGGTGGAGCCGGCCTCGGCCGACGCCGAGGAACTGGCCGAAGCCATCAAGGACGCGGGCTACACGCCGGTGCCCGTGCAGGCCGGTTCGGCCACTCCCGGCAAGCCGACGGGCTTGTGCTGCGGTAGTTGCCACTGACGCCGCCAGAACCGATTTGCATACAACGCGTGCTGCAGTGGAGAGGCCCAAGCTGCGTCGCGCAATTTGCCCGGCAACAGCTCACTGCGATGGAAGAAGAGACGCTTGAGCAAACATCACTGGATTGGCATGTCGGCGCGCTCCCGGCACTCAGTGGCGCCGGGTGACCCGAGTGCCCCTGGCTAGCATCGGGCGAAGCAGGGCTCGTGGCCGAGCAGCCCCATCGCGCAGGGAGCGCGATTGACTCTGCACTTGCTACAGGGCTTCAAATCCACATCTTGCCGCCCGAAGTGGCCTCGTTTCAGTTTCGCATCCAGTTGCCGATAAACTCTCGACATGCGCCGTCTCGGTGAGCGTCCGGCCATCACATATTGACGGGCGGCCTGACCCGCTGCCTATCGAGTCGGCTTGACCGCCCCGACGAAGGCGACGCATTCCACCAGGTTGAGCGCGGCCATCATCAGATACTTCTCTGCCTCGGTGCGCACAGCCATCAGGTCGTGCTCGTCGAGCCAGCTGTAGACGAAGGCCAGCAGGTAGCGCTCGGCGTGCTCGGTGTGGAACTGCTCGACGAGCTTGGTCGCCAGTTCCTGCGGCAGCCCTTCGTTGAAGCGCGCACGCGCCGTCAGGCGCTGCAGGCAGCCGTCCTGGATGTCCTCGGTGACCAGCGGCCACTGGTGGCCGCTGAGCTTCATCGCCTGGAAGGTCACGAACGGGATGTGCAGCGCGACCTCCAACTGCGCCATGTCCACCCCCATCCCCGGCAGCGCCAGGAACGCGGCGAGCGTGTTGGGCTGCTGGGCGTAGATCTCGTCGGCCAGGCGCACCTTCTGGTCGTGGCTCATGCGGCGCACGGCGACGTCGGCCTCGATCACCACCCACTGCGTGAGCGTCCCAATCGTCAGGCCGGCCGCCAGCGAAGCGGCAGCAGTTCTTCCAGCCGGTGGCTGGGGTGCGTGTGGATGCGCGCCAGAACGTCGCGCAGGTAGACCCGGGATCCAGGCCGTTGAGCTTGGCCGACTGCACCAGGCTCATTACCACAGCCGCGCGCTGCCCGGCCAGCGCGCTGCCAGCGAACAGCCAGTTCTTGGCGTCACGTTCATCTGTGCATTAGGGAATCGCTGATCAAGTCCTCGGCTTTGTAACTGTGTGCGTTGAAGCTAGCGACGCAGGATGCGGGGGATGACGATGAAGCAGATGACGTTGGCAGCGGCGGCCGATGCGGCGGGACGTCGCTCCACTGGAACCGGCAACATGTCGCGCCAAGCGGGCGTTTGACTTCCACCGGAATGTCCGCCACGAGGCTCGGCTAGCAGGGTTCCGTCCACGTCCGCTAAACTCCGCCCGTGCGTCGCTTGATCCTTCTGTTTTTGTTGTCCGTCCTGCCTCTCCAGTTTGCCTGGGGTGCGGCAGCGATGTACTGCGGCCACGAGCAGGCTCCGAGTTCAGGGCACTTCGGGCACCACAGCCATCAGCACCAAGCGAAAGCCGAGTCCGATTCAGGCTCCGCTGCCAAAAAGTCCTCGGTGCTTGCAGACGACCTGGACTGTGCGTTTTGCCATCTGGGTTGCGTGCAACCCTGTGCCAGTCAGACCGCTTCGGTTGCTGCGATTCAGTCTGCCGTCCTGGCGCTGCCCACGCTTCTTCCTCCGGATTCCGGTCGCCCTGGCCGAATCGAACGGCCCAAATGGTCTCTCGCCGCCTGATTCGGCGAGGGACTGTCACATCCATTGAGGTTGCCCCCTAGCGACTGACGCCTCGCCGAATTCTTCCGCTTTGTTGTTCATTGCAACCTGGAGAATTCGATGCGAACGAAGTCGCTGGCCCTTGCCGGTGCCCTGCTCTGCCTGTCCAACATCGGGCAGGCGCAAGTCCCGGCGCAAAAGCCTGGCGTCCTCCCCCCGGAAACCGCACCGACTCAGGCGCAGCAGCGTCTGAGCCTGGCGGAGGCCCTTGCGCTGGCCGAGGCGGCAAGCCCGACGCTGCGATTGAAGATGGCTGAGCTGTCGGCGGCCGAAGGGCAGCGTGCCGACGCAGGCGCGTGGCTCTACAACAACCCGCAGTTGTCCGTCGACCAGACGCGACGATCCGTGCCTTCGACCACCGGGTCGGAACGCCGCAGCGAGTGGGGCGCGGGTCTGTCCCAGACCTTCGAGGTGGGCGGACAGCCGTCCTACCGTCGCGAAGCCACCAGTGCTGCGCTGACCGCCCTGCGGCTGGAGATCGCCGACGTCCGCCGCCACGTCCGCGCGGAGGTGGCCGAGCGACACACGCGCGTGCTCGCGCTGCAGCAGCGGGCCGACACGGAGACGCAGGCACTGAAGCTGTTCGATGACACGGCCGTGGCGGTGCAGCGAAGACGGCAGGCGGGCGAGGACACGCGGCTCGACGCCAACGTCGCTCGCGTCGAAGCCGAGCGCGCGCGCAATCAGCTGGCCCAGATTCAAGAGCAACTGCTCGAAGCACGCGCCGAGTTGGCCAAGCAATTGCAACTGCCGCCCGGGAGCCTGCCGATGGCGACAGGTGAACTCTCGGCGCAGCGCGCCGGTTACTCCCTCGACGCCCTGCTTGCAAGCGCCGACAACCAGCCACGCGCCGGCGCTCTGGCCGCGCGCGAGACCAGTGCCGCCGCGCGGCTGAAGCTCGAACGGGCCAGCACCTACCCGGACGTGACCGTAGGGCTGAACGTCGGTCGCGAGGGGCCCGGGGCGGCGCGCGAACGCTTGACGACCTTGACCCTGTCCGTTCCCTTGCCGCTGTTCAAGCGCAATTCCGCAGGCATCGGCGCAGCCCAGACCGAGCTCACGCAGGTCCAGATCGAGCGGCAGGCGGCGCAGCGCGATGCCCGCGCAAGCGTCAGTTCGCTGTGGGCGCGGCTGGCAAGCCTCGAGGATCGGATTCGCCGGCTGCAAGAGTCCGTGCTTCCTGCCCTGGCGGACAACCAGCAACTCTCCATCAAGTCGCAACAAGCGGGACAGATCGGCCTGCTCGAACTGATCGTCGTCAGCCGGCAATCCCTGGATGCCAGGCGCGACCTGATCGACGCGCTCGCCGACTACCAGAGCACCCGCATTGCCCTCGAACTCGCGGCCGGCTGGCCGCAAGAAGGAACCCAACCATGAAGAACTCGAAACCGCACGGCTCATCCGCGTCGCTGGTGCTGACGACGCTGGCCCTCGCTCTGGCAGGCGCCCTGACCGCCTGTGGCGGCGGCGAGAAATCCGCCGAGGCCAAGTCCGCCGAGAAGGCCGCTTCCGCTCCCGAGGGAGGGCACAAGGAGGAAGGCGGGCTGAAGCTGTCGGCCGAAGAAGCGCAGCGTGCCGGCATCAAGCTCGAGAAGCTCGCTGAGCAGGGTTTCGCCGACTCGGTGACCGTCACCGCGACGATCCGTCCGAACCAGGATCGCGTAGCCCGCGTGGCGCCGCGCGTCGAAGGGCGCATCGTGCAGGTCACCGCGAAGCTGGGTGACAGCGTCAAGGCCGGTCAGGTGCTGGCCGTCCTCGACAGCCTGGCCCTTGGCGAAGCACAGTCTGCCCTGGAGCGGGCGCGATCGGCACAGCGCGTCGCGCAGGCCGACTACGCCCGTGCGGAGTCGCTGGCCAAGGACGAGATCATCCCGCAACGCGAACTCCTGCGCGCCAAGTCATCGCTGGAGACGGCAAACGCCGACCTCCACGCAGCGGAGGACAAGTTGCGCCTGTTGGGAGGCACCGCGTCGCACACGGAGCGTGCCGCATCGACGTTCGCGCTCACCGCGCCCCTGGCCGGAACAGTGGTCCAGAAGAAGGCCACGATCGGCGAACTGGGTTCTCCTGCGGAACCGCTGTTCTCCGTGGCCGACCTCTCGACGGTCTGGATCGAGGCCGATCTGACCGAGGACAAGCTCGCGCGCGTGAAGGTCGGCGCCGCGGCAACGGTCACCGTCAATGCCTACCCGAACGAGCGCTTCTCCGGTCGCGTGACCTACGTCGCCAGCATGCTCGACAAGGACAGCCGCACGACGCCCGCACGCATCGAGGTCCCCAACAAGGACGGCCGGCTGAAGCCGGAGATGTTCGCCAGCGCCACGATCGAGACCGGTGCGGCGCGTGCGCCGGCGCTGTCGGTGCCCAGCGCGGCGATTCTGCTGCTGCAAGGGCAGCCCACGGTGTTCGTGGCCGAAGGCGGCGGCTTCGAGCCGAGGGCCATCGAACCCGGGGACAAGGTCGGCGGACGCACGGTGGTCAAGGCCGGAGTCAAGGCCGGTGAGCAGGTGGTTGCCGAAGGGGCGTACGCCCTGAAGGCGCGGCTGCTGAAGTCGCAAATCGGCGAAGGCCACTGAGAAAGATCACCCATCATGCTCAACGCCATTGTCGATGCCTCGCTTCGATACAAGGTCCTGGTCATCGTCGCCTTCCTGATCGTCATCGGTCTCGGGGTGCAGGCGTTTCGTCAGGTCCCGGTCGATGCCTTCCCGGACGTCACGCCCATCCAGGTCAACGTCTACACCGAGTCACCCGGCCTTGCAGCCGAAGACGTCGAGAAACTGCTCACGGCCCCGATCGAAGGCGCCCTCGCCGGCCTGCCCGGCGTTCAGGAGGTGCGGTCCGTTTCGCTCTTCGGCCTGTCCTATGTCGGCGTCTACTTCGATGACGACGTCGACATCTACTTCGCGCGCCGCCTCGTCGGCGAGAAACTGCAGGACGTGAAGGGCCGATTGCCCCAGGGCTACGGCGAACCCGTTCTCGGCCCGAACAGCTCCGGGCTGGGCCAGGTCTTCTGGTACACGGTCGAGTCGGCGGACAAGAACCTGTCCAGCATGGACCTGCGGACACTGCACGACTGGACTGTCAGGCTGATCCTGCGCACGGCGCCCGGTGTGGACGACATCATTACCTGGGGTGGCGACGAGAAGCAGTTCCAGGTGCAGATCGATCCGAACGCACTCGTCAAGTACAAGCTGTCGTTCAAGCAGGTGATGGAAGCGCTGACGGCCAACAACAAGCAGGTCGGCGGGCAGTCCATCAATCTGGGCCGCGAGCAGTACCTGGTGCGCGGCCTGGGCCTGGTGAGCAATGTGACGGACATCGGCGGCATCGTGGTCGCCGAACGCGGCGGTGCGCCGATCCGCGTGCGCGACGTGGCCAAGGTCGTCGAGGCGCCGGCACCGCGCTTCGGTGCCGTCACCCGCGACGGCAAGGAAGCCGTGCTGGGCATGGCGCTGTCGCGCGTCAACGAGAACGCCAAGACCGTGGTCGACGCCGTTAAGGCCAAGCTCGCCATCGCGCAGGCCGCGCTGCCCAAGGGCGTGACGCTCAAGCCGATCTACGACCGGACCGAGATTGTCGAGAAGGCACTGAAGACCGCAGAGAGCTCCCTGGTCGAGGGCGCGATCCTGGTGGCGGTGATCCTGTTCCTCTTCCTGGGGGAGTTCCGGTCCGCCATCGTCGTGATCGTCACGCTGCCCCTGTCGATGCTGATCGCCTTCATCCTGATGCAGCGCTTCGGGCTGTCGGCCAACCTCATGTCGCTCGCCGGGCTGGCGATCGGCACCGGGATGATGGTGGACGGCGCCGTGGTCATGGTCGAGAACGCGTTCCGGCTGCTCTCGCATGCGCGCGAGTCCGGCAAGCCGATCAACAAGACGCACGTGATGCTGGAAGCCGCGCGCGAGGTGGTCAACCCGATCGCATTTGCGATCCTGATCATCATCGTCGTGTTCCTGCCGCTCTTCTCCCTGACCGGCCTCGAGGGCAAGCTGTTCAAGCCGATGGCCCTGACCATCACGTTCGCGATGGCCGGCTCGCTGGTCCTGTCGCTGACGCTCGTGCCGGTGCTGGCCGCATTGATCCTCAAGCCCAAGGAAGAGAAGGACACTTTTCTCGTTCGCTGGGCCAAGAAGGCCTATGTACCGCTGCTGGACTGGGCGCTGGAGCGCAAAAAGCGCGTGATCGGCACGGCACTCGTGCTGCTCGTCGGCACGCTGGCCCTGTTCCCCTTGCTCGGCAAGGAGTTCATGCCGCAGCTTCAGGAGGGGGCCATCATGTTCCGCGTCACTGGCATCCCGTCGACCTCGCTGGACGAATCGCTGCAGGTGTCCCAGGCGGTCGACACCACCCTGCGCACGAAGTACCCGCAGGTTCGCTCCGTGCTCGCCACGATCGGCCGCGCCGAGAAGGGCGAGACCGCGGACGTGAACTACATGGAAGTGCTGGTGGACATGAAGCCGCAGGCCGAGTGGCCGGAGAAGACGACCTACTCGGCGCTGGCATCGCAGATGCAGGAGGACCTGGAGAAGGTCGTCCCGACTTCCGTCTTCGGTGCCACGCAGCCGATCCAGATGCGGGTGGAAGAGCTCATCTCGGGGGTGCGCGCCACGCTGGCGCTGAAGTTGTACGGCGAGGATCTGGAGACCCTGGACCGCCTGACGGCGCAAGCCAAGAGCGTGCTGGAGAAGGTGCCAGGCGTCACCGACCTGTCAGCCGAGGCCAACAAGGGCAAGCCTCAGCTCGTCATCAAGGTCAACCGCGAAGCGGCCTCGCGCTACGGCATCAATGCCGACGAGATCCTGGAGGTCGTGCAGGCCGGCATTGGCGGCAGCGCCGTGTCCACGCTCATCGATGGCACCAAGCGCTTCGACATCGCCGTACGCCTGGCCGACGGCTTCCGGGCCGATCCGGAGGCCATCGGCTCCATCCCGATCCGCACCGCCGAGGGAGCGCTCGTACCCTTCTCGCAGGTGGCCACGCTGGAGCTCGACGAAGGGTATTCGTTCGTGCGTCGCGAGGCCCTGCAGCGTTATGCCGTGCTGCAGATGGACGTCAAGGGCCGCGATGTCGACAGCTTCGTGAAGGAGGCTGACGCGAAGCTCAAGGAAGCGGTGCAGATGCCGGCGGGCTACTGGGTCGAGTGGGGCGGCGCCTTCGAGAACCAGCAGCGCGCGCTGGCCCGTCTGGCCCTGATCGTTCCGCTGACGATCGGGCTGATCTTCCTCTTGCTGTACACCGCGTTCAATTCGCTGCGGCACGCGACGATCATCATCGCCAACGTGCCCTTCGCGATCATCGGCGGCATCATCGGCCTGTTCGTCACAGGACAGTACGTCTCGGTCCCGTCGGCAATCGGATTCATCGCGGTCTTCGGGGTCGCGATGCTGAACGGCATCGTGCTGGTCTCGTTCCTCAACGATCAGCGACGACACGGGCTGTCGGTGAGAGAGGCGGTCCGGCAAGGGGCTGCGCTCCGGCTGCGGCCCGTGCTGATGACGGCGTCGGTGGCCATCCTCGGCTTGATCCCCATGCTGCTGTCCACCGGCGTCGGCGCCGAGACCCAGCGGCCGTTGGCGACCGTCGTCGTCGGAGGCCTGATCACCTCGACGGCGCTGACGCTGCTGCTGCTTCCCTTGATCTACGAGTGGGCTGAACTGCGTGCCGAGCGCCGCCGACAGCCCCAGCCGGTTCCCGCCATCGAAGGAGCGACACCATGAAGGAAATCAAGGCCTACGTCCACGCCAGCCGCATCGCCGACGTCATCGCCGGGCTGAAGGGCTCGACGGTCTGGGGCGATCCGAATCACGACGAACACAACCTGGCGGTCTACGTGGTGAAGGGGTCACTCGTGCCCCTGGACGATGCCGAGCGTCACTACTCGCTGGAACTCGGTGAAGAGATCATCAACGAGTACAAGGTCGAGCTGCATTGCCACGACGAAGATGTCCCCGCGCTGGTGGACGTCATCCGGCGCACGGCGAGGACCGGGTCGGCCGTGGCCGGCTGGATTTACGTGATGGACATTGCTTCGGCCGAGCCGATCCGATGACTCGACAGCAAGTCTGTCCGGCTCGGCCGCGCGAGAGGGTTGGGCGATGAGCGCGGGGCACGACCACGCCTTGCCGGCGACGACCAAGGAGCGCTCGCTGCGCTGGGCATTGGTGCTGACCTCGGCCTTCCTCATCGCCGAGGTCGTGGGGGGCGTCGTCCTGAACAGCCTTGCGCTGCTGTCCGATGCCGCGCACATGTTCACCGATGTGGCTGCGCTCGCGATCGCGTTGGCGGCCATCAGGATTGCCCGCCGGCCTGCGGATCAGCGTCGGACCTTTGGCTATCACCGCTTCGAGATCCTGGCAGCGGCCTTCAATGCGCTGCTGTTGTTCGGCGTCGCCGGCTACATACTCTTCGAAGCGTGGCAGCGCTGGCGCCAGCCCGAGGAGGTGCAGACGACCGGGGTGCTGGTGGTGGCGGCGCTCGGGCTGGTGGTGAATCTCGCGAGCATGTGGATGTTGCGTTCAGGCAAGGACGCCAGCCTGAACGTCAAGGGTGCCTATCTCGAGGTGTGGAGCGACATGCTGGGATCGATCGGCGTGATTGCTGGCGCGATCGTGATACGCATCACCGGCTGGAACTGGGTCGATTCGGTGATCGCGGTGGCCATCGGACTGTGGGTTCTGCCGCGGACCTGGGTGCTCTTGAAGGACACCCTGAACATCTTGCTGGAAGGAGTTCCCGAAGGCATCGACATGGCGGCGGTCAGGCAGTCCCTGCTGGGCCTGCCGGGCGTGCTGGGTGTGCACGATCTTCACGTGTGGGCCGTCACCAGCGGCCGGACCAGTCTCACGGTCCACCTGGTGCATGCCCCCGACGTCGCGGCGCCGGTAGAACTTCTCGAGCGGGCACGCACAGTCCTCGCGGCGGAGCATCACATCACCCACACGACGATTCAGCTTGAGACGCAGCCCTGCGCACAAGCCGACGTGGCCGTCGGCCCTGGAGGCAGTGGCGAACTGGCATCGCGTGAGGATGCCCATGCCTAGACCGGCAGCGTGGACAGCTCGACCGGTGTGCGCCATGGAGTCTGGTTGCACGAGGAACCACGGCGCCCGCATTCCCAACCACCCGGGTGTCCGGTCGTCGCCGCGGCGACCACACGCCAAACCCGTCAACTGAAGGAGAACTGAGTGAACTTCGATCGACGCAAGCTGATCGCCGCAGCCCTCGGCGGCACGGCGCTGCTGACCACCGGTTGCATGACCAAACCCCTGCGCCCGGCCAACGCCGATGGGACGTACTGCTACCGCATCGGCAAGAGCTATCGCCCCAAACTGACCTGCACGCCGGGTCCTGTTCCCTCCGCGCAAGTCGAGTCGCAGGCTCGCGCTTTCGGTGGATCGGCCGATCGCCTCACGGTCTATCTCGTGCGCAAGCGCTGGGGTGATACGGAGCACGTGATCTCGGTGTCGACCCCAGGAACGGCCCCAGCGCAAACCGTGCCCGAGAGCTTTGCGCGCCTGCGGCTGGCGCCCGGACAGCACGTGCTGACCGCCACATGGCCCGAAGGAACGGCAGGCCTCGAGATCTCGGGCAAGGCTGGGGAAGTGCTGGTGGTGGAAGTGATCGGGCAAGTCTGGGTCTGGGGCAGCAAGTACCGCCTCGAACCTGGAACGATCGACGACGCCCGCGAACGCACGCGCAACCTCCGACTGGTTGCGGACGTTGGTTGAAGACGCTTGCGACCTCGTGACGCGAGCGACTGCCGGTGCCCGGACAGCACGGGCCAGCGAATTCCAGCATGAGACCTCGACTGGCCGATCCCGAGCTCTCGCTCGCGATGACCTGGATCTGGATCGGCGTGCTGCTGGCCGCGCTGGGGCGTATGGCATCTTCCGCTGGTGGCGCCGTGGACATCCGCGCAAGCAGCCACCAGCACCGCTGAGCTACTCCGCCGAACTGAGCCAGCGATTGCAGAAGAACATGAACAAGGGCACGAAGCGCAGGCGGCGTGGCAAGACCGCGAAGAAGAAGCCGCCGCGCCGCCCGTGAAAGGTGTGCCGAGATCAGCCGCCCGTCAGCAGTTCGAGGCGCGTGCGGCGGGCATCGGGCGACTCGGCGCGCATCTCGTCGATGACCTGCTGCCGCGTCTTCGGCGGCTCGGAACTCTTGACCGGCAGCGGCGCTCCACGCTGCAACAGCGCCAGCGTGCCGTCCTTGCGCGCTGCGTCGACCTCGGCCATCACCTGGGCACGGGTCTTGGCGCTCTTGAAGTGCTCGGGGTGGTAAGTCACACCGGCTTCGCCGCCCGCGGTGTGCCAGACCGAATTGGCCTGCGCCGCCAGCGGCAGCGTGAACGCGAAGGCGACGGCAGGGACCAGAGCGAGACGGAAGACATTCATGTCGAGATCCTTTCAGGGGGAAGAGCAGGAGACCTGCGATGGCATGCCCGAAGGCATGCGCCCACTGTAGGAATCGGCACCCCACATGAAGGAAACGAACAGATGACAGTTCGGACAGGCCTGGTGCGCCAACAGGCGGGGGCACTGCCATGAAGCTCCTGATCGTGGAGGACGAGGCCAAGCTGGCCGACTACCTGCGCAAGGGACTGGTGGAAGAGGGCTATGTCGTCGAGGTGACTGGCAATGGCATCGACGGGCTGCACATGGCGACAGAAGGCAGCCACGACCTCATCGTGCTCGACACCATGCTGCCCGGCATCGACGGGCTCGGCCTGCTCGCAGCGCTGCGCCAGAGCAAGCAGACGCCGGTGATCATGCTGACCGCCCGCCATCGTGTGGAAGACCGGGTGCGCGGCCTGAAAGCCGGCGCGGACGACTATCTCGTCAAGCCGTTCGCCTTCTCCGAACTGGTGGCCCGCATCGAGGTACTGCTGCGCCGCGCCGCCGGCGCCGCGCCTGCGCCTGACGCCCTGCTGCTGTCGCTGGGTGATCTGCAGGTGGACCTGGCGCGGCGACGTGCCGTGCGCGCCGGCCAGCGTCTGGAACTGTCCGCAAAGGAGTTTCAGCTTCTGACGCTGCTGATGCGGCGCAAGGGCGAGGTGCTCTCCCGTACCGAGATCGCCGAGCAGGTCTGGGACGTCAATTTCGACCACGGCACCAATGTGATCGACGTCGCCATCCGGCGCCTGCGCGGGAAGCTGGACCTGCCCTTCGAGCACCCGCTGCTGCACACCGTGCGCGGCATGGGCTACGTGCTCGAGGACCGCAGCCCATGAGTCGGCTGCACGCTGGATCGCTCGACCGCCGCCTGGCTCGCTGGCTCGCACTGCTGGCCCTGGCGGGGCTCACACTGACGTGCATGGGCGTCTACACGGCGACGACCCTGAGCTTCGAGGATCGGCAGGCGGACACGCTGCGCCAGAAGCAACTCCAGGTGCGTCATTTGATCGCCGAGGCCGGCGTGGTGGGAAATGCGGCGCTGACGCACAAGCTCGACGATGCGATGGTCGGCCGGCAGGACCTGACGCTGGTGCTCACCGATGCGAAGGGCCAGGTCCTGTATGCCGGACCCACCGCACCGCCGTTGCGCCAGACCCTGGTCACGCGGTTTGAGGCGGCAACGGCATCCGGTCCGGTCCAGGCGACCCTGACTCTGGACACCACCGAAGACGACCGTGTGCTGTCCCGACTCGCCCGCACGCTCGCCGCAGCTGCGCTGGCCGGTTCGATCATCATTGCAATCGGCGGCTTCACGCTGGTGCAGCTTGGACTGCGCCCGGTCCGTAACCTTGCTTTGCAGGTCCAGGCTTTGGCGGCCGACACCTTGGATCGCCGGCTCGATGGATCGGCCCAGCCGGAGGAGCTCGCCGCACTGGTTCAGCATGTCAACGATCTGCTGGACCGATTGCACCGGGCCTACGAGCAGCTGGAGGCCTTCAATGCCGACGTCGCGCACGAACTGTTCACGCCGCTGGCGACGCTGATCGGAGGTACGGAAGTCGCCCTGCGCAAGGCGCGCGAAGCCGATGAACTGCGCGACGTACTGGGCGAGCACCTCGAAGAACTGCAGCGCATGTCGCTCATCGTTCAGGACATGCTCTTCCTGTCCCAGGCTGACCGCGGTGCGAAGGCGCGGCGCGAGACAGTGCAGAGCCTTGCCGACGTCGCCAGCGCAGTGGCCGAACTGCACGAGGCACACATGGAAGAGGCTGGACTGCGTTGGCGCATCGACGGCGACGCGGGTGGGGCCCTCGACGCCCGCTTGCTCCAGCGGGCCCTGTCCAATCTCATTGGAAATGCCACTCGACACGCGCAGCGGGGCAGCGAGGTGGTTGTGCGGATCGAGGGGAGCCGTGACGAGACCTCGCTGAGCGTGGTGAATCAAGGTGCGACGATCGCGCCCGAACACCTGCCGCGTCTGTTCGATCGGTTCTACCGGGTCGATGCCTCTCGCAGCGGAGCGGCCCGCAACCACGGGCTGGGCCTGGCCATCGTGGCCGCCATCGCGCGAATGCACAGTGGTCGGGTGGCGGCCACCTCGAGCGACGGAACCACGTCCATCGGGCTCGTCATCCCGACGACGCCCACCGAACCGGCCTGACGGTCAGAGGCAACTGCCCGCGATGTCCCGAGCGCGGCCGGGCGCGGGCATGCGGTCCAGCTTCTTGGCATCCACCAGGCTGAGCCCGGTGCCCGACGCCGACGACGGCACGGCCATCCCGGCATTGTCCAGGCGCTTCGCGACGGTGAGGGTCACGCCGCTCATGACAGGCGCCGTGGTCGCTGCAGGTGCCAAGGCCCGATCCTCCAGGCGCTTCATCTTGGCGACGTCGGTCGTGCACACGGTAGCCGCGGAAGCTGTACCAGCCAACATCAGCGAAAGCGTCGCGAGCGCGGCACTCAAAGAGGTCTTCATGGTTTGCTTGGGATTGGTTGCGACAACTTCCAGTTTGGCTGGCGACGACTGACGCGACCTGAACGGCAAGATGACAGTTCTGTCAGATGCCGACCGTCGTGGCCGCGACACGTGCCCCGGACCGGCACGCGGGCGATGCAGCACGCGGCCGCAGGGTTCACCAGCATTCTCAGGTCCTGGAAGACTCACCGAGCGGGCACAGGCCGATGAGCGTCAAGAGCAGGCACATCCCGGCACGCATCGATTGCGACCGGCGGGAGCTGCAGTGTGGTCGGCCTCGGTCCGTCCATCCGCGTCCCTGCGCCGGCGTCGAACTGCGGAACGCGACCCACACGTCAGGGACGAGTGAGACTTCCCATGCGATCTGATGGATCAGCCCTCACGGTTCCGGCAGTGCTGCGCGCTACTCGCCGCGTGCCCAAATGTGCGCTCCCGGCTCAGCGAACTGAGCAGTTTCTCTAGCACCTTGGCGCCCAGGGCGCTGCAGATCACCACTGAAGTCAAACCTCGCTCAGGGCGTCGCTGACTTCTTGAGTTCCTGCTGTACAAGTGCCTTCAACTGCGCCTCGCCGAACTCGCGCAGCGGCGTGCCGTTGACGAAGAACCCGGGTGTCCGATCCACTTTCAGTGCCTGCATGTCCGCGATGTCCTGCCGCAGCAGCTGGTCGATCGCTGGCCCGTCGGCATCCGCCCTCGCCTTCGTCATGTCGAGGCCGATGTCGCCGATGAGAGCCCAAATCATTTCCGGCTGTGGGCGGTCATGAGAGGCCCATTGAGGCTGGGCAGCAAGGGCACGCTCGAGCGCTTCCCAGTACTTGCCCTGCACCCGCGCCGCCTCGAGGATCTTGACGGCGGTGTCTGACCCATGGTGCAGCGGGGCGTTGCGCATCACGAGCCTGACCTGGCCGAAGCTCGCGTTGACCATGCCCTTGACGATCGGGTAGAAGGCCCGGCAGGTCTCGCAGGATGGGTCGAAGAACTCGACGATCGTCACCTTCGCCGCCGGATTGCCGAACACGGGCGAGTGCGGCCTGACCAACGCTTCGCTGTTGATCTGCGCCGCCTGCTTCACTTCCTGGTTCGAGCGGTTCGTGAAGACCGCCACGCCGGCCACGAAGGCCAGAACGACCGCCAAGGCAGTGCCCAGAACGATCCATTTCCTGCTCATGTTGTTGCCCTCGCTCTTGCCATCCACAACGCCACCAGGATCCCCGAGAACGCCGTGAGCGACAGCAAGGGAATCGGCACCACGCCGGCCACCTGGACGTCGGCGTCGGCGCAGGACGACCCCTTGCCGCACGGCACCAGCCCCTCCGACACGACGCCCCAGAAGACCAGCAGGTGGTAGGCGGCGATGCTCCATCCCACGGCGGCCAGCGGCAGTGCGTAACGAACGCTGCGCGCATCCGATGTGAACAGTCCCAGGCCGAGCACCAGCACCAGCGGAAACATCGCGATGCGCTGGTACCAGCACAGCACGCACGGCGCCTTGCCCATCACCTCGCCCAGAAACAGCGCGCCGGACGTGGCCAGCAGCGCCAGCAACCAAGCCAGGAACAGGGGCGTCCAGAACGCGGCGTTCCGGCCGTCGCCATGCGGGGCAATCGGCTGTTCTTCGCTCATCGTGTCGGCGGCGTGAATCCAGCCGTCGCGTTCACCTCGATCTTCGACACGCTCCCGTCGGCCGCCGTGAACGAGAGCGTCAGGGGCACGCGCTCGCCCGCCTTGATCTGCTTTTTCAGGTCCATCATCATGACGTGCAGACCGCCCGACTTCAGCTCGATCGTCTGGCCGGCCTTCAAGGGCACACGATCGGCTGGCCGCATCCGCATGATGCCCTGGTCCATCCACATCTCGTGAACTTCGACGATGCCGGCGACCGGCGAATTGGCGCACGTCAGCACAACATCCTTCTGGGCGGTCAGCCGCATGAAGGCGCCGGTGGCCGACTGGTTCGGCACAGTGGCGCGTGCCCAGGCGCCATCGACGGTCACCTGCGCGTGGACCGTCGACGCGGTACCCGCAGCCAGCAGCGCAGCGAGGCATCGGGACAACACGCGGTCTGCAACAGGAAGCCCCATGCCCACCATTCTCGCCGGGGGAACTGTGCGTGGCGTCTGCGCATTCAAGTCGAGTTTCCTTGACCGGCCGGGCCCCCGGCCAGCCCGGGCCGGAACGAGGCCCATATCAGCAGTGCCGCGCTGCCGACGACGAAGATGTCCGCCAGATTGAAGGCGGGCCAATGCGTGTCGCGCCAATGCAGATCGAGGTAGTCGATCACAGCACCGATGCGCATCCGGTCTACGACGTTGCCCAGCGCACCGCCGATCATGCCAACGTAGGCGATCATCTCGAGTCGGGTCCGAACGCCGCGCCAGAGGAGGGCTGCCAGCGTCGCACTGACGGCAACGCCGACCGCAATGAGTGCGTGGCGCTGCCAACCGCCGGCGTCGGCCAGAAAGGAGAATGAGGCTCCCGGATTGAGGACATGGACCAGATTGAACCAGGCGGTGACGGCAACAACTTCGCCAGGGGGCAGGTTCGTGGCCACCACCCATTTGACGATCTGGTCCAGCGAAAGCAGCAAAGCAGCGGCACCCATGAGGCGCCACCAGTGCCCGCGCCGGGCAGTCCTCGCGGCGCGTGGTGCGGCAAGACCCGCAGGTGCGTGTGTCATCGCTCGCAGGCCTCGGTCAATGGCATGGGTTCGCGGACCCGGCGTTCAATCGAAGAGATCTCGCAGAAACGACTTGCGCTTGTGACCACTGGCGTAGCGGTCGTCATGCCGCGAGCGGTGACCTCCGTGGCCGTGCTCGGGTGTCGCTGAAGGGAACTGCGGTGCGGCGGGCATCGGAAGGGGAGCCGTCGCAGTCGATTCCATGGCCGAGCGTTCGACGATTTTGTCGAGTTCACCGCGGTCGAGCCAGACGCCACGGCACTTGGGGCAGTAGTCAATTTCGATGCCCTGACGCTCCATCATCGACAGGCGCTCGGTCTTGCACACGGGACAATCCACTTTCTGACTCCTCATTGCCGAGCAGATGCTCGGAATCTGGTGGGATAGATACAGGGACGAGGCATCGGCATTTGCTCGTCCCTCATGGCCACGGGATGGCCACCTCGACAGGCGGCCGGCGGAGAAGAGCATTCACAGACGGCTCCCTCCAAAGCAGCGCCCAGGACCGACCCCGGTGTCATACCGCCTTCCCCCCCTTCTTGAGCAGCCGAAGCCCGTTGCCCACCACCAGGAGACTGGCCCCCATGTCGGCGAAGATCGCCATCCACATCGTCGCGCTGCCGAAGACCGCGAGCACCAGGAACACAGCCTTGATGCCCAGAGCCAGCGTGATGTTCTGCCACAGCACGACATGTGTGGAGCGGGACAGTTGAACCGTCTCGGCAATGCGGCGCAGGTCATCGTTCATCACCACCACATCCGCCGCCTCCATCGCGGTGTCGGTGCCGGCTGCCCCCATCGCCACGCCGATGTCGGCCTGCGCCAGCGCTGGTGCGTCGTTGATGCCGTCGCCGGTCATCGCGGTCGGACCGTGCTCTGCCTGGAGTGCCTTGATCGCTTCGAGCTTGTCCTCGGGCAGCAGGTTCCCGCGCGCTTCATCGATGCCGGCTTCTTGCGCGATGGCCGTGGCCGTGGCCTGGTTGTCGCCCGTCAGCAACACCGGTGTGATGCCCAGGGCCTTCAGCGCTGAGACGGCTTCACGAGACGAATCCTTGATCGTGTCGGCAACGGCAAACAAGGCGATCGGGCCGGCGTCGGAGGCCAGCAGGCTGACGGTGCGGCCGGCTTCCTCATGGGTGCGCAAGGTCGCCTCGAGGTCCGGCGAACACTGGCCACGCTCCTCGATCAGCCGGTGGTTGCCCAGCACATAGGTGCTGCCGGCGATGTCGGCCTGCACCCCGCGACCAGCCAGCGCCTTGAAGTTCTGCGCCTGCACGCTGTTGGACTTGAGCCCCGCGGCGATGGCGCGAGACACTGGGTGGTCCGAGTGACTGGCCAGCACGAAGCCCATGTGCTCGGCATTCGCTGCATCGGTTGCCGGATTGAGTACGGACCAGTCCACCAGCCGCGGCTTGCCCTCGGTGATGGTGCCGGTCTTGTCGAGCGCAATCGCCTTGAGCTTGCGCGCCTCTTCCAGGTAGATGCCGCCCTTGATGAGGATGCCGCGGCGCGCTGCGGCTGCCAGGCCGCTGACGATCGTCACCGGCGTGGAGATCACCAGCGCGCAGGGGCATGCGATGACCAGCAGCACGAGGGCCTTGTACACGCCTTGCAGCCACGTCCAGCCGAGCAGCCAAGGGCCGAGCAGTGCTACTGCCACGGCGATCACGAACACCGCCGGCGTGTAGATCGCCGCAAACCTGTCGACAAAGCCCTGCGTCGGCGCCCGGGTCGCCTGAGCCTCCTCCACGGCGTGGATGATGCGCGCCAAGGTCGAATTCGAAGCCAGTGCGGTGACCTCGAACTCGAATGTCCCCGACTCGTTGATGGTGCCGGCAAAGACCGGATCCCCGCTCGCCTTGTCGACGGGGATGCTCTCGCCGGTAACCGGCGCCTGATTGATACTGGTCTGCCCCGAGCGGACGACGCCGTCCATCGGAACGCGCTCCCCCGGCTTCACCCGCAGCAGAGCGCCAACCGCGACTTGACCCACGGGCAGCGTCGCCCAGCTGCCATCGGCCTGGCGAACCGATGCCTGCTCCGGTGCCATCGCCAGCAGGCCCTTGATGGCGTTGCGCGCGCGGTCCACGGCCCTGGCCTCGATCGCCTCGGCGATGGCGTACAGCGCCATCACCATCGCGGCTTCCGGCCACTGGCCGATCGCGAAGGCGCCCGTCACGGCCACGGTCATCAGCGCGTTGATGTTCAGCCGCCCGTGCCGCAGCGCCGTCAGACCCTTCTTGTAGACGTCGAAGCCGGCGAGCCAGATCGCAATGGCCGCCACGGCAAGTCCCGCCCCCCGCCAGACCATGGTCTCGGGCGCAAAGTAGCCGATGATCTCGGCGCCGATGGCCAGGAGAAGCGCCCCGGCCAACTTGGGGACCTGGCCTCGCACGACCTCGTGATCATGACCGTCGCCCGCCGCATGGCCGGCCTCTGATTCGCCGCCGGCGATCGGCTGCGGGTCGAAACCGGACTTGCGCACGGCCGCCAGCGCAGGTGCGATCGACGACTCGTCGGCATCGATCGTGAGCACCCGCTGGCCCAGTTGGAATCGCAGGCCGCGAATGCCTGGCATGCCATCAAGGGTACGCCGGATCTCGGCCTCCTCGGCCGCGCAGTCCATCGTCGCGATCCGGAAACTGCGCCCCCGCGCTGATGGGTCGCCGCGTTGCAGCGGCGTCGCAGGCATGGCGCAGGCGCCGCAACCGTCGTCCGCGCACGCGGCTTCCTTCACCTGCGCCGGAGGGTCGATGTGCCGGGCGTCATGGGCGTGGGCATGACCATCGTCGTGATGGTGCCGGTGTGTGTTGCCGCCTTCGGCATGGGAATGGCTCATCGCAAGAATCCTCGTTGACCTTGCCTCATTGCAAACCCTGTAGCCAGTGTAGAGTCAAGTCCCTGTCCTGATCAGGGAAGTCGAAGGATTGCAGCCATGAAGATCGGAGCCCTGGCCGAGGCCACCGGAACACCCGTCGAGACGATCCGCTTCTACGAGCGCGAGGGGCTGCTGCCGCCGCCGGCCCGGGCGGACAACAACTACCGCGTCTACCTGCCGGCGCACGCCGAGCGGCTCGCCTTCATCCGGCAGTGCCGCAACCTGGGCATGACGCTCGACGAAATCAGAGCCCTCATCGCACTACGCGAGTCGCCCGCGCAGGATTGCGGCGAGGTCAACGCCCTGCTGGACGAACACATCGGCCATGTGGCGCACCGCATTCGCGAGCTGCGAGCGCTGGAGAAGGATCTGAAGTCACTGCGCGCGCGGTGCGCGGCGCCCCACGCCCTGGCGGATTGCGGCATCCTCAACGGCCTCGACGGGGCCGCCGCCGCGCCCGCGGCCCCGGCGAAGCGGCGCCACGTTCACGGCGCTCACTGAGCCGGCGCAGGCCTCGGGCCAGATGACCGAACTGTCATCTGCCGGTTCCGAAACTGTTGCCAGGCGATTTCTAGAGTCCGTGGCCATGCCATCGAGGCATGCGGCTGAGTGAAAGCCGATCACACCACCACGAGGAACTCATGCAATCACCTTCGTCATCCCTTCTGCGCCTGTCGGCCGTGCTGGTCGTGGCGGCCGCGCCTGCCGTCGGCTTCGCGGCTGGCGAGACCTTCATGAACGGCCAATCCATCTACGGCCAGCCAGCCGCCGTGTCGAGCGCGGCTCGTGTCGTCGAACTGGCGCAGGCCCCGCGCCCGAACATCGCCTACGGCGAGACGGTCGCCTTCCGCGGCGACGCCGGACAGCAGTTCGCATGGACCTTCAATGGCTTGGACCGGCGTGGCGTCGACCTCGCCCAGATCGCGCCGCCGGGCTTCGGCGCGAAATCCGCCGTCGCCTACGTCGGGCGCGATCCGTCCAACCGCCACTGAGCGCAGTCCGACGCGCGCACACGCGCCGGCCGAGATCGGCCGGCGGCGGACTTGACCCAGTAGTGGCTTCAGGGTCTGAAATGCGGCTGTCGCCGCCTGGAGCCACCCAGATCGAGTCATGTCCGACGCACCTTTGCCACTGCTTCGCAGCACGCCGCTGCTCGACACCCAACATCCCGACATCGAGCGGCTTGTCGCCGAACGGGGGTGGCGCGTGCTGCCGATGCGCGAGCGGATCGGCGCGGTCTACGACTTCGTCCGCGACGAGATTTCATTCGGCTACAACGAGGCGGACGATCTGCCGGCATCCCGCGTGCTGGCCGACGGCAGTGGGCAGTGCAACACCAAGGGCACGCTGCTGATGGCCTTGCTGCGCAGCGTCGGCGTGCCGTGCCGTTTCCACGGTTTCACCATCGACAAGGCGCTCCAGAAGGGCGCGATCACCGGCGTTGCGTATGTCCTCGCGCCACGGCGCATCATCCACAGTTGGGTGGAGGTCTGGTTCGAGGAGCGATGGGTCTGTCTCGAGGGATTCATCCTCGACGCGCAGTACCTTCGCAGCCTGCAACGCCGATTCCGTGGTACGCGACGTTTCTGCGGTTTCGGCGCCGCTACCCGGGACCTGTCGGCGCCGGACGTCGAGTGGCGTGGCCAGGACACCTTCATCCAGAAGGAGGGCATCGTCGACGACTTCGGGACCTTCGACGATCCCGACTCGTTCTATGCCTGGCATGGCACCAACCTGCGCGGACCGAAGCGATGGCTTTTCGTGCACGCGATCCGCCGCTGGATGAACGACAACGTGGCACGCGTCCGCGCCGGGCGGTGGTGATGTCCTTCACGCCTCCGCTTGGCCTCGCATGCCCGCGGTCAACCCTGTAGCCGCTACACTCTGATTTCATGCGCCGCTGGCTCGCCATTCTGTTGCTGGTTCTGCTGCCCACCCAGATGTCCTGGGCGGCAGTGGCGGACTACTGCGCCCATGAATCGGGTGCGGCAGCGGACCATGTCGGGCACCACGATCACGCCGATCACGGGCATGCGCCTGCATCGGCGGATGTGTCCGATCAGTCGGGTGCTGACGAAGGCGCCACCTCGACGCCTGACGCAGACTGCGGCCATTGCCATGGTCAGTGCACAGGCATGTTGGTGTCGCTCGTCACCACTGCGCACGACCGCGCCACGGCCGCCCCGACTCCCGCCGGCGATGCACCGTGCGCTGCCCAGGCGGCAGCCCAACCTGAACGCCCTCAGTGGGCACGCCTCGCCTGATCGGCGAGGCGGGTTCGTTCTCCTCCTGAACCTCGTCTGCGCCTGAGCGCGTTGCCGTAGCTCGCCCTCGGCAACTCGTTCGGGTCGGCGCGACTGAATTGGTCGCGGCTCGCCGGTCTCCCGTGTTCCCCCCCTTTTGACACTGGAGCATCGGATGCATCCGAGAACACGAACAACGATCGGCATGCGGCAGGCACTGCTTGCCGCCGTACTGGCCGGGGCCGCTGCCGGCGCAGTGGCGCAGGCACCAGCAGCCCCGACGCATGGCGGACCTGGCACGCCCGGCCTCAAGGAACTCTTCGAGGCGGCCTGGGCACGTCAACCCGAGGCGCTGGCGCTGCAGTCCCGCCGGGAAGCGGCGCAGGCGCAGCGCCGTGCGGCCGAAGCCTGGACCCCCGAGCCGCCTGCGCTTGAGGCAAGCCACAGGACCGACCGCCTCACCCGCAACGACGGCGCCCGGGAACTCGAGGTCGGTCTCGCCGTGCCGTTGTGGCTTCCAGGCGAACGCCGCAGCAGCGGCGCGCTCGCGGAGGCCGAGACAGCCGCCGTCGAAAGCCGTGCCCAGGCTGCCCGCGTTCGCCTGGCCGCAGCGGTCCGCGAATCCTGGTGGAACTGGCAGCGTGCCGGCGTCGATGTCGAGATCGCGCGCGGGCAGCTCGACAACGCACGCAAGCTCGCCGCCGACGTCTCGCGCCGCGCCAGGTCCGGTGAGCTCGCTCGCGCCGACCAGCACCAGGCCGATGGCGCCGTGGCCGCGGCGGAGGCGGGACTGGCGCAGGCCGAGGCTGCGGCCACGGCGGCGCTGCAGCAGGTCAAGGCCTTGTCGGGGAGCCCGATGGGGATAACCCCCGCAGTGATGGCTGCTGCCGAGCCCGAGCCCGCCGCGACCGAGGCGGGCACCCATCCGGCGATCGCGGAGCTGCAGGATCGCGCCAGCGCCGCCGAGCGCACCGCCGTGCTGGCTGCCACGCAGTCGCGTTCGAACCCCGAACTGACCCTGGCAACGACGCGCGACCGCGGGGCGTCGGGCGAGCGATACGGCCAGACGCTGACACTGGCCGTGCGCATTCCGTTCGGTGGCGGTCCGAGACATGACAGCCGAGTGGCCAGCGCGCGTGCCGATGCTGCCGAGGCCCGGGCCCAGCTTGCGCTCGACCGCGCGCGCTTGCAGTCCGAGCGCGACGCCGCCGTGGCAAGGGTCGACGCGGCGCGGGTCCAGCTGGCAGCGGCCGAGCGCCGGGCGACGCTGGCACGCGAAACACGCGGCTTCTTCGAGAAGTCTTTCCGGCTGGGCGAGACCGACCTGCCGACCCGGCTGCGCATCGACGCAGAGGCCAACGAGGCCGAACGGCAGGCCGCGCGCAGTCGCATCGAGCTGGCCGCCGCGATCTCCGCCTGGCGCCAGGCGCTGGGGCTGCTGCCGCAGTGACGAACGAACCGAACAACCACCTCCTCTTGCGAATCTTCACCATGAGACTGACATCCTTCATCGCTGCGCTTGGCCTCGCCACGGCTGCCTTGCTGTCCCCGCCGGCTCACGCCGGCGAGGGCCACGACCATGGCGAAGCCGCTCCCGCGGCGGCCGGACCCGCTCTGCCCCGCTTTGCGGCCGCCTCGGAGACCTTCGAGTTGGTGGGCGTGCTCAATGGCAAGCAGATCACCCTGTACCTGGACCGCGCCGCCGACAACAGCCCGGTCACCGATGCCCAGATCGAGATCGAGATCGCCGGCACCAAGCTCAAGGCCGAGAAGCACGAGGGCGCCTACGAAGTCGCGCTGGCAGCCGAGCCGAAGCCGGGCGTCCTGCCCGTCACGGCCACGGTGACGGCTGGCACGGAGGCCGATCTGTTGGCTGGCGAGTTCGATCTCCACGAGGAGGCGCATGCCGACGAGTCCGCACATGCGCACGGCTGGCAGGAGTACGCCGCTTGGGCCGCAGGCGCCATCGCCGCGGTGGCCGTCCTGATCGCAGTCGTCCGCCGCGTTGCGGCCAACCGTCAATCCCGCGCCGGAGCCCCCGCATGAAGCCGAATCGCATCCGCACGTTCTCGGCGCTCGCGGCTACTCCGCTGGCAGCCCTGATGCTCATCCTGGCCGGCGCGCGGCCTGTTCATGCCGGTGAAGGCCATGACCACGGCGGCGCCGCCGCGGCGCCCAGCGCCAACGGCCCGCAACGCTTGCCGGACGGTGGCGTCTTTCTGCCCAAGCCGGCGCAGCGCCAGCTCGGCATCCGCACGCTGCTCACCGAGGCTGCGGAACTGCCTCGCTCGTTCGAGCTGAACGGCAAGGTCGTGATGGACCCGAACGCTGGCGGCAAGGTGCAACCCCTGAACGCCGGCCGCGTCGAACCGGGACCGCGCGGGTTGCCGACCGCAGGCCAGACGGTGCGCAAGGGCGAGGTTCTGGCCTACGTCGTTCCGTCGGCCGCGCCGATCGAGCGCTCGAACCAGGCCGCGCAGCTGGCCGAGCTGCGCGCCGCGAAGTCCCTGGCCGACAAGCGTGTTGCGCGCCTGAAGGAGCTCTCCGATACCGTGCCGCGCAAGGACATCGAGGCGGCCGAGAGCGAGGCGCTGAGTCTGGCCGAGCGCATTGCTGCCGTCGGCACGGGGCTGGCAACGCGCGAGGCCCTGGTCGCGCCGGTCTCTGGCGTGATCGCCTCGGCCCACGTCGTCGCCGGCCAAGTGGTCGATGCACGCGAACTGGTTTTCGAAGTGGTCGATCCTCAGCGCCTGCACATCGAAGCCGTGGCCTTTGACCCCGCGGTCGCTGCCGGCATCGGGCGGGCGACCCTCGCGGTCGGCAGCGAGCGGGTGCCGCTCGCCTTTGTAGGCGCCGCCCGCAGCCTGCGCGAGCAGGCGCTTCCGCTGACCTTCCGCGCGCAGGGCAAAGCCCTCACCGCTCTGGCCGTCGGCCAGCCGGTTCGCGTTTTCGTCCAGGGCAAGGAACTGGTCAAGGGCATCGCGGTGCCGGTGGCATCGCTGATGAAGAACCCGGCGAACCAGACCATCGTGTGGGTGAAGACTGCGCCCGAGCGCTTCGAACCACGCACGGTGACCGTGGAGCCGCTGGACGGCGTGAGCATTGCCGTCACCTCCGGCCTGAAAGCCGGTGATCGGGTCGCCACGCAAGGTGCGACCTTGATCAACCAGGTCCGCTGAGGAGCCCCCGATGTTCAAGTGGCTCCTCGACAACAGCCTGACGAACCGCCTGCTGGTGATCATCGCCAGCGTGGTGCTGATGGCGTACGGCGCGTTCACCCTGTCCCGAACACCGGTGGACGTGTTCCCCGACCTCAACAAGCCGACCGTCACCATCATGACGGAAGCCGGCGGCATGGCCGCCGAGGAGGTTGAACAGCTCATCACCTTCCCGCTGGAGACGACGATGAACGGGCTGCCCGGCGTGGAGAGCGTTCGCTCCACCTCGTCAGCCGGCCTGTCCTTCCTTTACGTCACCTTCGACTGGAGCACCGACATCTTCCGCGCGAGGCAGCTCGTCGCCGAGCGGCTGGCATCGATGGAGGAAGGTCTGGCCGAAGGCGTGGTGCCTCGCATGGGGCCGATCAGCTCGATCATGGGCGAGATCATGCAGATCGCCATTCCGGTCGATCCGCAGAAGATCAGCCCGATGGCCGTGCGCGAGTACGCCGACTGGGTGCTGCGGCCACGCCTGCTGTCGGTGCCCGGCGTCGCGCAGGTGATCCCGATCGGCGGCGAGGTTCGGCAATTCCAGGTGCAGCCCAACACGGCGCGCATGGCCGAACTCGGCATCACGCACGACCAGCTGGAAGCAGCGCTAAGGGGATTTTCCGCGAACACCTCCGGGGGTTTCCTGGAGCTCAATGGCCGCGAGTACCTCATCCGCAACCTCGGCCGGACGTCGCGCCTGGATGACCTGAAGAACCTGGCAATCGGTGCGAACCGGGGTCAGCCCATCCTGCTGCGCCAGATCGCCGAAGTCACGTTCGCCGCAGCGATCAAGCGCGGTGATGCCGGCTTCGAAGGCAAGCCTGCCGTGATCCTAGGGGTCCAGAAGCAGCCGACCGCCGACACGATCGCGCTGACGAAGTCGATCGAGGAAGCGCTGACAGGGCTCAAGGCCTCGCTGCCGGCCGGCATGGAGGCGCCCCGCGTCACCTTCCGCCAGGCCAGCTTCATCGAGGCGTCGATCACCACGCTGCAGGGCAAGCTGATCGGCGCGTCGGTCTTTGTCGCGGCGATCCTGTTCTTCTTCCTCGGGACGCTGCGGCCGACGGTGATCGCGCTCACCGCGATTCCCGTGTCGATCTTCATCACCGCGCTGGTCTTCCGCTACTTCGGGCTGTCGATCAACACGATGACGCTGGGCGGCCTGGCCATCGCCATCGGCGGGCTCGTGGACGACGCGGTGGTCGGTGTCGAGAACGTGCTGCGGCGCTTAAAGGAAGACCGCGCCAAGCACCCGCACTCGCGCCTTCATCCGCTGGAGGTCGTCGCCCACGCCACGATGGAGGTCCGCTCCGCGATCCTGTATGCGACGGTGATCATCGTGCTGGTCTTCATCCCCTTGTTCGCATTGCCGGGATTGGAAGGCAAGCTGTTCGTGCCGCTGGGCATCGCCTTCATCGTGTCCACGCTGGCCTCGCTGGTGGTGTCGGTGACGATCACGCCGGTACTGAGCTTCTATTTGCTGCCGCGGATGAAGAATCTCGACCACGGCGACACGAAAGTGCTTGCCTGGCTCAAGGCCCGCTACAGCAGCAGCCTCCAGGCCGTGCTGGCCCGTCCGAAGGCCGCGCTCGCTTCCGCCGGCATCGCGGTGGTCACCGCCGCCGCGGCCGTGCCGTTCTTCCCGACGACGTTCCTGCCGCCGTTCAACGAAGGCACCCTGCTGATCGGCCTGCGCCTGAACCCCGGCGTCACGCTTTCGGAAAGCTCGGCGGTCGCACGCCAGGCCGAGACGCTGGTCAGCCAAGTACCCGAGGTGACGCACGTCGGGCGTCGCAGCGGCCGGGCCGAACTGGACGAGCACGCCGAGGGCGTTCACGTCAGCGAGCTGGACGTCGGCATCGTGCCGACCGCAGAGCTCAAGCGGTCGATGGACGAGGTCAAGGCGGACATCCGGGCGAAGCTCGCGAACCTCCCTGCGGCCATCGAGATCGGCCAGCCGATCTCGCACCGCATCGACCACATGCTCTCCGGCGTGCGCTCGCAGATCGCGGTCAAGATCTACGGCGAGGACCTGGATGCGCTGCGCGGTCAGGCCGATGCCTTGCGCCAGCGACTGGCCGCGATACCGGGCATCGCCGACCTGCAGATCGAGAAGCAGGTGCTCGCGCCACAGATCAAGGTGCGCGTGGACTACGCGGCGGCGGCCCAGTACGGCCTGCCGGCACCGCAGGTGCTCGCCACATTGCAAAGCCTGGTCGAGGGCGAGAAGATCACCCAGATCGTCGAGGGCGGTCGGCGCTTCGCGCTGGTGGTCAAACTGCCGGAGTCGGCCCGTTCGATCGAGGGGCTCAGCCAGATCCTGATCGAGACCCCGACCGGGCGCATCCCGCTGTCCAAGGTGGCCTCGATCGAGGACGGCGACGGCCCGAACCAGATCAGCCGCGACGATGGCAAGCGGCGCATCGTGCTGTCGGCGAATGCCTCCGGGCGCGCGCTGTCGGAGATCGTGGCCGACATCCGCAAGAACGTCGCGGAGACGAAGCTGCCCGAGGGCTACTTCATCACGCTGGGCGGCCAGTTCCAGGCACAGGAGGAGGCCTCTCGTCTGGTCGGCCTTCTGTCGATCGTGTCGCTGGCGTTGATGTTCGTGGTGCTCTACAGCCGCTACAAGTCCACCACCCTGTCGGCGCTGATCATGGTGAACATCCCGCTGGCCCTGGTCGGCGCGGTGATCGGCTTGTGGCTCTCGGGCCAGCCGCTGTCGGTGGCCGCGCTGGTGGGCTTCATCACGCTGGCTGGCATCTCGGTGCGCAACGGCATCCTGAAGGTCAGCCACTACATCAACCTGATGCGCTTCGAGGGCGAGGCCTTCGACACGAAGATGATCGTGCGCGGCTCGCTCGAACGGCTCAGCCCGGTGCTGATGACGGCCCTGGTCACGGCCTTTGCGCTGGCGCCGCTGCTGTTCGAAGCCGAGCGACCGGGCACCGAGGTGCTGCACCCTGTGGCCGTGGTGATCTTCTCCGGCCTCATCAGCTCGACGCTGCTCGACACCTTCCTCACGCCCGCGATGTTCTGGCTCTTCGGGCGCAAGCCGGCCGAAGCGCTGCTGGACGACAAGGACGCCGAGGCCCTCTGACCCGTTCCCTGCCTACACACACAACTCCGAAAGGACTTCCATGAAGACACCCACCGTTCTCGCTTCGCTCGCCCTGGCTCTCGCAGGCTCGGCCTTTGCCGCTGACGACAAGCACGACCACGCCCATGAGCACAAGCCGATGCACGGCGGCGTGGTCGTCGAAGTCAAGGACATGGACTATGAACTCGTCGCCAAGGCCACGACCCTCCAGCTGTACCTGCGCGACCACGGGAAGCCGGCCGACGTCTCCAAGGCCAGTGCCAAGGTGACGCTGCTGACCGGCACCGAGAAGCAGGAGGTTGAACTGAAGCCTGCCGGCGACAAGCTGGAAGCCACCGGCAGCTACAAGGTCGGCCCGGGCACGAAGGCGGTGGCCGTGGTGACGATCAACGGCAAACCCGCTACGGCGCGGTTCACCCTGAAGTGATCACCATGCGCGTCCGAAGACTGCTTCTTGCCCCGATCACCTTCGCGGCCGTCCTGCTGGCCGGTTGTGCAACGCCACCGGCACCGGACCCCACCGCAGAGGCTCCGTACTGCCACAAGACCAACAAGGGGCGCGTGATCGCGTGCACCAAGGCCCCAGCGCCGAGCCTGAACGCTGACGCAGAAGCGAAACGCTTCTCGGCCGATCCAGGCGCGCTGACTGTGTACGTGGTGCGCCGCAACTGGTCGGATGGACGCAACTTCGTGAAGGTCCAGGTGGATGACGGCCCCGCGGTGGAGACCTTGCCGGACACGATGATCCGGGCCAAGCTGAAGCCCGGCGCGCACACGATCGCCTTCGATTTCGAGGGCCAGCGCAAGACCACCAGCGTCGAGGGCAAGGCCGGCGAGGTTCGCTTCGTCCGGATCGACGGCGTCGTGTGGGCCTGGAAGAGCAGCTTCGAGTGGGCCGCTGATCCCGAGCCAGCGATTCGCGAACGCGCGCTCAAGGCTCGGCTGGTGGCCGACCTCGTCGCCCGCTGAGGGAGGGAGATGCTGCGCGCGTGAACTCGCCCGAACACCCGTCGGTCCGCCGGCTGCCAGCCGGCGTCGGCGCGGCCCTGCTTGCTGCCTTACTCTTTGGTGCCGGTACTCCACTCGCCAAGGCCCTGATGACCGGGATGGGGCCGTGGATGCTGGCAGGCTTGCTCTACCTAGGCTCGGGTCTGGGACTGGCGACGCTGCCGCTGGTTCGGCGCACACCATCGGCGCACACCATCGGCGCACACCATCGGCGCAGCTGGCCACGGCCGAGTGGCCCTGGCTGATCGGTGCCGTGCTTTTTCGGGCGGCGTGGTCGGGCCGGTGCTGCTGATGTTCGGTCTCTCGGGCATGCCCGCCTCGGGCGCGTCACTGCTGCTCAATGCGGAGGGTGTCTTCACGGCGCTGCTGGCCTGGTTCGCCTTCAAGGAAAACTTCGATCGCCGCATCGCGCTCGGGACGCTCGCCATCGTCGCGGGCGCCCTGGTGCTGAGCTGGCCCGGCGACGCGCAGTTCGGTGCCTTCTGGCCCTCCGTCGCGGTTTTGGGCGCTTGCCTCGCCTGGGGCATCGACAACGACCTAACGCGCAGGGTGTCGCACGCCGATGCGACCTAGGTGGCGATGGTGAAGGGCCTGGCCGCGGGTTCGGTCAACCTCGCCATCGCGCTGGCGTTGGGCGCAAGTCTGCCGTCGCCCGGCCTGCTCGCGGGTTCGGCCGTGCTGGGCTTCTTCGCCTATGGCATCAGCCTGACGCTGTTCGTACTTGCGCTGCGCCGCCTGGGCACGGCGCGGACCGGGGCCTACTTCTCAGTGGCGCCATTCTTCGGCGCCGTCCTGGCTGTCGGCCTGCTCGGGGAACCCGTGACGCCGGGGCTGCTGGTCGCTGGTGCGCTGATGGCGCTGGGGGTCTGGCTGCACCTGAGCGAGCGGCACGAGCATCCGCACCGGCACGAAGCGATGGAACATGAACATGAGCACGAACACGACGTGCACCATAACCACCACCCGCTGGGCGATGCTCAGCCGGTTCGGCACACCCATCGCCATCAACGTGCGCCTATGGCGCACACGCACGAGCACTTCCCGGACGAACACCACCGGCACTCACACTGAGCGCCCACAGCCCGGAGAGTCAATGAAGACCCTTGCCCTGTTCATCGCCACGGCGTTGGCCCAGATTGTCGGCTGCTACTTGCCGTACCTCTGGCTCAAGCAGGGTAAGAGTACTTGGCTGATGGTGCCAGCTGCCGTCAGCCTCGCGCTCTTCGCATGGCTGCTGACGATGCACGAGACAGCGGCCGGCCGGGTCTACGCGGCCTACGGCGGCGTCTACATCGGCGTGGCGCTCATCTGGCTCTGGGCCGTCGATGGCACCAGGCCGACGGCATCGGATGTGGCCGGCGTTACGGTTGCGCTGGCAGGCATGGGCATGATCATGTTCCAGCCGCGCTGAGCGGCTGGCGCTGGCGGCTTTCGGGCTACCCGTCTATGCCAGGAAATCACCCGTGATCGTGGTCGCTCTGGCCGCCGCATCGGGCTGGGGCATGATTGACTAGCCTTGCGCGACCGAGGCACCTGGCTGGTTCGACGGCCCCAGGAGATGCGGCGATGTCCGGAAGTCCCAGCATGTACCTTGCGGGCTGGCTGGCGCCCCAGCCCCACTGGTCCATCAGGCGCCGGTCGCGTGCGGTCTCGGCTTCGATCGAGTCCTGCGGCAGCTGCTTGAGGCAATCCTCCATCGCCTGGGGATCCGGCTTCTCGATCGGCTTGGCGGCGGCGGGCTCGCTGACCGATTTGCCGTCCCAGGCAAACGGGTTTCTGAACACCGGCGGGTCGGGCAGGCAATCGTCCTTGTAGAGCGGTGGACCGTCCGACGCGAACGGCGTGAACGAGACGGTCTTCTCGAAGACCAACGGCCGGCCCGTTGGCGTGGCGGGCCAGCGCGGCATGTTTGCGATGGCCTGGCGGGCCAGCCGCTCTGCAACCGGCGACGTGGACCACAAGGTGTCGAGGCTGGCCAGCGAACCGTCGGGAGCGATCTCCACCCGGAAGCGCACCATGCCCTGGTCGGGTCCTTCGACGACGGTGCCCATCATGCTGCGGACCTGCTGCCCCCAGGTGTAGCGGTAGGCCTTGCTGTTCTTGAGCGTGTACCGGCCGGCAAAGGCCCACTCCTCGGCCGTGGGTGCAGGCGGAGCCGCCATCGTGGCAGGTTGTCGAAGCGCTTCCGGCGGAGGCACCAGTACGACTTCTGGTGCCGCGATGGTCGGCAGAGTCAGAGCCGGTGGTTCAAGGGCCGGTGCCGGAGTCGGCGGCTCTCGATCGACTGCTTCGGGCGGCGGCAGCAACTTCAGCTGGATGACCGTCGGCTCGTCGGTCGGCCGGTCCGATTTGCGCATCGACAGGTGGCCGGCCATCACGACGAACAGCAGCGCGTGCAGGGCCAAAGAAACCGCAAGCCCAAGAGCGGCCCCGGTGCCGCGGTAAGACATGGCCGGCGTGCCACCCGCCGAGATGGCCACGATCGTCACGGCGAGTGCGGCCGTCGCTGAGCGGCCGATGCACCGCAAACGTCGGCCGGATCACGCGAACGCGCGCACACGACCCTCAAGCTTCAGCTCTTCTTGCTCGCGCGCGCGTGGGCCTCCATGCCGCCGCGTGCCTTCCACTCGTTGTAGCCGCCGTATAGCAAGCGCACGTTCTCGAAGCCATCCATGCGCAGCGCCATCGCGACCTGGGCGGCAAAGGAACTCGTGTTGCAGTAGATGAGGATGGTCTTGTCCTTCGGCAGCTTCGCTCGCTGCGCGAAGACCTGGCGCCATTCGATGTTCAAAGCGCCGGGGATGTGGTCCTTGGCAAACTGGCCCGCGTCACGCACGTCGAGCACATGGAACTTGCTGTAGTCCTCGGCCGGGATCTGTTCGGGCAGGATCGTGCCGGCGTTTGCATCGACGAAGTCGAAGTAGCCTTCCAGCGCGTTGAGGGTGGCCTTGTCGGCCTGCGCATGTGCCGCCAACGGCGCGAAGGCTGCTGCGGCGAGCGCGAGGGTCAGTGTCATTCGGCGTGTGATCACGCTTGTCTCCAGAGGTTGAGGACTGAGTCAGGTCGCAGGATTGAGTCGGGGGTGCGTCTCCTCGCCCCATCGAAACAGCACCGCACCGGAAGCCAGCATCGCTACGGCGACGAACCAGAAGGCCGTCTCCAGACGGCCGCCCAGCGCGGCGGCGAGACCGAGCCCGAGCGCGCCGATGCCGTAGCCCAGGTCACGCCAGAAGCGGTAGATGCCGATCGCCGAGGCCCGCCAGTTCGGATGCGCGATGTCCGCCACGGCGGCGCTGAGGTTGGGGTACAGCATCGCCATGCCCAGGCCGGCGACGGCGGCCGACAAGCTCCACCAGGCCGCGCCCGAACCCAGCGGCATCAGCGCGACACCGGCGCCGCAGATCCACATGCCCCAGGCGTTGAGCAGGTGGCGCCCCAGTCGGTCCGACAGCCTGCCGGTGAAGAACTGCGCCGCGCCCCAGGTGAAACCGTAGACGCCGACGATCCAGCCGATGCCGGGCAGGTCAACGCCGCGCTGGTGCAGGTAGACCGGCCAGAAGGCCCAGACCAGCGCGTCGACGAACTTCTCCACCAGGCCGGCCTGACACAGCGCGGCCATGCGCCGGTCGCGCCAGCTCATCAGCGCGAACATCTCCCGCGTCGAGGGCTGCGCGCTCACGCCACTGGGGTAGCGCGGGCGCAGCGCGGTGGCTGACGCTGACGCATGACGTTTGACCTCGTCGCGCGCCCAGGGCAGCGTCTCCGCGACGGCCAGCCACGACAGCAGCGTCGCCGGCCCGATCACCGCGGCGCCGAACCACAGCAGCCCCTGGCGCGGGCCGAGTGCCGCCGCGAGGTAGCCTGTGGCCACCCCGGCCAGCGCCACGCCCACATAGCCCGAGAACTCATTGAGCCCGATCACCAGCCCGCGCTGGTCGGCGCGCGTGAAGTCGAGCTTGGCAGTCTGCGTCATCGACCAGGTCAGGCCCTGGTTGATGCCCAGCAAAACGGTGGCGAAGACCACCCAGGACCAGCTCGGCGCGAAATGGATCAGCGCCGGGATCGGCAGCGCCACCAGCCAGCCCAGCAGCAGCACGCGCTTGCGGCCCAGCCGCTCGGCCAGGCGGCCGGCGACGAAGTTCATCGCGCCCTTGACGAAGCCGAAGGCGACGACGAAGGCAACCAGCAGCATGAACGACCCACGCGGCACGCCGAATTCGCCCTCGGCCAGCGCCGGCACGACGTTGCGCATCATGCCGATGGTCATGCCCACCAGCAGCACCTGCAGCAGTTGCTGCAGGAACTGGGCGAGGTTGGCGCGGATGCCGAAGTGCATGGGCCTGGCGCGCTCTCGATCGATCAGGCCAGCGCGGCAGCGGGCACCACGCCGCGCAGGTTGGCCTCGACGATGCGCGCCATGTCGGCCGGCGGCGGCGGGATCTCGGCGGTCAGCGCGTCGACGAAAGCCGGCTTGTCCATGGCCAGCATCGGGTTGAAGCGCTTCTCGAAGCCGATCGTCGACGCCGGCTTGCCCGACAGGCCGGCCCCGCAGGCACTGCCGGCCTGGTGGCCGGGGTAGATCTCGAGCTCCGCCGGCAGACGCAGCAGCTTCTGGTGCAGCGTGTCGTGCAGCTGCGCGGCCATCTCGCGCTCCCGGCCCGCCAGGTCGGGGCGGCCGACCGCGCCGACGAACAGCGTGTCGCCGGTGATGACGAACCAGGGCTCGTCGCCGCGCCGCAGGTCGCGCACGACGAGGCAGACGCTGTCGGGCGTGTGCCCCGGTGTGTGCATCACGTCGACGATGACGTTGCCCGCTTCGATGCGCTGGCGGTCGGTGAGGGCGGCGAAGTCGAAGGCCACGCGACCCCGGTTGCTCTCGTGCAGGTGGTAGGTGGCGCCGGTGCGCCGCGCCAGTTCCGGGCCGCCCGAGAAGTGGTCGGCATGCACGTGGGTGTCGATGACATGCACCAGCCGTGCGCCGGCCTTCGCGGCCTCGGTGATGAACCAGTCCTCGTCACCGGCGACGACATCGACGGCGATGGCCATCTGGTGGCCGGCGCAGCCGAAGAGATAGGACAGCGTCGCGTTCGCCGCGGCGCGTTGGCGAAAGAACATGCTCGTCTCCTTGGGGTGTGGTGCTCAGGCGTCCTCGACCCAGCCGTCCACGGTGTCAGCGCCATCGAGCCAGCGAACGACCTCGGCGGCCATCGGGTGCTGAACCGCCGCATACCGCGCCCGCAGCCGTGCACGTTCGTCATCTGGCGAATCGCCCAGGGCGTCGAAGCCGCGGTCCTGCAGCGCATGAAGGTCCTCGTCCAGCATCGTGGCCAGCGGCTCGCCGGCCAGTCTGCGCGCGGCCGCGCGAAACGCGCTCAGGTAGGCATAGCCATCGCCTTCGCGGTAGCTGACCACCAGCGTCGCCGCCGGGATCAGGCTCAGGTGCGCCTGCAGGGCCGGGTTGATGGCATGGCCCGCGACGTGGTCGGCGATGGTGTGGCGCCGGCCCGTGAAGCCGCGCAGGTGCAGGAAGCGCGACATGCGCGGCCCGTCGTTGACCGGGTAGTTATCCCACAGGGTCGGCTTGCGGCCGAGCGCTTCGGCTACGCGCGTGAGGTGCCCCGGGCTGAACTCGCGGGCGCAGATCTCCTCGCCGGTCCAGTACACGCGGACCGTGGGCTCGAGCCGACGCCCAAGGTCCTCCAGGTAGCCGTTTGGGCGCTGACCGAACACGACATCGAGCATCCGGTCGTCGGAGTAGTAGGTCGGGCACATCAGCACGCGGCTCGCGCGGGTGATGGCCTGCGCCGCGTGGACGATCTCGCTTTCACGCGCAGCCAGGTCCGGCACGTCGCCGCGCGTGTCGTCGAAGAGGATCGCGAGGTCGTCGATGCCGATCGCGTCGAGCGACCGCACCTTGTCGACGAAGGCACGCTTCGCATCGCCGCTGAAGTCGCGGTAGAGCTCGTAGGGGCTCAGGCCCACGCCGAAACGCATCCCGAGGCCGCGGCAGTGCGCCGACAGATCGGCCAGTTCAGCGAGCACCGCATCCGGGTGCCGCTCCGGCCAGCGTCGCCGCAGCCAGGCGTCGGCCTTGGGTGCGTAGTGGAACCACGCGTAGCCCAGCTCCCGCAGCCGCGTCAGCACCTGCTTGCGGTCCTGGTGCGCCCACGGTCGGCCGAAGTAGCCCTCGATGACACCGAGTTCGGGAACCATGGTCGCGATCGCCGGGACTCAGAAGACCAGGACCTTGTCGGCCTCGGCGGTCCAGTCCGCCAGCTGCGCCAGCGTGCCGCGCTGGGCGCCTTCGATCAGTTCGTCGTCGCGCAGGCCGCGGGCGTCCATGCAGGTGCCGCACAGGCCGATCTCGCCCTTGCGCGCCACCTTGCCCATCATGATCTGCACGTTGTAGTAGCCCTCGGGCACCTTCTGCCCGCTCTTGGCGCAGCCGACCGCATCGGCCATCAGGAACAGGCGCACGGCCTGGCCGTCACGCGAGGCAAGCGCGCCGGCCAGGCGCAGTGCGTTGTACGCGCGCTCGTTGCCGTAGGGCGCGTCGTTGACGATGAAGAGGGTGAAGGTCATGTCGATCCTCCAGGGTGAGCCTTCGCGATCAGCGGCGCATCAGCGGCGAGACAGGGGCAGCCCTGCGGACTGCCATTCGCTCACGCCATCGAAGGTCTTGCGGGCGCGGTAGCCGTGCTCACGCAGCAGCTTCACGGCCTCGTCGGACATCAGGCAGAACGGGCCGCGGCAGTAGGCGACGATCTCCACGTCGCGCGGCAGTTCGGCCAGGCGTTGCGCCAGCTCGGGCAGCGGCACCGAGCGCGCATAGGGAAGGTGCGCGGTGTCGAACTCCTCGGGCGGCCGCACGTCCAGCACCACGACGTCGCCACGCTTGGCCTGCGCCAGCAGTTCCTTGCGGCCCACCTGCGCCAGCCGCTCCGGCTCGGCCATCAGCTGCTGCAGGGCCAGACGCAATTCCACGAGGTGCTCCTCGGCCACCTGGCGCAGCGTCACGCCGAGCTGGGCGACATCGGTGCCGCTGAGCCGGTAGATCATGCGCTTGCCGTCGCGCTTCACCTGCACGAGCCGGGCTTCCTTCAGCGCCTTCAGGTGCGCACTAGCCAGCTTGACGTCGATGCCGACCTCGCCGGCGATGGTCTCGACGGCCTTCTCGCCCTGCGCCAGCATCTCCAGGATTTCGAGCCGCTTCGGGCTGGCCAGCGCCTTGCCGACCCGGGCGACCTGTTCGTACAAGAGATCCTTGAGGGAGCGGTTATTCATGGCCTACATTCTAACGGCCTTTAGAATGAACGGCAAATGATCATCGCCTGCCGATCCGCGCCATGACCGACCCGATCTACCTCGACCACAACGCCACCACGCCGGTCGCGCCGGAAGTTTTCAGCGCCTTGGCGCCGTGGCTGCAATCGCAGTTCGGCAACCCGTCCAGCAGCCATGCCCACGGTCGCCGGGCGGCCCAGGCGGTGAGCCGAGCGCGCGAGCAGGTGGCCACGCTGATCGGTGCGCAGCCGCGGGAGATCGTCTTCACCGGCTGCGCCACCGAAGCGAACAACCTGGCGCTGCTCGGCGTGGCGCGCGCCATGGGTCCATCCAGGCGGCACCTCGTGATCAGCGCGGTCGAGCACCCGGCGGTCGCGGCACCGGCGGCGGCGTTGCGGGATCAAGGTTGGGCGGTGTCGGTAGTTCCTGTCGACGCATGCGGAAGGGTTGCAGCGACGGCCGTCGAGCAGGCCCTGCGCCCTGACACGGCGCTGGTCTCGGTGATGCACGCCAACAACGAGGTGGGCACGTTGCAGCCGGTCGCCGACATCGCCGCGATCACGCGCCCGCGCGGGGTGCTGCTGCACACCGATGCCGCGCAGTCGGTGGGCAAGCAGCCGGTGGACGTCGGCGCTCTCGGCGTGGACCTGCTGACGATCGCCGGGCACAAGTTCAGTGCGCCCAAGGGCATCGGTGCGCTGTACGTGCGCACCGGGACGCCGCTCCGATCGATCCTCCACGGCGCCGACCAGGAACAGGGCCTGCGTCCCGGCACGGAGAACGTGGCGCTGATCGTCGCGCTCGGGGCGGCTGCGGCGCTGGCTTCAGCCGAGCTGCCAGCGCTGACGGATCGACTGCGGGCGCTGCGTAACCGCTTGCATGCGCGGCTGGCAGACGGTGTCCCGGGGCTGCAGCTCAACGGTCATCCGGAACTGCGGCTGCCGAACACGCTGCATGTGTCCTTCCCCGGTGTCAGCGGGCGTTGCGTGCTGGCCCAGGTCGCCGACAGGGTGGCCGCATCGGTGGGATCGGCCTGCCACACCGAGCACGATGCGGTCAGCGGCGTGCTGGCGGCGATGGGCATCGACGCGGCGCGAGCCAGCGGTGCCGTGCGTCTGTCTGTCGGAAGCACCACGCAGGCGGCCGACATCGACGAGGCCGCCGATGCGCTCATCGCGGCCTGGAGTCGACTCGCCAGGCAGTGACCTGTACCGCGGCGGGCACACGGAGACTCCACCAACAGGTCAGATGAGGATCACTTGACGCAATGGACAGTGTGGCGCGGATCTCGCGGTTACGACAACCTCTGCCGCCTGGCTCCAGACGAGCAACTGTCCGCTGATTGGCGGATTGCTGAGTGACTGGTGATGGCCGTCCGGGGCCACCCGCGGGTGCGGATTGCCCGGCAGCTAACTGCAGCAAACCGGTCAGCCAAGGGCCGGGGGAACTCATGATTTGCGTGCATCAAATGACGTCCTGATAAGAACACTTCTCAGGACATCACTCGCCGCGATGCGTTGGCTGACGGTCATGTGGAACATCCTTTTCCGCCGACATCGCCTCCAGATCGATCACCGCATCCGCCATCGCCGTCAGCTCCGGCGTCTGCGATACGAAGAACTCCCGCGCATAGCCCCCCAGTTCCAGCACCCGCCGCTTCATCGCCATGAACATGCGCTTGCGCTCCGGGTCCAGCGGTCCGTCGGTCTCGTCGGAGAACAGGGTGTCGTAGCGCCGGCCGGTGTTCTGCGCCAGGTACAGCGCCACGGCCCGCACCAGGCACTCGTTGATCCAGACCCGTTCGCCTCCGCTCATCGCCGTGACGCTCTTATCCTCGCCTGACTGTGCGTCGTAGACGCGGATGTCGAAGCCCTCGCGCTGCTCGCCCTTGGCCGTCTCCTGCAAGGTCTCGATGGCCACCGTGAAGCGCGGGCCATAGCAGGCCAGCAGCAGATCGTTCACCAGGCCCGACAAGGTCGGGCCCGCATCGTCGATGGCCAGCGCGATCAAGCCATCGTTGCTCATGCAACGGGCGAACAGCAGCCAGTTGGCGAGTTCCTGCTCCACCCGTGCCGTGCGGGCCGCGGCTGCGTCGCGCCTCCGGCCATGCTCCTCCATCTGGGCCGACAGGGCGGCAAGCGCCTGCGCGTCGCGGACAGCGGCCAGATGCGAGCGCTCCGCCTCATCCAGGACACCCTGCCAGCGCTCCACCTGGGCCCGGGCCTGTACGAGCCGCGCGGCATCCGGCGGTGACGGCAGTGCATCGATCGCGGCCTGAAGTCGCTGGATGGCCGCCTTTGTCTGAGCTTCCAGCAGCAAGACACGCTCGGCAACGCGTATGCGGCTGGCGATGATCTGCTGGCGCTCAGCCGCTTCGGAGTCGGTGTCGATCGCGATGTCCGCCCCGGCAGCCGGGTCTTGAGTTGGAGGAAGAGCGGCGAGTTCGTCCTCCGCATCGACACGACCCGCGCGCGCCTGGCGCATCTCCGCCCCGCGCGCAGCCAAGGCGGCGTAGGCCGTCTGACGGGCCAGGGCTCGCCTCGACTGGCACTCGGCCCGGCTCAGGCTCTGCGGTGCGCCGACGTTGAGGCTCACCGCCTCTTGCAGGGCTTGCAGTTCAAGCCGAAGACTGTCCCGCTCCGCAGCGAGTTGACGAATCCGCTGCTGGGCGCTCGGCGCCAGCGCGGCCGCTTCGCGTGCGTCCGACAGCAGGGTGCATTGACCCTGCATGGGCATGCCGCTGCACGGCACGCGGTTGCTCATGGCCAGGCGGCGACTCAGGTCCTCCGCCTGGAGCGCGGCCTGCCCCGCCTCGCGCTCGAGCGATGCCAGTCGCTGCGCAAGCCCTGCGACGGCATCGCGACGACGCGCAAGGTCCTGGACGGCATCGCGAAGCGCCAGCACGCGGTCCTCGCGGCGACGCACCACCTCTGTCGCCAGCGGCAGACGGCGGCCGGCTCGAGCCACTACGGCCTCGTCCGCCAGCGCCCGCTGCAGGGACCGGATGCGGGCCTCCAGTCGTTCGCGCTGCGCCCTGGCCTGCGCGACACGCTGCGCCACACGACCGTCGAGCCGTGCGAGTTGCTCCGTTGCCTCCCGGTCCTGCGTGCGCAGGTCCTGCAGGGTGCGATCACCCTCGGCACGGGCGCCCGCCAGTTCCTCCACCAACTGCGCTCGCCGGCTCTCGACAGCCTTCGCCTGCTCCTGCAGGGCCATCAACGACGCCTCATGCGTTCGCGCAGCCTCCCGTTGTTCATGGGCCGCCTGCCGGCTGGCTTGCGCCGCCTTGACCCTCTCGTCCGCGCCCTGCCATCGACGGGCGTCATCCTCCAACCGCTGGCGCTCGGCATCGAACGCGGTCGCTTCAGCGCGCAATGCCGCCAGCGCCGCCTTCAACTGCCGCGCCGTCTCGCCCGCCTTCTGACCGAGCGCGCGGATGTCCTCCTGCCCCAGCAGGTCGGCCAGCAGTGCCTTGATCTCGCCGTTGCGGTAGGCGCTGAGCTGCCGCTTCCCTTGAGCCGCGAAGACCGACGTGAAGAAGGTGTCCGCTGGCCCACAGATGGCCTCGACGCAGCGCGCATAGGTCTCGACCTTGCCATCGGAGACGGTGCCGTCGGGCAGCGCGGCGGGAGACCACGTGCCGGCGTCATCGAGCATCAGCAGATAGGCCTCGGTCCTGCGGCGGCTCGCGGTTCGGCCGTTCATTCGGATGACCACCTGCGAGCGGTAGCAGCGCCCGGCGTGCACCCAGTGCAGGTCCTTCTCGTTCTCGGGCAGACAGACCTGGTCGTAGTACGAGAAGCCGCCCGGCCCGGCCTGCGCCGCCCGCGACGGCATGGTCAGGTAGGGATGCAGGTTGTCCATCACCGTGGACTTGCCGCGGCCGTTGGCGCCTGCGATGGCGACCAGCGCGGCACCATCGGCCAGCCGCTCCAGATCGAGGGTCAGCTCGTCCAGCCCCAGGCCGTCGCGGATGCCCCGGAAGCCCCGGAGCCTGAGTGAGAGAGGTTGCATGGCATGCCTCCAGCGCCGCTGCGCGGCGCGATGGTCGAGGTGGGATGTGAAGCGGCCTGGGCGCCCTTCGAGCGCTGTTCGGGCGCCGTTTCAGGCCGTCTCGAAGAGGTCCAGTCTCGGATCCTTCTCGGCCGGGCCAAGGCCACCCAGTGCCTTGGCACCGGCATCGGGGATCGCCAGGACTGCCGCGACGATGTCCTCGGGTTCGGTCGTCGTCACCCGTTCCAGGCACTCCAGCAGCGGCTGCGCGTGGACGTCCGTCGCCGTGGCCCAGGCCCTGACCTTGTCGGCCAGGCTGGAGAGTTGCGAGATGCCGGGCGCGCGGGTGCGCACCACGGGCACGATCCGCCCTTCGAGCTGGACATCGGCGGCGCCGGACAGGGCACGCTCGATGGCACCGCGGTCCACCTCGTGCCGGTCCTCGTCGGCCACGGCCCATCGGACCCGCACGCTGACGCCGGCCAGTTCCTGCGCGCTCGCCGCCTCTCTCAACTGGTCCAGGTCGGGTCGGCCCTCGAACACGATGTCCAGCGTCCGTCTCGCAGGAGTCGGTTCGAGGCAACAGTCCACCCCGTCCGGTCCGAATTCCCACAGCAGGAACCCCTTGTCGCCCTGCTCACCGTGGTGGAAGCGACCGATCGACCCGGCGTAGGCAATGCACTGGCGCCGCTCGCCCTCCCCTTGGGTCCAGGCCTGGTGCCGATGGATGTGGCCGAGCAAGGTGGCCTGCGCGCCGGTGCTGAATAGCGCCCCGGTGGTGAACTCGTGGTCGAACCCGGCCATTGGCACGCCGTGCTCGGTCACGCAGCCGAAGACCATGCCATGCGACACCGCGAGCGTCGGCACGCCGGCAGCACGGGCCACGCCGTGGATGCCGGCGTAGCCCTGCAGCAGCCGGGCCAGCTGCTCGCCCTGGGCCTCAGCGGCAGCGGTGGCGCCGACCGCTGCCGCGACGGCCGCCTTGTTGATCGAGGGTATGCAGGTGAAAAGTGCCCTGGCGCCAGGTGGCACTTCTGCGAATCGCGGGCCTTCGGATGTGATCCAAAGGTCGGCGGCAGGCGCATCGGTCACCGACAGGTCCCCAGACGATCCGCTGCCCATCAACGCCACCTGACCGATCCGGTCCGCGACGAAGACCCGATGGCGGCTTCCCAGCATCCTGAACACGGACAGCGTGCCGGGCGGCTCGTGCGACCACGTGCCTTGGAGCATCAGCACCGGGCAATGGTCGGCCAGCCGCCGCACCTGCGCCAGCAGCCGCAATGCCGCGGGCGCATGCAGGTCCAGGGCGTGATCGGTGGCATCCCCGGAGATCACGGCCACATCGACGGCGAGCTCGATGGCGCGGTCCACGGCCGCCGAGAAGCAGCGATCGGCCTCCTCCAGGTGGCGCGGCCCGTAGTGCAGGTCGGACAGGTGCGCCACCCGCAAGCGATGCGCCTGAAGGTGCGGACCGTGCGCTCGCGGACGCCCATCCGGGATGCGCGGCACTTCCGCGCGTTGCGCACCGGTACCGCCTTGCGGTCGTTCCGGCGCGCTCACGATGCCACCTGCTGCAGTTCGGCGTTGACCTTGTCCGTGTAGCCCTTCGGATCGTTCCGGAAGCGCTCCAGCTCGCCGAACGCCCGCTGCCGCCCTTGCGGATTGAGCTTCCACCCAGGACCCCAGCGCGTGGCCGCATAGCTCAGCCAGGTCTGCGCAGGCACGCCCATCGCGGCCAGCCGCCCGAGCACATGCTCCAGCGTGGGCGGCATGCCGTCTGCCGTGGGATCGCTCGCAGCCACAGGTTCGTCGACGGACTCGGGTCCCTGCCCTGGCGTCGAAGAAGCGTTCTCCCGGTGCCCCTGGAGCACGCGGGCGGCAACATCGGCCTGCAGGAGCACGGTGTCCTGATCGTCCTGCTCCCGCATGAGCGTCGCCACGTCGACCGGCGCTTCCAGTTCGATGATCCACTGCGGCACCCGGACAGGCCGCCCATGGTCATCGATATGCGCCACGTCCATCAGCCGCTTGGTCAGGTAGAACGGCGTGCCCTGGCGGTCCAGGAAACCGGCCAGTCGACCACCCCGCAGGAACGCCACGGTCTCGAAGGTGCGGATCGCCGCATTCATCGCGTAGAAGCTGCGCGTGTGCAGCTCGAAGGCGCTGATCGAGCGGATGCCGGGGATGAAGAACAGGAAGCGTCCGGTGAGGTTGCACTGCCGCTGCTGGTACTCCGGGCAGGACTCCGGCTGGCACAGCCCGCCGTTGTCCTCGCGCGGAATCGCCTTGCGGCCGCCGAACAGCCGCACAGTACGGCGCCCCGTCGCGTCCACCGGCACCGGCGCGTGCGTCATGCAGTGGCGCCACCGTCCGTCGGTCGAATACTCGG